>NZ_JAHVKJ010000011.1:0-508247 GCF_019800795.1 Halomonas sp. DP3Y7-2
GCAGGCGACGGTCCCAACCAGTGTCAGGCAGGGCTGTTCGTGGCCGACGCCCAGGACTTCCTCAAGGATGACGCCCTGCAGGCGGAAGTGTTTGGCTCCACCTCCCTGGTGGTGCAGTGTGCCGACCTCGATGAGGTCAAGGCTCTGGCCGAAGGCCTGGAAGGCCAGCTGACCGCCACCCTGCAGATGGACGATGGCGACGTCGACGCCGCCCGTGGTCTGCTGCCGATCCTCGAGCGCCGCGCTGGCCGAGTGATGGCCAACGGCTGGCCGACCGGTGTCGAGGTATGTCACGCCATGGTTCACGGTGGCCCTTACCCGGCGACCTCGGACTCGCGTACCACCTCCGTGGGCAGCGCTGCCATTCATCGCTTCCTGCGTCCGGTGTGCTACCAGAACCTGCCCGACAGCCTGCTGCCTGATGCGCTGAAAGACGGCAATCCGCTCAAGCTCCGTCGTCTGGTGGATGGCCAGCGCGAGGCGTGAGACTTGCCGCCAGTCATCTAGCAGGAAGGTAGATGATTCGGCAATACGTCGTACTGCAAGGACCGGCATATCATGCTGGTCCTTGTTTCTCCCTTATCCCAGGTTGTGCTTTCCCTTTGGCAGGCTCGCCGGTCCCTTTTCGTGAACGCTATCGTCTGAATGACGAACATCAGGCGGCGACATCCGCTATCGACCAAGCTGAAGCATCCCCCTTACATCCGCCATGTCAGCAGTGCCTTTTCCTGCCCTTTATACCGAATTTCCGCGAAGCATTGACGTTGGAGTGATGCGCTCAGGTCATCCTGTCAGCCTTGGTGTCTCTTTGCCTATTGTGCTGAAATTGCGCACTGACATCGTCCGATGCCCCGGCTCCCAAGCCTTGAACAAGCGGGCGGCTGTATTGCGTCCGGTCTATCCGGTCAGCTCTTGCACCAGCTCCTTCAACGCTTGTGGCCAAGGCTCATTCTTGCGCGTGAGGATGCCGTAGTAGCCAAGCGGCTCACCGATGGTCAGCGGCAGTACCGCAAAGCGACCCTGAGAAAAGGCGGTCTTGACCACCGAACTCGGCAACACCGACAGGGTGTCCGATGACGCCACCAGCTGCAGCGACGCCTGGGTTGAGGTGGTTTCGATGACGTTGCGCGGTGACGCGACACCCGCCTCGGCCAGTGCCGCTTCAAACAGGCCGCGCATGGGACTGGCCATGGGATGCAATACCCAGGGCCAACGCACCACCTCGGCAAGCTCTGGCACCCCTTGGCACAGCGGATGCTCCGGACGCGCCACCACCGATACCGGTTCTTCCTTCAGCGGCAGAAAATCGAACAGGTGGCGCTGGGAGGGGTCGGTATATCGGCCAATGACCGCATCCAGCAACTTGTACTCCAGGTCCACCAACAGCCTGTCGCTTGAGTTTTCCATCAACGAGATCGCCAGACGCGGTCGCTGGCGTTTCAAGGCGGCCATGGCGTGGGGCAGCATCACCGGTGCTGCACCGGGTACTGAGCCCAGCGCCAACCGGCCATGCCCGCCCTCGCGCAAGGAAGACAGCTCTTCTACCAGCCGATCGGTATCGTTCAATAGCCTTCTGGCATAGCGCAGCACTGTCTCACCGGCGGCAGTCGGCTCCATCCGCCCTGGTTCACGCTCGAACAGCGGCAGACCGAGAAAGCCCTCGATGTCCTTGAGCATCTTGCTGGCGGCCGGCTGACTGATATTTAGCTGTCTGGCAGCGGCATGCATGTTACGACTTTCGTCCAAAGCAACCAGCAACATCATATGTTTTACCCGCAGCCACGTCTTGACGTGAACGCCGCTATCATGGGCCATTGCGTGCCTCCGATGGGGTCGGTATTCACGCATGATAACCTGTGGTTATCGGCACGACAAAAACTTCCATTGGCCGGTCTTTTTTCTGTCTGATTAGACTCTCCCTACGCCACTACATATCACAACAGATTTTTCTGACAGGGCTCTCTCTTCATCCTTTTCACAGCGCTTAATGGATGCGATATCGAGCCCTGCCTTTCAACAACATCAATGACAAGGCCGCCAGCATGACCACCATCACCCGCGTGGACGCCCGCGACATTCGCTTCCCCACATCCCGCCAGCTCGATGGCTCCGATGCCATGAACGAGGCCCCGGACTACTCCGCCACCTATGTCATCCTGCACACCGACCAGGAGACCGAAGGCCATGGCCTGAGCTTTACCATCGGCCGCGGTAACGACCTCTGCGTCGCTGCGGTAAAGGCGCTGGCGCCGACCCTGGTCGGGCGTCGGCTGGAAGACATCACCGCGAACATGGGCACCTTCTGGCGAGAACTGACCAGCGGCGATAGTCAGCTGCGCTGGCTGGGCCCCGAAAAGGGTGTAATGCACCTGGCCAGCGCTGCCCTGGTCAATGCGCTGTGGGACCTGTGGGCCAAGCACGAAGGCAAGCCGATCTGGAAGCTGCTGGTCGACATGCAGCCGGAAGAGCTGGTGCGCTGCCTCGACTTCCGCTTTGTCACGGATGCCATCACCCCGGAAGAAGCGATTGCCCTGCTCCGCCGCAATGCCGCCACCAAGGCGGATCGCGAAGCCGAGATGCGCGCCGACGGTTATCCCGGCTACACCACATCCGCTGGCTGGCTGGGCTACTCCGAAGAAAAGATGCGCAGGCTCTGCCGCGAGGCCCTGGCCGAGGGCTGGGAGCACTTCAAGCAGAAGGTCGGTGGGGACATCGAGGAGGATCGTCGCCGGGCCGCCATTCTGCGCGAAGAGATTGGCGAAGAGCGCACGCTGATGATGGACGCCAATCAGATGTGGGATGTGGACGAAACCATCGTCAACATGCGCCGTCTGGCCGAATTCAATCCGCACTGGATCGAAGAGCCGACCAGTCCTGACGATATCCTCGGCCACGCCGAGATCCGTCGACGTCTCGGTGGCGGCGTGTTCGGTCCCTCCCAGGGCAAGCAGCCGGGCGCCATTGGCGTGGCCACCGGCGAACACTGCCACAACCGGGTGATGTTCAAGCAGCTGCTCCAGGCAGGTGCGATCGATTACTGCCAGCTGGACGCTGCACGTCTGGGCGGGCTCAACGAAGTGATCATCGTGGTGCTGCTGGCGGCCAAGTACGGCGTGCCGATCTGCCCCCACGGCGGCGGTGTCGGCCTTTGCGAATACACCCAGCATATTTCGCTGTTCGACTACATTGCGGTCTCTGGCTCCCTCGAAGGTCGCCTGCTCGAATACGTCGACCACCTGCACGAACACTTCATCGATCCGGTGCGCATTCGCCACGGCCGCTACCTGGTACCCGAGGCGCCCGGCTACAGCATCACCATGAAGGCGGAATCTCTCGACGCCCACCAATTCCCCGAAGGCGCGGCCTGGCAAGACGCCTGAATCGCGCCCACCCCGGCCCATCCCACCCTGTCGGATGGGCCAGCATGCCACTCACCACCGCCTCTGAAAGGAGAGCACCATGACAACAACCACAATGCCCCAAGGCCCCTTCGCTCTTAGCCGACTCAAGCTGGCGATCTCAACCCTGACCGTCGCGTCGCTGGCCGCGGGCTTCGCCGCCACCAGCCAGGCGGCGACGGAAATGCCGCCGATTCCCGAGGTCTCCGGCAGCACTGTCGAGGGCGACGGCGACGACTACACCCTCAAGTTCAGCATCGGCACCACCCAGTCCGGTGCGCAGTATCGCGGACTCGAGTACTTCGAAGACATCGTCGAGACTCGCAGTGACGGCCACATCCAGGTCGAACTGTTCCACAGCGCCCAGCTGGGTGACGACCTGCAGGCCGTCAGCGCCCTGCAGTCAGGCACGCTGGAAATGACCGCCCCGTCGACCTCTCCCCTGGTCAACATGTTCCCGCAGTTCGCGGTGTTCGACCTGCCGTTCCTGTTCCCGACCCCGGAAGTGGCGGATGAGGTGCTCGACGGCGAGATCGGCGACAGCATGCTCGAGGTGGCCAGCACCAACGGCCTGAAGGCCATCGGCTGGGCCGAGAACGGCTATCGCCAGCTGACCAACAGCCAAACGGCGGTGGACTCACCTGACGACCTGGATGGCCTCAAGGTCCGCACCATGCAGAATCCGATCCACCTGGATATCTGGAAGACTCTGGGCGCGAACCCCACACCGATGTCCTTCGCCGAGCTGTTTACTGCACTGGAGCAGGGCGTGGTCGACGGCCAGGAGAACCCCTGGATCACGATCCAGTCGTCCAAGTTCAACGAAGTGCAGGGCTACGCGACCGAGTCCAACCACGTCTATACGCCGTTCATCACCCTGGTGTCGGAGCGCTTCTGGAACAAGCTTCCAGAGAGCTACCAGCAGCTGCTGGTCGAAGCCGCAGGCGAGATGGGTGACTACCAGCGCCATGTCAGCCGCACCCTGAACGGGCAGATCAAGCAGGAATTGATCGATGAGGGCATGACCATCACCGAGTTGACGCCGGAACAGGTGGCCACCTTCCAGGACACCCTGGCCCCGGTCTATGACGACTGGCGCGACAAGATTGGCGGCGAGCTGATCGACGATATCCGCGCCGTGTCCCAGTAAGTCGGCACGACACTGGATGCGGACCCACGAACGTCCATGACAGGGCTTGGCGCCACAGCACCGTGCTGTGGCGCCAAGCCCTGCCGCCGCCCGCGGCGGCGGTGCTGTTGTCACCACGGAGGTGACCCATGACCACCCTATCTTCCACGACCACCCCGGGCATTCTGGGATGGCTCATCACGACGCTGCGTGTGGCCGTTGGCCTGCTGGTCCTCGGCGTCGTGTTCTGTGTGACCGCCAACGTGTTCGGTCGCTTCGTGCTCAACACCTCCTACGCCTGGGCGGAGGAGATGTCGCGCGTCATGTTCATCTGGCTGGTGCTGCTCGGTGCCGGTCTCGGCAGCCTCGAGAAAGAGCACGTGGCCGTCACCTACTTCAAGGACCTCGCCCCGGCGGGACTGCGTCGCCTGCTCGGATTTGCCGCAGTCGCGGTGATCTACCTGGTCTGTGCCTGCATCCTGATTGGCTTCAAGGAGCTGATTTCGGGCTACACCAGTTCGACCCCGATGCTCGGCATTCCCAAGACCTGGCTGTACAGCGCAATGCCGGTCATGGCTGGCCTGACCCTGATCGCCAATACCCTCGCCCTGGTGGCCCTGTGCAGGAGATCTGAACCATGATCCTCTGGAGCATTCTGATCGGTCTCGCGATCTGCATCGTCATCGGCATGCCGATTTCGTTTGGTCTTGGGGCCATCAGCCTGTTTATCTTCTTCTATTCGGACTACTCGCTGTCCCCCATCGTCGACCAGGCGGTCAATGGTCTCGACTCGTTCCCGCTACTCGCCATTCCGCTGTTCATCCTGGTCGGCGAAGTCATGAGTGAAGGCGGCATTGCTACGCGCCTGGTACGTCTGGCCAGCGCCCTGGTGGGCTTCGTGGCAGGCGGGCTTGGACAGGTCGCGGTCATGACCTCGATGTTCTTCGGCGGCATCAGTGGTTCTGCCGTGGCGGATGCCTCGGCCGTAGGCAGCATGATGATCGAGCCGATGAAGCAACACCGCTACACCGCTTCCATGGCGACCGCCATCGTGGTGGCGGCGTCGGTGGTCGGTATCATCATTCCTCCGTCGATTCCGATGATCCTGTTCGGGGTCGTGACCAATACCTCGATCTCGCAGCTGTTCCTGGCAGGTATCGTGCCAGGCATCTTGATCACCCTGGCACTGGCAGGAACCACCTACGTGCAGTCGCGCAAGAACGGCAAAGGACAGGCGTTTTCCTTTCCGGAGCTTGCCAGCGCGCTCAAGGACGCGATGTTGGCACTGCTGCTGCCGGTCATCATCGTCGGCGGGATTCTGACCGGCGTCTTCACCCCCACCGAGAGCGCGGCTATTGCGCTGGTCTACGCCTTCGCGGTGTCGTTCTTTGTCTATCGCAGCCTGACCCTCAAGCGCTTCTTCGAGCTGTGCATTGCCACCGGCCGCCTCACCGGCGTGGTCATGCTGCTGCTGGCCTTTGCCAGCGTGCTGGCGTGGCTGCTGACCGCCAATATGATCCCGCAGCAACTGGTGGTCAGCCTGTCCGCGATCACCGAAAACAAGCTGCTGCTGCTGTTGATCCTGTCCGGTTTCCTGCTGATCGTCGGCTTCTTCATGGACCTGACTCCCGCCATGGTGATCCTGGCCCCCTTGATGACCCCCGTGGTCGTGAAGCTGGGTATCGATCCGGTGTACTTCGGCGTGCTGATGTCCTTCATCCTGGGCATCGGGTTGATCACGCCGCCGGTGGGAACCGTGCTCTACGTCGGCTGTGGCGTTGGCAAGGTGGGCATGGAAAGCCTGGTCAAGAGCCTGCTGCCCTTCTACTTCACCCTGGTGGCGCTGCTGGTGCTCTTCCTGCTCTTCCCTGGACTGGTGCTGTGGTTCAAGTGAGCCAGCGTGAACAACCCAGGGCGCCCGGAAAACCGGCGCCCTGGCCCCCTTTAGCGATGCGACCGAGCGCCTGTCTCGTCAAGACACTGGAGGGCGACGATCCATCGCCCACTAAGCGGAGTTGGCCCATATGAGCCCCCACGATCCTCTTTTGCAATTCCTCGTACAGACCCTCGGCAACAAGGGGGTACTGACCGAGACGAGCGACATGGAGCGCTACCTGGTCGACTGGGCCGGAGCACGCGGTGGCCTGCCATTGGCCGTCGCCCGGCCCGACACACCCCAGCAGGTGGCGGACGTGCTTGGCTACTGCCATCGTCACGATATTCCGGTGGTGCCTCAGGGCGGTGGCAGCGGCCTGGTGGAAGGTGCGCTGCCGGACAGCCATGTGCCTGAGCTGGTGATCAGCCTCGAGCGACTCAATCGCGTGCGCTCGATCGACCCCCTCAACTTCAGCATGAGCGTCGATGCAGGCTGCATTCTGCAGACCGTAAAGGAAGCCGCTGAGGTACAGGATCTGACCTTCCCGCTGTCACTGGGCGCCCAGGGCAGCTGCCAGATCGGTGGCAATATCGCGACCAACGCCGGCGGTCTCAACGTATTGCGCTATGGCATGATGCGCCAGCTGGTGCTCGGCATCGAGGTGGCACTGCCCGACGGTCGCCTGCTCACCGATATGAAGGCGTTGCACAAGAACAACACAGGCTACGATCTGAAGCAGCTGTTCATCGGCGCCGAAGGGACCCTTGGCATTGTCACCGGAGCGGTGCTCAAGCTCTATCCTCGTCCCCAGGTCACCCGCACGGCCCTGATCGGCTGTCCCAGCGTCGAGGCCGTGCTCGGGCTCTACGCCCAGGCACGCCGCCACTGCTGCGATCTGTTGACGGCGTTCGAACTGATTCCCCGCGCCTGCCTGGAGCTGGCCTTCGAAGCCGATGCAACGTTACCCGACCCGTTGGACGGTGCCCATCCGGTGTATGTGCTGATGGAGGTGGCCGCCAGTGGGCCAGCAGATCTGGATGCGATGATCGAAGCGCTGTTCGAGCGTGGTATGGAAGACGGCCTGCTCGACGATGGCGTGCTGGCCTCCAGCGAGACCCAGGCCGCCCAGCTGTGGCAGCTGCGCGAGGCCATGCTCGAGGGCCAGCAGCGCCGTGGTGAACACCTGCGCACGGATGTTTCCCTGCCCATTTCCCAGCTGCCAGCGTTTCATGCTCAGGCGGAGGCAGCGGTGCTCGAGTCGTCACCGGAGTCCCAGGTCATTGCCTATGGCCACGTCGGCGACGGCAACCTGCACTTCAACATCCTGCCTCCCGGCCACCTGGACGATGACGCCAAGCGCAGCCTGCTGCACGAGCTGGAGGAACAGATCTTCTCCATTGTCGGCGAGTACAACGGCAGCATCAGCGCCGAGCATGGGATCGGCCGCGTCAAGCAGCCTCCCTTCCTCGAGAGCCTGTCCGCCCCGGAACACGACATCATGCGCGGCCTCAAGCGACTTCTCGATCCACGTGGCCTGATGTGCCCTGGACGCATCCTGCCGCGTACCCAGGGTTGAGCCAGGGCTAAGCGATAGGTAAGCGATAGGTAAGCGGTAGGTGAGAAATAGTTCAGACATCGTTAAGAGCTAGTTAAGCCAAAAGTGGTCAGGGCCGAGACACGCCCTGCCCCATGTGACGCTCGAGCGGCTGACGCGACATATAGCAACGCGAACTGACAAACGAACCAAAGGATGACCCTATGAATAGCCTGCCTTCTGCCCACGACGTGCTGCCGCAAGACGCCGAGCGCGCCCTGCTGGTCGGCCGAATCTGGCGTGATGATCAGCGCGGCCCTGTCGTCGTGACGGTGCGTAATGGTGAGGTGATCGACCTGTCCGCCACTGTCAACGTGATGGCTGACCTGCTGGAGCGGGATGACGCTGCACATATCGTAGCCAACGCCGAGGGCGAGTCCCTGGGGACTCTGGACCGCCTACTCGACAACGCTGGCTCCTCCAGCGCTCCTTACCTGCTCGCCCCCTGCGACGTCCAGGCCATCAAGGCCTGCGGCGTGACCTTCGCGGTCAGCCTGCTTGAGCGAGTGATCGAAGAACAGGCCGGCGGCGACGCCGCCCGTGCCGGTGAGCTTCGAGAAGAACTCAAGCGCGTCATCGGCGGCGACCTGTCAAAGATCCGTCCTGGCTCGGACGAGGCCATGGCGCTCAAGGCAGAGCTACAGTCCCGAGGCGCCTGGTCGCAATATATGGAGGTCGGCATCGGCCCCGATGCCGAGGTCTTTACCAAGGCTCAACCGCTGTCCGCCGTTGGCCACGGTGCTGCCGTCGGCCTGCACCCGTCGTCACACTGGAACAACCCGGAACCGGAAATCGTGCTGGCAGTCGACGCCCGCGGCAACGCCCGCGGCGCTACCCTGGGCAACGACGTCAATCTGCGCGACATCGAAGGACGCAGCGCGCTGTTGCTGGGCAAGGCCAAGGACAACAACGCGTCTTGCGCCATCGGCCCCTTCATCCGCCTGTTTGACGAACACTTCTCCATGGATGACGTGCGCTCGGCGATGGTCAGTCTGCGTATCGAGGGGGACGATGATTTCCTGCTGGAAGACGCCAGCGACATGCGTGAGATCAGTCGCGATCCGCTGGACCTGGTAAGTCAGACCATTGGCGACCACCACCAGTACCCGGATGGCTTCATGCTGTTCCTTGGCACCATGTTCTCGCCCATCCAGGATCGCGATGGTCCCGGCCAGGGCTTTACCCATCATCTGGGTGATCGTGTCACCATCTCGACGCCACGCCTCGGCGCCCTGACCAACCAGGTCCAGCGCTCCGATCGGTTGCCCCCCTGGACCTATGGCATCCGCGCCTGGCTGAAGCATCAGAGCCGCGGCTAGCCCTTGATATGGCGCTTCGGTTGGCTCTTCGGATCCACAGACAGCGCCTCCCACTCCCTTTTGCCTCGTCTCGCGACGGGGCTTTTTTCGTTATAGCGGTGCCTACACCGCGTCTCCCCAACGGCCGCTAACTCTGAGCTGAACCGCGCGGATACTACAGAAATCTCGCATGCAGTATGCGAGTTCCAGCACCACCCGTAGCTGCCTTTTCGAGCTTGACGTATACCTTCCACGACACCGGGCGCCCGCGGCCGCACTCGCTGCACCCCATGGCGACACAGCCAAACAACATAGCCGAGCGACATAGCCGAGCGACATAGCCAAGCAGCGCAAGCCGCCCACGCCCGCGCTCCTATAAGAGCGACCGGAAACGTCTGATCAGAAACGCCTGTCCCGAAACGACTAACCGGAAACGCCTAACCGAAAGTCACTGGCTGGCAATCACTGGCCGGCAATTACTGACCGGCAATCACTGACAAAGGAACCGGACTGAATCCAAAAGGCCAGCCAAGAGCCTTATGACCGACCGACTACCGTGCACAGCCCACAAGCGAGGCGACATCAGGCCTACAAGGCCGTCCCCTGCGCAAGGGCGATCAAGGAGGAACTACCATGCTCAACCTGCTGCGCTACTCAGCCGCCATGGCTGCAGGCCTGATGGCTACCAGCGCCCTGGCCGATACCTACTTCGAGATCAAGGACGGGGAGTTGACCCGGCCTACCGGCTTCCGCGAGTGGGTGTTCGTGGGGACCCCGCTGACCCCCAATGACATGAACAATGGCAAGGCCCCTTTCCCGGAATTCCATGCTGTCTACCTTGACCCGGAAAGCTGGGAGCATTGGAAGGAGACTGGCGAGTTTCGCGATGGCGCGATCATGGTCAAGGAGCTGATCAGCGTCGGCAGCAAGCAGGCTGCAAGTGGCAACGGCTACTTCATGGGTGAGTACATCGGCCTCGAGGCCACCATCAAGAGCAGCGAGCACTTCCCGGACGAGCCAGGCAACTGGGCCTACTACAGTTTCTCGACGCCGGATCACTCAAGCCTCAAGGAGACTGCGGCCCCCTTTCCCACCGCCGCCTGTAACGCCTGCCATGCGGCAGCGGCGGCAGACGACTTCGTCTTCACCCAGTACTACCCCGTGCTGACAGCGGGCAAGGGTGCTGGTGTAGACGCAGGCGGCGGCACGCAGTCCCAACTGGGCACCACCCCATAGCCTGACTGACAAATTCCACCTTAGCGCCTGACGCTTACCGGTTCCCTGCCCTTCTGGCGGCCACCTACGGCCGCCTCTTTTTTACATCAAAGACCCTTCTTTACTGAGGCCTGCTGCTTGTTTCTGACGGCGCCGGTCACCGCGCTTTGCTGCGACCATGGCCACGGCGCCAGAGCGATACTTATGCACCCGTCCTCTCACCCCAGTTCTTTGCCCAGCCCTTTCCAGCTCAGCACTTTCAAGCTCAGCTCTTTCAAACCCAGCCCTTTCACCTTCGACTCAGTCCACCCCAGTCCCTTGAAGTGAAGCCTCTCATGGGTGGTTGCCGCCGTATCGCGATGATCAGGCTCGACCAAAGTCGACCCGTTCAGGCAATTGCAATCTCTCGTAGCTACGCCATACTGCACCTACCATCATGCTAGCATCCTGTCATACCACTAAGACTAACGTCGAACAAAAGGGCTCGCCCTGGCGATTCCAGCGTCACGGCCACCATAAGCAAGTCGCGATGCCCTGTTAGGTGCTGCATGACGACACCGCCGAGCCATAACTGAGGCATAACTGAGGCATAACTGAGGCATACCTGAGCCATCGCCGAGCCGTGACTGAGGAATGGCCGAGCCGTGACTGAGGAATGGCCGAGCTGCGAGACAGCAGAAGAGCACAGGCACGGGCCGGCGGGAGAAGTGAAGAAAAGGACTGAGGTTGCCTCTGAACTCTCGCCGCGGGTGCGGCAGATCAGCAGGTCGCTGTCGCCGAGCAACGAGGTCCACAACGATTCACAACAACGATGACCCGGATTACAGGAGTTGCCATGCGCCTGTCAGGAAAGACCGCCTTAATCACCGCCGCAGGTCAGGGCATTGGACGCGCCACCGTCGAACGTTTCTTGGCAGAGGGCGCCGAGGTCCACGCCACCGATATCGACGTGAGCAAGCTGGAGGATCTCGCCGGCACGCCCCGTCTTCACTGCCATCACCTGGACGTGACCCAGCCAAGTGCCATTGACGCCCTCAAGCACTCACTGCCAGGCCTGGATATTCTGTTCAACTGCGCGGGCTACGTGCACAGCGGTAGTCTGCTCGAATGCTCGGAAGACGCCTTCGAGCGCTCCATGGCGATCAACGTTACTGCCATGTACCACACCCTTCGCGCCTTTCTTCCCGGTATGCTGGACGCGGGCGGCGGCAGCATCATCAACATGGCGTCGGTTGCCAGCAGCCTCAAGGGGGTGCCGGGACGCTTCGCCTATGGCACCAGCAAGGCTGCCGTGATCGGCCTGACACGCTCGGTGGCGGCGGACTACGTCACCCATGGTATTCGCTGCAACGCCATTTGCCCGGGGACCGTCGAATCACCTTCCCTGAGCGAACGTATTCGCGCGCAAGCCGACGCGCTGGGCCAGGACGAAGCTCAGGTACGCCAAGCCTTTCTCGATCGTCAGCCCATGGGCAGACTGGGCAAGACGGACGAAATCGCGGCACTGGCCGTCTACCTGGGCTCAGACGAATCGGCCTATACCACCGGCACCTGTCAGATCATCGACGGAGGCTGGCTAGCCTGACGCCAGTCGACCGTGAGGTCTCGGCGCCTCACCTTGCCGCCCTGATATCGACGCCCTGTCATTGACACCACAACGCACAAGGACCACCCATGAAACTATTGAGATTCGGCAACCCAGGACAAGAAGCGCCAGGCATCCTTGATCAAGCCGGCCGCATTCGCGATCTGTCAGGCGTCCTCGACGATCTTTCCGGCGCAGCACTGGGTCGTGAAAGCCTGGAGAAAATCGCCCGCCTGGATCTTGAGCAACTTCCCCTGGTGCCTGCCGATACTCGTATCGGCCCCTGCGTCGGCAACGTCGGCAAGTTTATCTGTATCGGCCTGAATTACGCCGATCACGCCGCAGAGAGCGGAGCTGAGGTCCCGCCGGAACCGGTCATCTTCAACAAGTGGACCAGCGCTATTTGCGGCCCCGATGACGATGTCATGATTCCCCGCGACTCCAGCAAGACGGACTGGGAAGTGGAGCTCGGTGTCGTCATCGGCAAGGCCGGTCGCTATATCGACGAAGCGGAAGCGCTCGAACATGTTGCCGGCTACTGCGTCGTCAATGACGTGTCGGAGCGTGAGTTTCAGCTCGAGCGCAGCGGCACCTGGGACAAGGGCAAGGGCTGCGACACCTTCGGCCCCCTGGGCCCCTGGCTGGTCACCAAGGATGAAGTCGCTGACCCCCAGGCTCTCAACCTCTGGCTTGAAGTCGACGGCAAGCGCTATCAGGACGGCAGCACCAAGACCATGGTGTATCAGGTCGCTTTCCTGGTCAGCTATCTGAGTCGTTTCATGAGTCTGCAGCCGGGCGATGTCATCTCCACCGGCACGCCCCCAGGCGTTGGCCTTGGCCAGAACCCACCGGTCTTCCTGCGCCCGGGCCAGACCATGCGCCTGGGTATCGAAGGGCTGGGCGAGCAGACCCAGAAGGTCATTGCGGATCCGCTGGCATGACCACCCCCGCTGCCCAGATGGATGTCGCCGTCTGTGTCGAGCCCGGTCACCTGCGACTGGAACAGCGCCCCCTTCCCCGGCCGAAGGCCGGGGAAGCGCTGGTGCGCATTCAGCGTATCGGCGTCTGCGGGACCGATATCCATGCCTTCTCCGGTCGTCAGCCCTATTTCTCTTACCCTAGGGTTCTGGGACACGAGCTCGCCGGCACCGTTGAAGCCCTGGCCGATGACGTGCCGGGGGCCTTGCGGGCGCAGCTGCTGGGGCAGCAGGTCTACGTGATTCCCTACCTTCACTGTGGCCAGTGCCGCGCATGCCAGCGCGGCACCACCAACTGCTGCCAGCAGATGCAGGTCGTCGGGGTCCATCAGGACGGTGGTATGGCCGAGTGGCTCACGGTCCCCGTCGGCCATCTTGTTGCTTGCCAGACGCTGACGCTGGATGAGCTGGCGCTGGTGGAATGCCAGGCCATCGGCGCCCACGCGGTGCGTCGCGCCGCCGTCACCGAGCGCGACTTGGTTGCCGTTGTCGGCACCGGTCCCATCGGTATCGGCGTGGCCCAGGTCGCTCGTGCCCAGGGCGCGCGGGTGGTGGTACTGGATAGCAATGCCGAGCGACTGGCGTTCTGCCGCGAGGCGCTTGGCTTCCATGACACCCTACTGGTGGGACAGGACGACCCGGCGCAGCAGCTCGTACAGCTTAACCAAGGTGCCCTGGCCGACGTCGTGTTCGATGCCACCGGCAATCCCGCTGCCATGGAGGCGGGGTTCGAGCTGGTGGGCCACGGCGGACGCTACGTGCTGGTCAGCCTGGTCAAGGCCGACATCCGTTTTCATGACCCCGACTTCCACGCCAAGGAAGTGACCCTGCTGGCCAGCCGCAATGCCACCGGTGAAGACTTCGCCAAGGTGATTGACCTGCTGGCCACTGGCCAGCTCAAGGTCTCCCCGATGATTACCCACCGCGCCGAGTTATGCGAGCTGCCGGACACCATGGCGCAGTGGTGCGACAGCAGCAACGGGGTGATCAAGGCGATGATCAGCGTGCCCGACAGGACAGCGGATCAGTCCTAGAACGCGACAGGCCAGGACACCTATGAGCCAGCTAAAGGCAGACGCGCAATCGCCCCTCTTTCTGGCGCCTGGCCATACCCAGCTTCTCAACACATAACGACAGTATTGACCGTGACGATGAGGACATCACTATCATGACCACGCAAGCCAGCCACGGCGCCTCGACCGCGACCATCGCCACCGACCTGCCGCAGGAAAGCCTGCGCGTGCACCCCGACGACAACGTCCGCGTGGCCTTGCGTGATCTTGCTGTGGGGCAGCAAATCGAAGATGAAGCGGGTTCGCTGACCCTGGTGGAGGCGATCCGCCGCAAGCACAAGTTTGCCCTGGTGGACCTCGCCGAGGGCGACATCGTCACCATGTACGGTGTGACCGTGGGAAAAGCCACCCGAGCCATCACCAAGGGTAGTGCGATTCGTACCGACAACCTTGAACACTTTACCCATTCGGACACGCCCGTCAGCCGTCGTCAGAGCTGGCAGGGACCGGATGTCTCGCGTTTCGACGGCACCACCTTCGATGGCTACCATCGCCCGGATGGCAGCGTCGGCACGGCCAACCTGTGGCTCGTGGTGCCCCTGGTATTCTGCGAAAACCGCAACATCGAGGTGCTGCGCCAATGCGTTGCCGACGCCCTTGGTGACGATCCTTTCCGCGACTACAAGCAGCTGGCGCGCACCATGCTGCACGGCGACACGTCCGCCAGTCTCTCGGCTCCGCTGACGTCTCCCTTCCCCAACGTCGACGGGGTGCGCTTCCTCACCCATACCCTGGGCTGTGGCGGCACTGACGACGACGCCCAGGCATTGTGCAATCTGCTCGCCGGGTACATCACCCATCCCAATGTGGCAGGCGCTACCGTGTTGAGCCTGGGCTGCCAGAAGGCTCAGATCGCCATGCTCAGGCAGGCGGTCGCCACCAAGGATCCCGACGGCCTGCGGCCGGTACACTATCTCGAGCAGCAGGCCAGTGACAGCGAAGATGCGCTGATCGAGCGCGCGCTGGGCACTATCTTCGACGGCCTCAAAGAGGCCAACCAGGTGACCCGTCAGCCAGCTCCCCTTTCCAAGCTGCGCATTGGCGTCGAATGCGGCGGGTCCGATGGTTTCTCCGGTCTGTCTGCCAACCCGGTGGTCGGGGGCACCATCGATCGCCTGGTCACCCTCGGGGGTAGCGGGATTCTCAGCGAATTTCCCGAACTGTGTGGCGTGGAGCATGAGCTGCTGGCCCGCTGTGTCGATGATGCCACCGCCGAACGCTTCTCGAGCCTGATGCAGGCCTATCAGCGACACGCCGAAGCCGTCGGCGCGAGCTTTTCCATGAACCCCTCACCGGGCAATATCCGCGATGGCTTGATCACCGATGCGATGAAGTCTGCAGGGGCCGCCAAGAAGGGCGGGGACAGCCCGGTGGTGGAAGTGCTCGACTACACCGAGACCGCCACTCGGACGGGGCTTGCCCTGCTCTGCTCCCCTGGCAATGATGTCGAGTCCACCACCGCCCTGGCGGGCTCCCACGCCAACCTGATCATCTTTACCACCGGACTGGGCACGCCGACCGGCAACCCGGTCGCCCCTACCTTGAAGGTCGCCAGCAACTCGGAGCTGGCACAGCGCATGTCCGATATCATCGATTTCGACACTGGCGCTGTCATCCGCGGGGAGGCGTCCATCGACGAGCTGGCCGATGCGCTGCTGGCGCTGTGCATCGAGACCGCCTCCGGGCGCTACACCACCCGTGCGGTGGGCCTCGCCCAACATGACTTCATCCCCTGGAAGCGGGGTGTCTCACTGTGACGCTGGCGCCGACAGAGACACCAGCGGCATTGCCACCGGCGACGCTGATGCAGTTCGGCGTGGGACGTTTCCTGCTCGCCCACGTCGACCTGTTCGCCAGTCAGGCCCGCTCAGTCGGCGGTGACGTCGAGATCATCGCCGTACAGACCTCCGATCGCCCTGCCGGTCGCGGCAAGGCCCGCGCCCTCGCCCAGGCAGCAAGCTATCCGGTTCAGCTGCGCGGACGACGCCACGGCGAGCTGATCGACACACGGCTCGCTGTCGACAGCATCACCCGCTCGCTGGTGGCCGCGGAGGACTGGGCGGAGGTACACCGGTCCTTCTGCAACGACGTCACCCATGTGGTGTCCAACACCAGCGAATCGGGTTATCTCGTCGCCACCGGAGACAGCCCGCTGGCGCCATGCCCGGTCAGCTTTCCTGCCAAGCTGACCCAGTTGCTCAAGGCACGCTTCGACGCTGATCGCCACGGGGTCACGCTGCTCCCCTGTGAACTGCTGACCGACAATGCCGGCGTGCTCAGAGACGTGGTGCTGGGCCTGGCCCGGGACAGCTATCAGGATGCCGCCTTCGAGCAATGGCTCACCGCTGAGTGCGTCTGGGTGCCTACCTTGGTGGATCGTATCGTCTCCGCCGAGCTTGAGCCGGTGGGCGCCGTGGCTGAGCCTTATGGCCTGTGGGCGATTCAGCAGGTGGACGGGCTGACACTTCCCTTTCGGCATGACGATGTGCTGCTGGTGGAGGACCTGGGCCCCTATGAACGTCGCAAGCTTCATCTGCTGAACCTGGCCCATACCTGGCTGGTGGCACGAGCGCGGCAGCTGGGGGTGATGGAGCAGCTGCCGCTAGTGCGCCAGGCCATGGAGGATCCGCGACTCGGCGGTGAACTCATTGCGATGCTGAGAGAGGAAGTCGTGCCGGTGCTCGATCATGAGTACCCGGGGATGGCGCTCGACGAGTACGTCGACAGCATCATCGAGCGCTTCTGCAACCCCTGGCTGGACCACCAGCTGGTCGATATTGCCCAGAATCATGAACAGAAGCTGGAGCGAAGACTGGCGCCTGTGCTCGCCATGGCAAGACGCCAAGGCAGAGCGCTGCCTCGCCTCGCTGCAGCCCTTGCGCCACACACGAGAGACACGAGAGCGACCCCGCCATCAGCGCAATAGGCTGACAGCAGATACGACGCAGGCCCAGAGGGTTATGCCCCTGGGCCTGCACGTCTGGCGACCAGCGCCCACCACACCGACCACCAATGCGAGTCAGTCTGCGTCCTGTCGAGAACCCAGCCGTTGCTTCATCTGCATGTAGGTTCCGTAATGGCGGTCTAGATGACGTCGCATCGCTGACTCGGCAGCTTCGGGGTCATGGGCAGCAATCGCCTCCACAATCTCGGTATGCGCCTCCAGTGCCGCCAGATCCTCTCCGGGTTGTTGCAGCGCCTGGGCCCGACGATCGTCCAGCCATTCAGACAGGGCCTGATGGATGGCATCGTAGATGGGGTTGTGACCGATCCGCGCCAGCACCCCGTGAAAGTCGTTGTCGGCGCGTTTGACCGCGGCCTCGTCACCGATGACGGAGCGCTGCGTCTCCAGCGCATCCCTCAGGGCCTGAACCTCTTCATCGGTGGCATGCTGAGCCGCCTGGCGAGCCAGCGCCACTTCGAACAAGGCCCGCGCCTCCTGGAAGTACTGCTGCCCCTCGGGCTTGGCCAACAGCTGTCGAGTGACCCCCGACAGGCGCGCCATCACCGCCTCGGCGGTAGGTCGAATCACCCTGGCTCTGGTGCCACTATTAATGGCGATCAGCCCAAGCTGCTGCAGGTAGAACAAGGCCTCCCTCACCGCAGGGCGGCCAACACCGAACTGCTCCATCAACTCACGCTCCGAGGGCAGCTGATCATTCTCCCCCAACCTGCCTTCCAGAATCTCGGCCTCAAGTTGTTCGGCCACCTGCTCGGACAGCGTCTTGCGCTCCACCCGAAATCTGCTCATCGACGCGTCTCTCCCTCAATCACGCCCCCGAGACATGCGGGGCATGGCGCACATGGTACTGCAACAGGGTGGCCCTGTGGGACTTCCCGCGTCAGCCAGGGCCGCGATTCCCTTGTGCTTCGCCGCTTGTCTGCGGCCCATTGACATCGTTGGGCGCGACGAGTGACTTGCTCTTCAGCCCTCGGTGAGGGGCTCAACGCGGTATTGCTCGGCGATGCGGCGATAGGCATCCCGCTGGGCATGATCCAATGGAATCCCCTCGGCACGTCGCTCGCGACGGGTCTGCCACTCTCGGTCTCCTGGCGCCAATACCTTCGCTTCTGCGCTTGACGCCATACCGCGCAAATCCCTGAGGTAGTCACCCATGCGCTGCGCAAACTCCCCTTGTCCTGCAAAGGCGTCTGGATGCATCACCAGAAAGAAGTGACCGACACCTCTCGGTGTGTGCATGTCGGGCCCGCCCATGGGCAATAGATGGAAGCCGTGGACCATATTGGACAGCGTCGAGCTAAGCACCTCGACCATGCCCGCCAGCCCCGCCCCCTTGAAGCCGAAGCTGCCTCCACCTAATGGCAGCAGCGCTTCCACCCGCTTGGCATCAGTGGTAGTGGTGCCGTTGCCATCCGCGGCAATGTCGGGCGGCAGCGGCCGATCGATGGCGGCATACTGCTGCACCCTGTTCCAGGGCACCGCGCTGGTGGCCATGTCCAGCAGATAGGGGTCGTCGTTCTCCACCGGTGCGGCAAAGGCGATGGGGTTGGTGCCGTGGAAGGGGGCCTGACTACCATGCAGCAGAACAAACGGATCGGAATTGCAGAACGCCATGCCGATCAGCCCCTGTTCCGCCGCAGCCAGGGCATAGCATCCCGCCGCACCGAAGTGAGAAGAATGACCGACCGCAACCGCACCCATTCCGGCCTGCCTTGCCATGGCGGCAGCGTGCTCCATCGCCCGGTAACCCGCCAGGTGGCCCAGGCCATTGTCTGCGTCCAGCACTCCTGTGGCGGCGAGGCGCTGTTCAAAGCGCATCTCGGGACTGCCATTGATGCGCCCGCCCTGCAACGCCTGCAGGTAGTGTGGCAGCAGCCGCAGACCGTGACTGTCGGTGCCCATCAGTGACGCCGTGACGAGGGCTCGGCTCACCGCCTGCTGCGACGCGGTATCGGCCCCCGCCGCTGCCAGCGCCTGCTGGATAAAGCGACTCAGGTCGTCTTGGCCCACCCTGCAGGCCAAGTATTGGCTGTGACTCATGTCGAGATCCTTGCGTGTCCTTGCGTGTGGTGAAATCCGTCCGGCATGGCGGGGAGCCCTTCACTCACCCGCCACACCCCGACGCGATGGGGTAACTCAGCGATAGACCAGCGTCGGCAACCATAGGGAGATCGCCGGAATGAAGGTGACCAGCGCCAAAGCCACGACCAGCGGCACCAGGAACGGCAGGGTCCCCCGCATGCATTTCTCGAAGGAGATATTCGATACCCGGGACAGCACGTACAGCACCATCCCTACCGGCGGCGTCAGCAGCCCGATCATCAGGTTAAGCACCATGATGACGCCAAAGTGCACCGGATCGACGCCCGAGGCCACCGCCACCGGCAGCAGTACTGGCACCAGGATGGTGATGGCGGCGATGGTTTCCATGAAACATCCCACCACAATCAGCACCAGGTTGATGATCAGCAAGACCGCGATTGGATTATCCTGGAACGGGCCGAGCAGCCCCATCACGTGCTGGGTGACCTGGTTGCTGGTCAGTATCCAGGCAAAGATCGAGGCGCCGGCGACGATGAACAGGATCACCGCCGTGGTCTCGATGGTCTCGAAGCTGACCTTCAGCAGCCGTCGCCAGGTCAGGGTCCGGTAGACCAGTCCGCCAAGAATCAAGGCATACACCACCGCGGCGATGGCCGCCTCCGTGGGCGTGAACGCCCCGGTGACAATGCCGCCCACGATGATGACCGGAGTCAGCAGCGACAGCAGCGCCCTGGAAAAGGTCTGGCCCAGCACCGACACCGAAAAGCGCGCGTCACGCTGATAGCCACGACGACGGGACAACCAGGTAATCATCAGCATCAAGGTGAGCCCCATCAGCAGGCCCGGCACCAACCCTGCCGCGAACAGCTGGCCCACGGATACCGACGCCATCACACCATAGATGACCATCGGCAGGCTGGGCGGAATAATCGGGCCGATGGTGGATGACGCAGCGGTGATGCCGACTGCAAACTCCTGGTCGTATCCCGCGTCACGCATGGCTTTGATCTCGATGGTACCGAGCCCCCCGGCATCTGCCACGGCGGCGCCGGACATGCCAGAGAACACGATGCTTGCGCCCACGTTGACGTGCCCCAGGCCACCGCGCATCCAGCCCATCAAGGCCTTGGCGAAATCGAAGATGCGTGTGGTGATGCCGCCGTTGTTCATCAGGTTGCCAGCCAGGATAAAGAAGGGAATCGCCAGCAACGGAAAGCTGTCGATACCATTGATCATCCGGTGCACCACGACCACATCGGGCACCCGCCCGGTGAGCAGGACGTACATGAGGCACGAGCCAGCCAGACTGATCGCGATAGGCACGCCACAGACCAGCAAGGTGAACAGCGACGCAAACAAGAACGACAGATGGTAGTCAAACAGCGCCAGCCCAACGCACCCAACAACCGCCATCGCCGCCACGATGGGCGGGATGACGGAGCCGCGTCGAGCGCTGATCATAGCTTCAGTCATGTTGTTATTCCTTGTCAGTCGTCTTCACGGCACATCAGTTCGCTCTCGCCCGTCTTCCAGTGGCGAATCGCCAGCTGAATGGACCGCACCAGCATCAGCACCACGCCGACGAAGACCACGTAGTAAAGCAGGCTCTTGGGCAGGTCTATCGACACCATCATCGAATTGGTGCGTCCCGCCAGCTGCCAGGTAATCCAGGCCAGCATGCCGAGAAAGGCAATCCGCACCAGGTCGACCAGGGTCCACATGGTGCGGGCGACCGGCTCCGACAGATAGCGATAGAAGAACTCCACTGCGATATGCGAGCCCTTGCGCGCCGCCATGGCGCTGCCAAGAAACCCGACGGCGACCAGCAGGTAGCGAGCGATCTCTTCCGTCCAGGCCAGCGAGTTGCCGAGGACATAGCGGCTGAAGAACTGCACAAAGACATCCAGCGCCAGTAACCAGAACACCACCAGGGTCAGGTAGTCCTCGAGGCCAACGTCACCCTTGCGAATGGCGTCGTCGTCCTCGGGAACGTCAAATGCGACGGTTGTTTGCTGGCTCGGGCCTTGCCCCGAAGATGGGCCGGCATCGGGTGACGGGCGCGCCGCCCCATCAGGTGCATGATGGATGTCAGCACCTTCATCAGAATGTGTCATCGATAGTCTCCTTCGGGGAGGGCGTCCAGCGCCCTCCCCGGCCGTGGATTACTGGCCGATGGCCTGGAGACGGTCGTAGGTTTCCTGATCCCAGGTCGCCACGTCACCGTTATGGGCAGGCAATACCGCCTCACGGAAAGGTTCGGTATCGACCTCGTTGACCGTGACGCCCTGCTCTTCGAACCAGGCAATCAAGTCCTGCTCCTGTTGCAGGATATCTGCGGTGATTTTCTCGCCGGCTTGCTGGTAGACATCGCGGAAGATCGCCCGATCCTCTTCGGACAGCCGATTCCACAGCGGGCCGCCAGCGATAGTGATCAGCGAGTCGGTAATGTGGCCGGTCAGGTTGATGTAGTCCTGCACTTCATAGAATGCCTTGGCCTTGATCGTGGGCAGCGGGTTTTCCTGCGCGTCCACCACGCCCTGCTGCAGGGCCAGATAGACTTCGGCGAATGCAATCGGGGTCGGGTTGGCACCGACCGCCTCGGGGAACATCATGTACATCGGTGCGTTGGGCACCCGAATCTTGAGATCCTCCATGTCCGCCGGAGTATCGATGGCGACATTTGAGGTAGTGTGGCGCTTGCCATAGTAGTTCATGGCCAGCGGGACGTTGCCCGTAGCCTCTTCGTAGCCCTGGGCGATCTCGGCGAAGAGGTCACTGTCCACATAGGCCTGCCAGTGGTCGACATCGCGGAACATGTAGGGAGCCCCGGCAATGCCAATCGGTCCGTAGGAACGGCCAGCGAATTGATTGCCGGTAAAGATCAGATCGACGGTACCAAGACTTAGCCCCTCATTGATGTCCGCTTCCTTACCCAGAGAAGATGCAGGGTGCACTTCAACGGAATAGCGACCATCGGTTCGCTTCTCGATTTCTTCTCCTGCCCACACTGCCCACTCGTGATAGGGCTCGGACGTTTCGTAGACGTGGGCAAAGGTCAGGGTCTCTGCCTGAGCCGCAGCGGACATACTCAGGCCGACGGCGACCGCCAGGAGGGATCGACGTGCGAGACGGTGTGACGACTGGCGTTGGTTGGAGCGCATCTTGTTATTCTCCCGTGCTCTTGGACGGATGGATGTGGGACCGGTAAACCGCTCGTCAATCTGACGCCCTGATAGGACGACTGTATACGTGTCATACCAGTCAGGCTGAATCTAGATGTGCATCACATCCTGTGCAAGCGTGTCAGGGACCAACTTTGGTCGACCAGGTACCGCTAGAGTGCTATCGCTTCCATGCTACCGATGCCGTCCAGACGCTGCGTGGCGGGCGTCCCATACGCTTCACCCCGATGACTCGCACGACAACCTCACCCACGATTGATCTCGGTCAACCATCTGAGTCAGTTCAGAGAATAGTACGTCACCGAAGATCCCCCTCAATCACCAATAAAGTGTGCACTCTCACCTTTAACGGGGCATCGAGCATGCCTATTTTCACCCTTATCGTCATCACGACTGATACACTACAGCGGCAAAGTTGATAGAGGTAAGCCAGTTCGACCAATACGTTGCGAGCTCTGTAGCACTACTCATGAGGCGCCCGCATATAAGTAAAACGCAAAGCATTAACCGCTTAACAAAGAACGGGCACACTATCAATATTGCTATGCCGGAAACGTCGCCACCCCCTGGCAACCCAATTCCCCTTAGGAACAAACTGTGACAACCTACCGCAAAGCATCATGAGAAGGACTCTGACGGAGCACTTGCTCTACTCGGTCAACCCCATGGTCCCAGACATCACCTTTTCCAGGAGTATCGGCATTGATCAGAGTTCTCGTCGCTGACGATCATCACCTGGTTCGCACCAGTATCGTTCATCTGCTGAACGCAGAAAAAGACATCAATGTGGTGGGCGAGGCTGCCGATGGTGAAGAAGCCATTGCGCAGACCCGGCGCCTCAATCCGGATGTGGTGGTCATGGACATACGCATGCCAGGCATCGGGGGCTTGGAGGCGACGCGCAAGATTCGGCGCCTGACCTCGGATATCCGCATTCTGGTGCTGACCGCTTTTATCGAAGAGGCCTTTGCCCAGCGCCTGCTGGAAGCCGGTGCCCATGGATTTATCAGTAAGGGCTCCCAGCATGACGAAATGGTAAAGGCTATCCGCGCGGTATTTGCCGGCCAGCGCTTTGTCAGCCCGGAGATCGCTCAGCGGCTGGTGCTGTCACGCATCGATCACGAGGAAAACCCCTTCGATCAGCTGTCCCAGCGCGAGCTGCAAGTGGCCATGATGATTGTCAACGCTCAGCGCGTTGCCGATATTGCAGATCGCATGTTCTTAAGTCCCAAGACGGTCAACACCTACCGCTATCGCATTTTCGAAAAGCTCGGGGTCAACTCCGATGTGGCGTTGACTCACCTGGGCCTGCGACACGGGCTGGTCGAGGGCTTCAAGGAAGACTGACGATATGGCGGCGCGCCGAACCCTCTCATCTGCCATCAGATGTCGGCGCGCACACCCTGTGACGGTCTGTCGAACGTCCCTTCTCTTTTTCTTTTCTGTTTCAGCCCCAACCAACGCAGCATGTCGTCCCCCCGTTCCCTAGACCGTCCTTCCTGCTGATAGCGTCTTTCGCTTCCTTAAGGCGTTTACCTAGATTCTTGCCCTTCTGCACCGACAACCTGGTGCGCAGCAATTGACGCAGCGTGTTCATTGCTCTGGTAGCATGGCTCGACGATGCTACGCCAACGGAACACGCCACGCTCGCCTATGACCTTCGACGCTCGACGCTTTCTTGAGACGGTCAGTGAATCGCCCGGTATCTACCGGATGTACGATGACCAGTCCAACACCCTGTACATTGGCAAGGCTCGTCGTCTCAAGCCTCGTCTCGCCAGCTATTTCCGCGGCGCCTTGAATGCCAAGACACAGGCGCTGGTGAGCCGCATCCACGATATACAGGTCACGGTCACCAACAGCGAGACGGAAGCTCTGCTGCTCGAGCAGACCCTGATCAAGCAGCTGCGCCCGCCGTACAACATCCTGCTGCGTGACGACAAGTCGTATCCTTTTGTGTTTGTCAGCGATCGACACCCCTATCCCGCGCTGGAGTACAAGCGCGCCCGTACACGGCACCAGGACGGGCGCTACTTTGGCCCCTATCCCAGCAGCAACGCGGTACGAGACACCTTGTCCTTGATGCAGAAGGTGTTTCGCATCCGCAATTGCGAGGACAGTGTCTTCGCCCACCGCACTCGTCCCTGTCTGCAGTACCAGATCCAGCGCTGCAGTGCTCCCTGCGTCGACTACATCAGCGAAGAGGACTATCGCCGCGATATCGAGCATGCCATTCAGTGCCTGGAGGGACGCAGCGAGGCGGTCAGCAAGGAGCTGACCGAGGAAATGGAAGCCGCCAGTGAGGCACTGAATTTCGAGGAGGCCGCGCGCCTGAGAGACCAGCTTCAGGACCTTCGCCGCCTGCAGCAGCGCCAAGTCGTTGATACTGGCAGCGGCGACGCTGATGCCTTTGCGCTGGCATCGCAGCCCGGCGCGCTGTGCATCTCGGTGCTGTCTATTCGACAGGGACGCCTGCTGGGCGCGCGCCACTACAGTCCCACCAACAACCTGGACCTGGGGGAAGCGCAGCTGCTGGGCGACTTCGTCAGCCAGTACTATCTCGGACAGGCCAGGGAAATCCCTTCTGACGTGCTGACCAGTCACCCGGTACCAGATGCGGAGCTGATCGCTAGCGCGCTCAGCGAAAATGCTGGGCGACGCATTCGCCTGACTGACAAGGTACGTGGTCATCGCGCCCAGTGGCGGGAGCTGGCCAGGACCAACGCCGAGCAGCAGCTGGCGGGACAGCTGGCGAATCAGACCCAGCTGGCCAAGCGCTTTGAAGACTTGCGCCAGGCACTCGACCTTGAACACACCCCCCAGCGGCTTGAGTGCTTTGACATCAGCCACAGCCACGGCGAAGCGACGGTGGCCTCCTGCGTTGTCTTTGACCAGGACGGACCGCGCAAGAGCGACTATCGCCGATTCAACATCAAGAACATCGCGCCAGGGGATGACTATGCGGCGATGCAGCAGGCGTTGACCCGGCGCTTCAAGCGCCTGGCGGAAGGCGAAGGGGTGCTCCCCGATATTCTGGTAGTGGACGGCGGCAAGGGTCAGCTCAACATGGCACGGGACGTGCTCGCTGAACTCGGCGTTACCCAGGTCCAGCTACTCGGCGTCGCCAAGGGCACTACCCGCAAGGCCGGGTTTGAAACGCTGTACGTCGATACTGTCGATCGCAGCTTAGCGCTGCCCCCCACCTCGCCCGGTCTTCATCTGATCCAGCATATCCGCGATGAATCTCATCGCTTCGCCATCGCCGGTCACCGGGCAAAACGCGACAAGGCCAGGCGCACCTCAACCCTGCAGGATATCCCCGGCGTCGGGCCCAAACGCCGCCGCGAGCTCCTGCGCTTCTTCGGTGGACTGCAAGGCATCAAGCAGGCCACCAAGGATGAGCTGGCTCGCGTCCCTGGCATCAGCGCGACCATGGCCGACACAATTCACCGCGCTCTGCATGGATGAGTTGAGGTATCGCGGATAGAATGGATCACCCTGACGGGGCACCGCGCATCCCCGACCCCTATTACAGCACCCTCCAGCAAGGACAGCGGTATCCATGAACATTCCCAACATTCTGACCCTGGCACGCATCGTCTTCATTCCTCTGCTGGTGGTACTTTTCTACCTCCCTTTCGAATCCAGCATGCTGGTCGCTGCGGCGCTCTTCGGACTGGCCTCGGTGACCGACTGGCTGGACGGTTATCTGGCACGCAAGTGGGATCAATCCACGCCCTTCGGCGCCTTCCTCGACCCCGTGGCCGACAAGCTGATGGTGGCGGTGGCGCTGGCCCTGCTGATCGAGCGCTATGACGCAGCCTGGCTGACACTTCCCGCCCTGGTGATCATCGGGCGAGAGATCGTCATCTCGGCCCTGCGTGAATGGATGGCGGAGATGGGCAAGCGAGGCTCAGTTGCCGTTTCATGGATCGGCAAGGTCAAGACCACGCTGCAGATGGTGGCGCTGCTGTTGCTGCTGGCCTTCCCGCCTGGACACCTGATCGCAGAGGCGGGCGTCGCAACCCTCTACGCTGCCGCCATTCTGACCCTGTGGTCGATGATTCAGTACCTGCGGGCCGCTTGGCCCCATCTGGCTCGCTCGCTCTGATAAAAACATCGACTCGAGGAAAAGCGTTTGACAGTCACCGACTTATCCGTATAATACGTCCTCGAGTCAGGCGGGAATAGCTCAGTGGTAGAGCACAACCTTGCCAAGGTTGGGGTCGCGAGTTCGAATCTCGTTTCCCGCTCCATCAACAAACGATGGTTGACTCTTGAGGCTGGATGGCAGAGTGGTTATGCAGCGGACTGCAACTCCGTGTACGCCGGTTCGATTCCGACTCCAGCCTCCATCTTTTCTTTTCAGACCCCCATACTCTGGAAAGTCTGATGGTTGCCCTGCCGCACCAGGTACAACGGCACCCCTCCTCTATTGCCACATGGCTGGCGATCTTGTTGCCCGGATGGCGAAATTGGTAGACGCAAGGGACTTAAAATCCCTCGGTGGTAACACCGTGCCGGTTCGAGCCCGGCTCCGGGCACCAGTAATATCAATGCCTTACGCCACCTAGTCCCTCGGCGCCCTCCTCAGTGGTCGCAATTTGGTCGCAAAGCTTCGGCAACCTGCCCGCCACATGATCCAGACGCGAGTCGAACATATGCGCGTAGCGACTGGTCACCACCAAGCTGCTGTGGCCCAGTAACGCCTGCACCGTCGTCATCACTTCCCCTGCCTCAGCCAGTAGGCTGGCATAGGTGTGGCGAAGGTCATGAAAGCGCAGATCGTCACGCCTAATAGCCCGTCGCGCAGCTTCAAAAGCCCTCCTCAGTTGGTGAGGGTCAGATGCAAACGGAAGATTGGCCACCAAGGCCGCACCGTCTTCCGGGAGCGGCACTACCCGAGCCTTGCCGCTTTTGGTCTGCCCTGGTCGCAGCAGAATGCGACCACCTTGGATGTTGCCTGGTTCCAGCGACAGAAGTTCGCCGCGGCGCAGCCCAGTGAGAGCAGCCAACGTGATGATTCGCCGCTCCTCCGGACAATCCTCTGGCACCGCCTCAACCAAGCGCCGAATGTCTCCCGCAGTCAGGTAGACATGACGCTCGTTTTTCGGAGTAGGCTTGCGCAACTTGCCGTCCAGCGGCTGATCCAGCCAATCCCACTCCCGATACGCAAGGCTCAGCACTCGCTTGACCACTTGGGTTCGGTTATTGATCGTGCTTTGGCTGAGCCGCCTCTTGCGCATATCCTTCTGCATCGCCCGGGCGGCATCCAGCACCTCATGACCAAGAAGCACGTCCGGTGCGTTCTCGTCGAACCAGCGAGCGACTGCACGAATGCTCGCGCCCTGGCTGTTCGTGTCATACTCCTCGACCCAGCGCAGAAGCCCCTCCATGAAGGTTCTCCGCTCCTGCCTTCCCATGAGGCCATTGAATTGAGCCTCGTTCAGTTCAGCCTCTCGCTTCGTTGCGAACTGCTTTGCTTCCTTTTCCGTGACAAACGTTCGCTGATATCTGCCGCGCTCACCCGACTCGGTGACGATCCACCTTCTCCGAGATGCGCGGTATCGAACCGTGATACCCATTTTTCTTGCTCCCCTCGTGAGGGGCCGCGCTTGCAGCTCTCAATGTAAGCGTCGACCGCCTCTCGCTCAAACCTAACGTTGCCGCCCAGGGCGACATAGCCAATCAGGTGCTTGATCGCATAGACCTTGCGCTCACTGATGGCCAAGAGTTCCGCCACCTCGCTCGGCGGCATCAGAGGTGTCATGATCAAGCTCTCCTTTTGGGCAAAAAAAAGCCGCCTTGGTAGGCGGCTGTTGATCTCGCATCAGTTCTAGGTAGTGCTGTCTAAACAGCTCCAGTTGTGCCGGTGCCCGCTGCTAGGACTTTCTGCCACGTCGCCGTACATGTAATTGACGTTAGTAAGAATCAGTCCTATGACATTTCATCTTTAAGGATTTAATGCCAATATTACTGAGAATCAGAGGATGGATAAATTACTCGCCAGTCATTAGCCATATCGACCAACGCCCATTCCCTATCTGCTGCTTCTTTAAGCCCTTGATCCAAGCCACCTATGGCGCTGTCCCGATCGTAAGAGGCTTCACGCTCACTGTCTGTATGATGGATCATAATGCCTAATCGTGGCCCGTCCCCCTGAGTTGTCCATATCATCATCGGAACATCTCCATCAGAGTTGCCCCCGGCGATAATAGGCCTCTGTCCAATATGTCGATCAATAGCTATTATCTTAGAGTTTCCATCATTATACCAACCTATCCCCGGCGTCTTGCTTATAACCAAATCGCCATTCTCATCTGATACTTCAGTGTTTGTGGTGCTACCAATAACATTTTGTGGATCTATACCGTATGCCTTTGAAGCAAACGTTCTCATAAAGTGTAATCCACCAGCGGATACTATATATGTCTCAAATTCGTTGTCCCTCAGGTATGAAAGGAGCTCAAGCATTGGCTGATATATCATATCATCATATCTTAGATTTGTTTCAGGATGACGAGAGTTTTCAAGCCAGTCCGACACAGCCTCGCTGAATGCACCAACAGTCTGCCCCGAGTGTGTTAAATCAAAAACTTCCTGTAGTGATTCTTGTCCACCTTTAAGCATTCCTTCTGAATCACCTTGTGCCGCAGCTCTCTGAGCATCTGTCTCTAGCATCTCTGGCGGCATCTGAGATGCCCTGTTCATGGCAAAAATTATTTGAAAATATAAAGGCTGCTCGCCCCACAATGTACCGTCGTTATCAAATACTGCTATCCTCTTATTCTCAGGAACATATTCATCGCTACCGAAAGTGCTTACTGACTCCACGAACGAGATTATTTTTTCCTTGTTGTTTCCTTCGTTCCATGAGGGCAATGGATCAGCGTACACTACCGTAGGAAAGAGAAAGAAAAGTGCACTAAGTTGAAAGGTGCGTATGTGCGTAAGTTTCATATCGACTCCTCAGAAAAAAAATGGCACGCATCCATGCGTGCCCTAATGACTAGCGACCTACTGGGAACATCTTTTACTTCTACATCGCGCTAGTTCTTACACAACATCTACTACTATCTGACTCTTCATTGAACACTGGGAGGATCCTGAAGCTGCTCCATTACTTTATCCAAACTGAAGCTGGCTGCCTCCATACGTGGAGGAAAATCCTTGAAGGTTTGTAGGAACTGAGCAACATACTGCTGGGCTGGAACAAACAAGAATGCATGGTCGAGTTGCCAGTCGTAGAAGGTGTTAGAAGTGATCTGAGAGCGCTCATATGGATCTCGACGAAGATTAAAAATCAGCGGAACGCGGAGAGGTGTGAAGGGATTCGCCCATACCTTAAAGGTCCCAGTAGCTCTCTGCTCCATGAAAATCAACTTCCAATCATCGTAACGCATAGCGGTGAGGTCACCATCATCAGAGAAATAGAAAATCTCATGTCTCGGTGATTCTTCAGACTCACCTAAAAGAAATGGAAGGAAATTGTATCCATCGAGATGAACGTTGTACTCTCTACCTATTGCCTGCACGCCACCTTCCATCAAATCATCCTTGACTGAGTCGTTTCCGGCGGCTGCAAGTAGTGTAGGCATCCAGTCCATGTGATGCATTACTTCATTGGATATTGTGCCTTCTTCAATATGTCCAGGCCACCGCACCATCGCCGGCACACGCCATCCACCTTCCCAATTAGTATTCTTTTCGCCCCTAAATGGAGTCATGGCTGCATCAGGCCATGTGTTCATGTGAGGACCATTGTCTGTTGAGTAAAAAACAATGGTGTTTTCAGAAATTCCAAGCTCGTCAAGTTTCTCTAGGAATTGCCCAACATGCATATCATGTTCAACCATACCATCGGAGTATTCATCTTGACCAGATACTCCACGCATCTCATCTTTAACATGAGTTCTGAAATGCATCCGAGTAGCATTCCACCAAACAAACCATGGTGTTCCTTCTGCTGTCTTTCTTTCTATGAAATCAAGTGCTGCAGCAGATGACTCCTCATCTATCGTTTCCATACGTTGTTTTGTAAGAGGTCCGGTATCTTCTACTTCACCGTCAGCTGAGGACCGAATCACTCCGCGAGGTCCATACGCCTCACGGAACGTCTCCCCACTAGCCAGAACCATATCTCCCGGGTAGTCAGGAAGCTCTGGTTCTTCTTCTGCATTTAGATGATATAAGTTTCCGAAAAACTCATCAAAACCGTGGTTCGTTGGTAGATGCTCATCTCTGTCGCCAAGATGGTTTTTACCAAACTGACCTGTTGCATAACCCTCGGCCTTGAGAAGACCAGCGATTGTCGGGTCCTCTACACTTATACCCTCTTCAGCACCAGGCATACCGACCTTCGACAATCCGGACCTAAAGACACTTTGTCCGAGGATGAATGACGACCGCCCTGCAGTACAGGATTGCTCACCATAATAATCTGTGAACATCATGCCCTGGTCCGCGATACTGTCAATATTAGGTGTCTGATATCCCATCAATCCGTGAGTGTAGGCAGAAATGTTTGACTGCCCTATATCATCGCCCCACAGAACCAAGATATTTGGCTTCCCAGATGCGGTTTGTTCGCTTTCCTGTGCGTTCTCGTTTTCAACGCTCGAGCTTTCCTGAGCAAATACGCTACTACTGATTGTCGCAAAGAGCAGCACTGTTATTGGAACATGGCTGGGTTTGAAAAGCCCTATTCGTGTAGGTTTGAACACGACATACCCTCCAGAAGTTCGATGCAGGACTTACCTGTGACACGCCTAGATAACATCGGCGATGGCTGTAGTATAGGTTGTCTCACCACTCTCGCCAGCGCCATCACCCACTGAGTCGTCAACGGACAACTAAGATGTTGATAACTGGAAACATTTTCACTTAAAATTCTTAGGAAGCCTAATTTCTCGCCCTCACTTCAGACTGGGCAAACTGCCGTTTTTCCGGCTTTGGTAGCGTACTTAGGGCTTTGTCTATACTGTTTGTATTTTACTCTTAAATCACTTAGATTCTGCAAAAGGCAAGAGCTGCTACCAAGATGAAAATAAAGATGCCTTTTAGGTAGAGAGGATAATCATAACTGAGCATTATGGACATCAGGATTACATCTTAAGCCACGACACAAATATTGCAAGACGTGTCTCATGCGGAATCTGAGTCACCAACAAAGAAAGTATTAAGCCTACTGACATAATTTGTTTTTAGATTGCTATTAGGATATAAGCATTATTGCTTACACAACAGGATGGTGGCCCACAATGAAATTAATAGCTATAAAAGTCGAGTCTAGATTTTCAAAAGAATTCGATTGCACGATGTGGGACGTAGTAAGATATAGCGAGCATGGCGTTAGAAGGGTTTTAATGTCATACAAAAATGAGTTTCATGCACGCAGGGACGCCTCAATTATTGCTTTTGAAATAGCACCTCGCACAAGTTGTGATGACTGAATCAGTCTAAGAATCTCCAGGGTGTTCTGGCTCAAGCGACTAGGTCGCTGCATAAGCGTCAAATATTCATTGGGCTCTACTATCGACATATAGTTAACTTACTTTTAAGTAAACTGGCAGCGCCAAGTTCCCACAGTATGGTTCAGAGGATCTTCCCCGCCTGTCACTATTCACAGCCCTTCGGAGGCACGTATCCAGGCTTCTGTATATCGCAACGCGGTTCACTCGCGAGACCCGTCATCCTCACGGCTACCACCAGCGTGGCATGGGCAGATGATTCTTTGGCGCGAGAACCGTCAACGTGTACTACTCTTGTAGGCAGGTAGCAAAACTCCGGTCACAGGTGCTAAGAGCTGAATCCCTCACTCAGTTATAGAATGAGCAAGGAACAGCAGACAAGGCACCTAACAATTAGGTGATTGTGTGTAGAGATTTCACTATTAAATCGTAAATCTCAACACATTATAATATTGACATGATGACCATTAACGTTAAAAGCTTTCCAAATCCACATTAGCAAGGTGAGATGATGAACAGAAAATTTACAACTCTGGGTTGTGCAGCATCTCTATCGGTCTTTTACATTTCGTGCTCTTACGGTAGTGAAACTCCTGGATCTCCTGCGCAAGCAAATAATCCATTAGCGAACATGACTGCATTCAATATGCAGAATTATTTTATAGGGGACATATCAGGATCTGACAAGGAAGCTAATCAATTTTGGTTTCGTTATGCACAACCATTCAGCTTAGGTGAGTCTAACTGGCTCATGAGAGCGTCACTACCCGTCAACAGCTACCCAGTTATCGACAATGGAAGTACAGAGACAGGTATAGGCGATCTTAATGTATTTACGTCCTACTTGTTCGACACCGGTAATCCAGCTGTCAGCTTCGGCGTCGGACCACAGGTCACAGCACCGACGGCTTCAAAAGATGAAGTAGGCAGTGAAAAATGGTCGGCTGGCCTGGTCAATGTTTTATTTAATGGATCCTCTCCCGATTTTCAGTACGGTTACTTACTCTCATGGCAAGAGAGTTTTGAAGGTAACGCTGATAGAGATGATCTTGATGTTGCAGCATTCCAACCGTTTTCGTTCTATCAACTGGGCGGAGGCTCTTACTTAAGAAGTGCACCAATTTGGCAGTTTAACCTTGATAATGGTGACTACGGAATTCCTGTTGGGCTTGGTATTGGGCAAGTACTAAAAAGAGATAGCACGGTATACAATTTTTTCATTGAACCACAGGTATCCATAGCTGACGAAGGGCGTGGCCAAGCAGAGTGGCAAGTCTTTTTTGGTTTGAACCTCCAGTTTCTAAAATAATTAAGACACAGACTCAGCCTGACTTGATCCACTAGCTATTTTTGCAAGTCGTCCTTATGGCCCGCGCCGTACTACTGAGCTTCGCCGCCCATCCACTCCACGACGCGATCCACGCTTTCGCCCAGGGTTTGAGCCATCAGCAGGAAATCGGTCTCGAGGCGCGCTACAGCGTCATCGCCGTCATCAGCCTCGTTCGCCTCATCAATTAGCGCGTCATCGAAGCGAATTGCCTTGACGGCCAGGTCATCGTGGAGCACGAAGGTCATACACCCCTCGATCCCCAGGGCGAGCTTGCTTGCATGGCGCCCGCTCTCCAGCAGGTGCTGCATGTCTTCGCTGTCCAAGTCCACCTGGCGACCGCGCACGACGCCGTCATCGCCTTTCGCCTTGAGCTCGACCCGATCCCCGATCTGCATGTCAGCCGGTCGGCTGCCAGGATCGCGAAGCCAAGTCGTCATGGCGCGCATTGGAGGGGCCTGAGTGGCAAGAGGCGTGACCTTCAGGCTTCCCAGCGTCTCGCGCAGCAGGTCCAGTGCTTCCTCTGCACGCTTGCGGCTCGAGGTGGCCACGCCAACCAGGTTGCGGCGCACGTCCCACCACACATCCACTCGCTGCGTCCGCACGAATGCCCGCGGCAACAGTTCCTCGTAAACCTGCTCCTTGATTGCCTGCTTCTCTTGACGCCGCAGCTTTCTGCACTTCTCCCCCTCGATCACATCGACTCGCTCCTCGACTTCCTCTCGCACCACCGAGGCTGGAAGGATCCGCTCTTGCCGGCACATGCTCATGAGGCAATGACTCTGAAGCACATGCAGGTGGCGATTACTTCCGCGCCCTGCCGGGGTCACCCAGCCAACGCGACGCGCTTCGCTGCCACCGAGGGCGCGCAACGCCTGCTCGCCCAGAGCTTGCTCGAGCCACTCCAGGCTTGAGATATGAGCGCTGTGAACGCGGTAGAGATGAAGATTCTTGAACCACATGATCGTGCTCCCATGAAAAAGCCCCGGCGTGTGCCGAGGCTGGAGAAGAAATTGCCGCTTCACGTGCGGCACCCGGCCACCCCTGACGCCTCCCGCTTTCGGCGGTACTCACGTCTGGCTGACACCAGATAGCAAGGGAGGGCGGCGCCCGAGTGGCTGACGGTGTTATATCGCCACCTCCGCCTAGGCTGGGCTCCGGTCATTGGCGCCACCGGGCACGGCGCGTTTATTCATGCCGCCCGCTTGATCCGCAGGCGCATTCGATAGGCGTTGCTGGCTTGGCGACGGGCCGCGTTGATGCTGGCCTGAAACTGGACCGAAGCGGGCATCAGCTTTACCCGGTTATTGATGCTGGAATAACAGGTCGATATGCCCTGAAGCCGCAGGTAGCTGACGACCTGACGAATGGACATGCACTGGACTTCGATGCAGTCTCGCACCGTTCGATCGATGTCCGTCCAGTCACGCCGACGCCACGCCCCTTGGCGAATGGGATCGGTAAACCCACTCCGCCTGGCAAGGCCGCATACCTGGTCACGCCCAAGCCCCAGCTCTGTCGCGATGTCCTGGTAGGTGGCGCCCTCATCGAGACGGCGCTTCACGTAGCGTTTTTCCGTGGTCTTCCATTGGTGCTGTTCCATACCGCCTCCCACAAAAAAAGGCCCCGGTGTGGGGCCTGTTTGCTCAAGCGGCGCGAAGATGCTCCATGGCATCGTCATAACCGCTCCAGTTATCGACGCCGGCTGCCTCAAGTGCGTCCAGCTTGTCGCGGGCAGCCAGCAGCGCCTCGTACTCTTTACGGGAAATCGTGACGGTCTCTGGCTGAGCGATATCACTGCCTCGCTTGAAGCTGTCGGCTGCTGCATTCAAGCGGCTGGTGTCGATTGGCGGCCGATAGCCAGGGTCGCCCTTGCTCGGGCTGTGGGTCTGGATGGCTGGCTCTTGCTCAACCTCCTGCCGCTTCGCCTCCGCCTCCTTATGCTCGGCAACGCGCACCTTGATGGTTGCCACCAGATCATCCGGAGCCTTAGAGATCAGCTCTTTCCAATCCGCGAACAAGAACCCGTACTCACCTTGCTCCTGCTCGAACAGCTCCCGGTTGCTGTTGAGCTGCTGGGCCAGCTGCTGGCACTCGACCTTGGCCCGGGCTACCTCGTCATCGGCCGCAGACTGCAGGGTGGCGATGGTCTTCTTACCCTTCATGGCGCCAGCGACGTTGAAGCTGTGCTGCGGCTCCACCGGGCAATCCAGTTTTGCCAAGAAATCGTCAAAGGCCTGGTGCGCTTTCTGCTGGATCTCTAGTCGGCGGTTCTCTTTCTCCGCCTTCACCAGCTTGTCGAGATGCAGGCGCTTCTGGCGCATCGTCTCGCGCAACTCATCAATGGTGCTGAACAACTCCGAGATGCTTGCCGTCTGTTCCAGAGCAGCCTTCTTGCTGGCCTCGAGCTGTTTCTCCCCCTTCTGCAAAAACTTCACTGTCTCGGCGGCATCAGCGAAGTGCTGATCGGTAGTCAGCTTGGTGCGGATGCCTTCGATCATGGCCATGGCCCGCGCCTTGAACTGCGGCAGGTTGCTGGCCTTGACCATGCCGGTCAGGTCGATCTTGAGCGCTGGCAGGGCCTCGGGCGCCTCGCCCTGGGGCGCGACAATCTGCTCGCTAGGCTGATAGGCCTCGAGGTCTGCACTGAACTGCTCCCAACCAGCAATAAGCTGACTGGCATGGAAATCATCGAGTGTGACCCAAGTGCTGACAGTGTTTTCCTCGGTGCCGTCCGTGACCATGTAGAGCCACTTTTCTGCACCGCTCACCACCAGCTGCTGAACCACCTGCCAGTAGTCCTCTTGCGGCACCTCCCCCGAACTCACGACCTCAGCCTTCGCAGCGTTCCACTGTTTACACTCCCAGCCGACGTCCTCAAGCATCGTGATGCCATCGAACGAGGCCAGCAGAGCGCCGTCATCAGACACCGCAGTAACCGGGTACAGCTCCTCGCCAACGATGAGCTCCGCGATGGGGCGAGCCGTGGCCTCGATGCGGTGGCCCTTGTCAAGCACGTTCTTCTGGAACCACGCACTGAATTCCTGCTCTGAGCCGGTAGCCTTCATGTGCAGCAGCTCGTTGCGCTTCACGTTCTTCGAGCAGGCCATCATGATCGAGGCTTCGCTAGCAGTGAAATACCGGGAACGGTAGGCGCACCACTCGTCGCTACCCTGAACCAATTCGATGATCTTCATGCTGCTACCTCCAAGATCTGCTTTTTCTGTTCCTCGCTCAGCTCGGCTTTGCTGCTGACCATATTGATGATCTGCTCAGGCGTTCGCTTGCCGGCTTCGATGGCGTCTCGCCACTTCGGAAAATTCGCGTTAAAGGAGTCGGCGGGATAATGCTCAAGCGCTGGACGCGCCGGTTCGCTGGCTGCCGGATTGATTTCCCGCTCGGTAGGAATGTCCTGAGCCTCCTCGACGGTGATCAGGCCGCCCAGGGCGTCGGCAAACTTGTCTCGCAGCGCATAGCCGCGGGCGCGCCACATGAGCATCCGCTTGGGGTAGTTCTGCCAGGGGCCTTGCTTGCCCCATAGGGTGGCCTTCTCTGCATCAGCCTTGCTGAACGACACGGTATGGCGTGTGTCATCGCCCTTTCGCCAGACAGAGCAGGTGGCCGTCATAGTGGCGTCGTCAAAATATTCTTCGTGACCACCAAATTTCGGGTGGCTCTGCACGAGAGCCAACAAGGCATCGCCGTAGATGGCTGGCTTGCCATTGATGACCGCGATGTTCTGCAGTGACTGGATGGGATTGAGGCCTAGCTCAGAACCCATCATCATTGCGACCAGTGTGTCTTGTGGCTTTCCCTGGTAGGTCTTCGGGACCATCTGACTGGATGACAACATTTCAGCCATCTGCATGGCCTCATTCATAGTTGAGGGCTGCAAAGCGAACCCGCTTCCTTTAGTTCGTACTATCGAATTCATACTGCTATCCTCATACTTGATGGCATCGACAAGCGCTCTGGGTTGATGGCAGTCGGCTCCAGGGCGCTTCCACTTAATCGACGCCGTTACGCATCGGATTTGTGCTTCCCATCATCGATCGCATAGCCTCGTAGCCGTGGCGGTGCCCAAAGTCCTGGTCAATCGGCTGGCTGCTGCATCCAGCCAGAGCCAGAAACGACATCAACAACAGTATTCGCATGCTCCACTCCTCATGCCGCTCGAGCGTCCCGTTCTCTGCGGTACTCCTCGAGCAATCGGTCATAGTCAGTGTCAACGAGCTTAGCCTCGAGCCATGCCGCTGGATAACTGCGGCGGTCGAGGATGTCGAACTCGAACTCCTCAGGCTCGCCGGGATCACAATCGCCGTATCCCCAGCCAGTGGTGCGCATCGACGCCCCAGGGCTGTAGAACGTCACCTTGCACCGGCAGGGGATGCCGGCAACGGTGGTCAAAAACGTCATGCCGCTGCCCTCCCCTGTGTGCCTGTGGCGTGCAGCCAATCAGCCAGCATGTCGATGACACATCGATAGGCGTTGTCGCCGCCGCTGTGGCCCCCGCTGGTGGCCACTCGCTCCAAGGCATAGACCAAATCGCCCAGGCTGCCGGTGTGCACGGCATGAGTGATAGCCGCCTCAATGGCGTCTGTCGCTGACTGCGCGTCGGGCTGGCCAGCTGAAGTAATCAGCCACTTGGCGTCACTGCGGGCATCCACGTAGCGTTGGTAACTCATGCTCACCTCCTGCCGCACCAAGCGGCGCCGATGATGGCCAGAGTGATCAGGCCCGCCGCGATGACGAGCCAGCTATCGTTGGGAGTCATACTGCCCTCCAAATCTCGATCGGCGGCGTCACACCCTTCGCCGCCATGGTCTTGCGTCGCTGCCATCGCTCTTTGCGCAACCACCGCTTGCGGTGCTCGCTCGTGATGATCTTGTCGGCCCAATGCTCGCCGATGAGAGGCCGCAGTCCGAGGCGGCGTCGTGCTGTGTCTGCGGTCATGCGACCTCCTGGAAGAAAAAAGCCCGCTCGATGGCGGACAATGCAGAGAACAGATGGTGATGCGGCGGCTGGATGCCTCCAGCGGCACGGGGCCTCGCTCCGTGTTGTCACCAGCACTTCCGACTTAGCTAGTCGGCGCTTGCACCGCATCGGGGAGGGCTCGGGTTTGCGTTTGATACTGCCGTCCCGTTCAGCCAATTGGCGTCTCTGGCATCCCAGTCGCTGCTGGGGCGGTAGAATTTAAAGCGTCTACCCGACGCTCCGAACCCTCTCCGATGGGCAGATACTGTCAGCCTCTGCCGGGGCGCTGGTCCGCACTGCGCAGCGGATCGCGTTGATGCCTCTTACATCTACGTCTATGGTGTGAGGCACAGGGGATTAATAACTTGATACTGAGGCGATGATAAAAACAATGTTCAAATGCAGCGCGTGTGGAGGTGAAATCAAACCTCAACCGGATGCTCGCGACACATCGAACCTGCATCTCTGTACTTGCGTTAAGTGTCATAAACCCTTCACATCAACCGAGTATCGCGACCAGGTAGCTGAACAAGCCTGTGCGGCCTTCGCTTTGGCCTGTAAACAAATGGCCCGCCAGCGGGCCCAACAGGCTCGGCGCCGAAAGAGGACCATCTCCTAACTTCCTAAGCGTGCCGCCCCTCTGTAATGGCCCCGTACTCTGGCCCGAGGCGCTAGGCCGCACTTTCGCAGTGCATTGCGCTGCCGGTCAGCCCCGGCTGCCTCACCACTACGCAGGTGACGCGTTTCGCCTATGCTGAAGTTTCCACACATCAGCATAAGGAAAGCTCTATGGAAAACGGTTCATTCAAGTGCCCAGAGTGCGGCGGTCAAAACATCAAGGTTCCTGCCGAAACTAAGTCTCTGGAGGGCATGACAGGTGCCATCTGCGTCGACTGTAGTAGAGAGTTCACCAAAGATGATGTCATCGCCCAGGCTCGGGAGGTGGCTATCAATCGCGTTCGCGATGCGATCCAGCGAAGCCCGAAGTGATTCAACACCCTGCTGTAATTCCTTGAACTGGGCATCCAGCTCAGAGGTGTCCATGCTCAATGTCCATGAGCTGCCAGGGATAGTCTGTTCTCCTGTGCAACCCGAAAGCCCACTCACTGAATGAGCTTTCGGATGCGCCCTGGATTACCAAGGCGCGGAATCCTTTTCTCCCCGTGCCGCTGGACTAGCGCCGACTCAAGACAAGGTTTGCTGTCCCTTGCCCAGGCCTACACCCCACCTCTTTTAGGGGCGCCCGGAACGGTTCCCCTGCTGGGGGATTGCCGCCTGCTACCGGATGGCGTCACGGGTACTTCGTCGAACTCTTAAAGAGCGTGGCCAGGTGGCCGGTGGTGGGCTGCTGCCCTGTCCACGCCTCACAATGTAAGCCATACTTTCTCTAAGGATCAAGAAGAAAGTAAGCCTAGCTTTCCAATTGAAAGTAAGCATATGTTTTTCGGGCACAAAAAAACCGGCCAAATGGCCGGCTGGGTTAGCACTTCTTTCTTTCCTGCGTATCAATGCTTCCTGATGATCATTTGAGCCATGACTACGCCAACGATGCGGCAGTCAGACGTCAGGTCCATGTACTGCTGCCGCCAATCCTTATTCATAACCTTGAGCACCGGCCCCGACCCTGGCTCCAAGATGTAGCGCTTGAATGTCGCCTCAGCCACGCCGTGTTGCTCGCAGTGGACGATGACGTCGTCACCTGAGACCGGCTCGACGTCAGGATCAACGAAAATCAGGGTGCCTGGAGCGTAGACGTCGACCATTGATTCTCCGCGAACGCGCAAGCCAAAAGTGTTCGGTCCGCACCCTGGGGGTGCCGGATAGTAGTCAACTTCATCATCCTGCAAAGGTACAGCTTCGCACCAGGAGCCAGCCTGAACCCAACTGATGACTGGCACCATGCCCGTGATCGGCGGGACATCATCAAACTCACTGATATCAGCGCCGGTGAAAAAATAAATGAGAGGCTTGCCAGTGGCGGTCGCGACCCCGCGAAGGTTCTGAGCCGACGGGCTGGTGCGCCCCTTTTCCCACTGAGCGACAGCGGGCCGAGATACGCCAACCGCGGCAGCCAGCTGCTGCTGAGTTAATCCAGCCTCTTTGCGGGCTGCCGCGATCCGAGAGCCCACCTTCTCGTCTTCTGTCATTCCCTGCCCATCCCATGAAGTCGCACAAGGAATTGTGAAAGGATAGCTTACATCGGGCAACGGAAGAATGACTTGCCCTTTAAAGTAAGCCTGGCTTACACTGCAGTTAAATTAGTTAAGTATGGGTTCCATTCATGACTCCGGAACAAGCGATGCAAGAAGCAATCCGTTTCGCCGGTGGTGCCGCCGCGCTGTCGCGCGAGATCGGGATCAGCTCCCAGGCCATTTCTCAGTGGAATGTGGTACCGGCGGCTCGCGTCATGGCTGTCGTAAAAGCTGCCGGGGGCAAGATCAGTGTCAACCAGCTGCGACCTGACATCTTCGGTGAGCGCCCTGCCGCTTAACCAATCCCATCCGCCTGCCTGCGAAGGCCGCGATATTTCTGGTTCAGAAGAAGGAACTGTATCCATGCTTTCACACCTCAGTGATCGTCGCTGTAAGCCCGAAGGCGAACATCTTCAGCACCTCGTCAAGCCTCGTTTCACCGACGAAGAGTTTGAACGAATCCAGGCCGAGGCCGCTATGCGCCACAGTGGCCGACTGGCCTCGCTGGTGCATGAGGCAACGATGCTAGGGCTCGACGTTATGCGTCAGCGTCGCGAAGCCCTTCTCGCCAGGTTGGCCAACGGAGAGGCACCCCCACCGGAAGATCTGCAGGAGCTCGAGTGCCTCCTGGCCGAAATGGCCGATCGCCAGCTCTCCTCCAGCATTATTAATCAATCTCAGTCGGCCTGATAGGGCCAAGGAGTCCGCGATGATCAGTCGCGATTCATTGACGCGGGTGTTTGAACGTATGTCGCCCGAGTCTCAGAAGGCTGCCCAGTCCGAGGCAGCTGCTCGGCGCATGAGCGTAGAGGATGTAGTGCTTGAGGCTTGCTTAAACGACGTTCAAGGGCAGCTATACGCCCTTCGGCGTCGGGTGCCTGAGCTCATGGTGATGGAGGGTGGCCGCGCGTAAATCCGGCCATCGATACATGAGGCCCCAGTAGGCCTAAGACCAGACGCAAAAAAGCCCGGAAGGCGACCAAACCAATCCCGGGCTTTTCCAACAAGGCAAGGTGCATTATGACCGATACAGCAGAGATTATCCAGTTCCCCGACCGTCGTGATGACGGCCAATCGCCAGGCCCTGATAGGGCTGGCAGGAGTCCGCAAGTGGAGGATGGGTTTGTTCGCATCGCCAACGAGCTGCATCAGGCGCTTGCCCGGTCGAGAATGACGGGAAATGAGCGTGCCGTCGTTGATGCCGTCATTCGCCTGACCTACGGGTATCAGAAGAAAGAAGCTCGGATCACTGGGGAAACGTTTGCCAAATGGACAGGCCTGGACAGCAGTGACTGCGGGTCTATCGTTGCCGAGCTCGTTCGTCGACACATCTTGGTTAGGGCCGGCAGTCGCTCTCCGATCAGCCTGAACAAAGACTACAGCCAGTGGGAGAAGCCCCGAGGGGCGCAGCGTCGAGTCAAGAGGAAGGGTATCGAGTCGGGTGAAAACCGCCCTTCTCGGGAATCCGAGGAAGAAACGCCCCAGTTGGGTGATAACCACCCCACTCAGTCGGGTGATAACCGCCCGACATATAAAGACAGTAAAGACATACCCCCTCTCCCTTCGGTCGAGGGGGAAGGAACGCCGGACGAGCCCAACCTGAATTCCGATCCGGTCGGACCGCAGCCGGAGACGACTCACCAGAAGCCAAAAACTCAGCCGAGCAGGCTCGACCTGAGCAACCTGCCCGCCGCGGTATCTGTCGAGGCCGTCCAGGGTTTCATCGAGCACCGCAAGGCGCTCAAGAAACCGCTGACCCAGCGCGCACTGAACCTGAACGTCAACGAAGCCGTTCGAGCCGCAGAAATTATCCCCGGCCTGACGGCTGACCAAGCACTGGACGAGGCTGTGCTCGCTGGATGGCAGGGAGTCAAGGCTGACTGGCTGGCTCGCCGTTTCAGCACCCAGCAGCGCCCAGGGAACGGGATGAATCCAGCGCAGCGACTTCATGCTGCCAACCAGCAGGCCATTCGTGAAGCCGTAGCACGCCGTCAGGCCAACCCCGGTGACATGAGCGACCTGCTTGACGCAGAGGGAGGGCACTGGTGATGACTGAACAAGACTTTGAGGCATTCGCTGAGGTGTGGAGCCAGGCGCAGGAGATCTACAACCGCAGCGTCACGCCGGGAACCATCGAACTGGTGTTCCGCGCCCTCGAGCAACTCGATCTGAATGAGATTCGACGGGCCCTGACACTTCACATCCAGAGCCCAGACACAGGGCAATTTCCGCCAAAGCCCGGTGATGTCATTAAGTTCGCCCGGGGCGACAGTCAGAGCCGCACCCTGCAAGCCTGGGCCAAGGTCGAGCGGGCTATTCGCAGCGTTGGCCACTACCGGGACGTCGTCTTCGATGATCCTCTGATTCACGCCGCCATCGAGCGCATTGGAGGCTGGACCAAGGTGGCAATGATCGAAAGCGAAAAAGACATGGTATGGCTTCGCCAGCGCTTTGAGGCGCAGTACCGCGCCTATGCCGTGCACCGCCCCGATTCCTGGCCCGCGTTCCTGGCCGGCGCCGCTACCCTGCAGAACACGCTGATCGGACAACACACTCGGGGCAGCCTCCCAGGGAAAGACATCGCCGTCATCGGCAACCAACAGCGCGCATTGCGAGTCATGGAGGGAGGCCGCCAGGGTGTCGCCAACGGCACGAAGGTTCAAAGGATTACGACCAACAGTCTGGCTGGCGTGATCGAACACATGAAGAGAAAAGACCAGGGGGCTGCATAGGGATGAGAGTTTCAGCGGAAAAGCAGTTGCCAGGTGTGAGCCGCCGAGAGTCGTTTTGGTCCCGAGAGGCGCTCGACTTCCTGTCCACGCACTACGGTATGGAAGGCTGGCCAGTATCTAGGATCCGCAACGAACTCCCTGGCCTCCCTAAGACAGACCGAGCTATCCGCTCGAAAGCCGCCTACTTGGGCATCACCAAGGACCGCAAGTCAGGACGGCAGGCCCATCGGCAGCACATGATCGACGACATCATTGACATGATGCTGCTGGACAGCACACAGCGCGAGATCGCCGAGGAGCTCTCACGGCAGTACGAGACCAGGGTCCACCCGGACTGGGTCTCCAGGGTCATGCGCAAGGAGATCAATCCGTCATCGTATTTCGCCTGGCGTCAGCGCCAGATGGATCGCAACTCTCGTTGCATGAAGCGGACTCTCTTTCTCAGAAAGGTCGCCCAATGAAGATTACAGACTACGAGCGAGGCAGCCGCTCGACGCGCCACTTTTTCTCACCTGAACCAGGTCAAGAACTGCGAGGGCCTGCCGCTGCTTCCAAAAGGTACACGGCTGACGAGATTCATCGCCGGAAAGTCCTTAGCGAGAAGGCCTGCGAGATCACTGGATCTCGGCATGCGCTTGCAGAGACGCTCGGTGTAGCGAAAAGCACGGTAGACGCCTGGATCTCTGGTTACGGAGTCGTTCCAAACAAACGTCTTCCTACTCTGCAGCAGCTCATAGCCGAGGGTTGCTCGTGAACAACATGGCCGACGAGGCCGGTCTGCGAGACCACGAGAGCAAGATCCTGGCCGCCCTTTGCTGGTTCGGCCCGATGACTCGGCACCGGATCACCGAGATCACGGGTATCAAGCTACCCAGCGTGTACTGCCGATGCTGGGAGCTTTCGCGCGTCGGCCACATTCGCCTGGTAGGTCGTGAACTCCTGGGTAAAGGACGTACTCGAGGCATCATCGACGGCGTTCCAGACATGATCGATCAGATGAGGGGCAAGGCCTGATGGCAGCCAAGGCAAAGCGACAGCCGGTCTACCTGACCGTCAAGAAGCTGATCGACCCCGCCACTGGCGAGACCATCGCCGCCATGGTGCCGGCGTCCGCCGCCGACAGGTCGATCCTCCGAGAACGCAGGATTCGCGTGGGCCAGCAGCTGCGCAGCGATCTGACCAAGCCCAGGAATGACGGTTTCCACCGCCTAGTGCATGCCCTGGGCACGCTGGTGCGCGAGAACATCGACGGCTACCGCGACTGCACCGCCCACGAGGCGATCAAGCAGCTGCAGATGAATAGCGGCCACGGCTGCAACGAGACACGCACCCCAGTGCCAGGCATGGGAGAACTCGTCAGCCGTCAGCCAAAGTCGATCGCTTACGATTGCATGGACCAGGCCGAATTCTACCAGCTAGCCCGCAACCTCTGCCGGTACATCGCTGAGACCTACTGGCCGCAATGCACGCCGGAGCAGGTCGAGCGGATGGTGGACCTGATGCCCCAGGAGGAGACCGCATGATGCTCCGCCCTCGCCTGCAGCCCTTCCGCTCTGCGGACTGGCTGTCAGCCGTCCACACCATCGAAAACTGTGTACGCTGCGGCGCGCACGGTATCCAAGCAGCCCACCGCAACCAGGGCAAGGGAACCAGTATGAAAGCCAGCGACTGCCTCGTCGCTGCACTCTGCCCGACCTGCCACCACGCCATCGACAACGGCCAGCACATGACGCTCGCCGAACGTCGCGAAGAGATGGACACCGCCATCCTGGCCACCATCGAAGAGCTCGCCATCAATGGAAGGATCGGAGCGCAATGACTTGCAAAGCGACTGAAGGCTCACGGCGAGTTACAGGAGGTGACCCATTGATCACCCTGTTCATCCCCTTCATGGGGCCCAGCACAAACGACATCTATGCTGGCAAGCACTGGCGCCACCGAAAGGCCGACAAAGACTCGGCCAGGCTCTACGTCGCCAATGCTGTCCAACGCGCCGGCTTGGGTGCCCTCAAGAAGCGAGTCAGCCTGGTGTTCCGTCCTCAGCACGACAAGCACTCATCAATCCGTGACACCGGGAACTACTCCTACACCGCCAAGCTGATCGAGGACGGTCTGGTGTGTGCCGGTGTCCTGGAGGACGACAAGCCGCAATTCGTTGCCGACTTCTGCATCAAGCCTGCCATCCATCAGCCAGGTGGCCCCAACGGCGTCACCGTGGAGATCGTGTCGGTATGAGTGACAAGCACAACAACAATCCCCAGGACTCTCGATACGTGAACAAGCCGAGGAACCGATAGGGAAGTCATCGGCATCGTCTGAAGATAATAAATCGAGACAAATTGCAACACTTTCGGAGCGACTCATGAGATACGCCACCGCCAGGCAGATGGTGTTCGACGCATACCGTACAAGCCGTGGATCCGTGATCGCTGCCGCCATTGATCGCGCAAGGATAGGAGCCGAGATCCAGGAGACTGCGAGGGACCAAAGCTGGTGCATCGTCCATGGCTTGGAGGCCGGTGCTGTGATCAGTCGCGTTGAGGCGCTGTCACCCCATCTGCGCGACTTGGTGCTGGTGTGCTTCGGTCCCTACACCCATGACGAGCTGACAGATCGACGGGAAACGGTCGCCCTGGCGTTGTATCGCGCATTCCTCCTGACAGGTAGACGCCTACCAGGGCAAGGCAAGAGTGGCCCTACTGCAGCTGCCGTGGTCGAGCAATTGAGGGCGCTATGCCAGGCAGCGCTCTACCACCACAGCCAAACGACCTGGCCTTACCGTCGGCAAGGCCTGTCGACGCCCCAGGCTGTTCGCCGGTGGATGTGGGAGGAATGCGGAGTCAATCTTGAGGGGCGCTGGAGCAACGCCGGCAGGGTCGATTGGGACTCGGTGTGGGCCTGGCTGCGCACCAGGCTCGATGACTGGGAGGCTTCTGGCCTGGCTCCTGTTTCGGCACTGACGAGGCGTCAGACACAAAAACAACTTGCGGGTGCCGGGTCGTGACTGCGCGGGATACCATGCTCAAGGACCTGGTTGAGAAGTTGCCAACTGTGCAGGAATCTTCTACGATCTCCCCATGATCGACCACTGCGCCCTGACATTTATGTCGGGGCGTTTTTTGTGAGACCTCGCGACCAAGTATCGATTGTCCTGAATGGCGTGCAAGTGCATCCATTCCAACAATCTGTGATCTGATGGAGATATGGTGAAAAAGGTTATTGCTATGGCAGGCAAGGCCGATGGCCAATTCCCACGCTCTGCCTACGTCCAGAATGATCCCAAAGTTGGCGACACGCTGCCCTTTTTTGGTGAGCCAATGATCATCAGAGAGGTAATAAGCACGCCACACATTGCTGAGTACGATTTCATCGTGTCGCTTTCCCGGCGTCATGAGTCGTGACCAGATGAAGCTATCTTTCCGAGGCCTTGCCGGCTAAAAACGTCGGAGCTTTACCTTGACCGGGACGCCCGGCGCTCCTCTTCTCTCACGCCGTGACGGCGCTGGAGGTCACCATGCCCCGCATTTTCCCCGACCAGGCGGGAGGACTAAACGTCTGCGCCTTCCTGGATATGCTGGCTGTGTCCGAGATAGGCGAAGCCATGCTCGCCATGTCTGACGACGGCTATGACGTCCTGGTCGGTTCCCTGCCGAGCCGGATGTCCCTGTTCGACGACTACACCACGCACCCGCTGCCCCGCGGTCATGCCGTGGAGTATCGGTCAGGCCTGTGGTCAACCGCTGCCGGCCGATACCAGATCCTCTCCCGCTACTGGCCCCACTACCGTGACCAGCTCCGCCTACCCGACTTCGGGCCCGAGAGCCAGGACCGCTACGCCATCCAGCAGGTCAAGGAGCAGCGCGCCCTGCTCCTCGTCCAGGCTGGCGAGTTCACCCAGGCGGTAGACCGCTGCCGCAATATCTGGGCATCACTCCCTGGTGCCGGCTATGGCCAGCACGAGAACTCGATGGAGAAGCTGGCCCGCGCCTACGTCCAGGCTGGGGGCACCTTTGCCCGCGATGACGCCACCTGGTACGACCGCGTGGTCAAGGAGTCCGCTGTATGAGCGAGGTGCTGGCAGAGATTCTCGGTGGGGCCCACATCCCGCTGGGCGCCTATATCGTCTACCGGTGTGTCATTGCGCTGAGAAGCATAAAGGACGCGAGCGCCAGGTTTGCGGTCGAACTGGTGCTGGGCATCTGCGCCGCATTGATCGCGCTACGGCTGACCGATTACACCATGCCCCTCGAGGGCGATGCTCGATTCGCCGTGTGGCGGGCATTGGTCTCGCTGACCATGCTTTCGTTCCTCCCCCTCATCAACGCTCTGGCGAGGTCAGATCGGCGATCTGCGAGCTGAGAGGTGCGCCATGCCAGACCTGCTTCTGACGGCCTGGCTGTCCTTTCGGGAGTTCACAGCAGAGCCTCCCGTTAGTGCCGCGATTGCCGCAATGACCATGGCGGGACTGAAGATCCTCGGGTCTCTCCCTCCGCGACCGCCACGCAAATGGCTCGAGATTCCCATGGTGGGCCTCGCCAGCTACGGCATGGTGCCGATTTCCATCACCCTTGGTGCCGACCCGTCCTGGGCCGCCGGCATAGGCGCCGGCATTGGGTACGTCGGCATGGTGAAGCTGGAGACACGAATCGACCGCCTTCTGGGCGTCAAGGGTGACAAGAAATGACGCAGAGCGAGTACAAGGCGCTGAACGCGCAGATCCGGCGATACAGGCGCCTCTACCGTGGTTTTCTTTGGTCGTTCTGCCTGGCCGCCGCCTTCGGCGTCGCGCAGACGTTTGACAAGGCCGCGATCCGGGAGGAATACGCCGACACGGTGACCGCCTACCGGGCAGCTGTGTATGGGCTTACCTACGCCCTCTCCGAGGAACAGGCCAAGGCTGGCAGCTTCGAGGCCGAGGCAATCGACAAGAGCGAGGCGCTCGACGACGAGAAGGGCCATGCCTGGAATCTTCGTCGCCGGGTGGCACAGCTTGAGCAGGAGCTGCAGCAGTGTCGGGCGACCCAGGAGATGGTCACCAGCCCGGACTGGACCGGTAGCGCCGCCATCATCTTGGAGAACAACCAATGAAATGGAACGACGTAGGTGGCTTCCTATCAGAAATCGCCCCGAGCGTGGGCCAGGCGCTCAAGGAGGCTGCGCCGGGAATGGCCCAGGTCGCAGGCGCCGCGGCAGGTAATGCTGTTGTGCCTGGTGCTGGTGCTATGGTCGGCGCTGCTTTGGGTAAGCGCGTCGCTGACGCGCTGGGTACTGAGGCCACGCCGCAGGCGGTAATGAATCAGGTACAGGCTGACCCCGAAGCAGCAAAGACAAGGCTGCGAGAGCTCGACATCGAACTAACGCGCCTCTACCTGAACGACCGACAGGACGCCCGAGCGATGCAGGTCGCCACTCTCCAGGCTGACAACGCCGGCTGGCTGGCCCGCAATTTTGTGTACCTGCTCGGCACCTTGGTGATTGTCGCAGTGTTCGCCTACATCGGCGCGGTGACTTTCGTGGAACTGACACCTACTGGTGAGCGGTATGCCGATATTGCGGTAACTGGTATCGCAGCAGGCCTGGTCAGCAGTGTGATGGGCTTCTTCCTCGGCAGCCGGCAGCGGCAAGAGAGCCGAGCGCCCCGCACGTTCATGGACGCGGTCAAGACGAGGTAAGTTCGAACAGCAGTCAGTCAGAATCGCAATCGCGATTACGCTTCTCAGCTTCTCGCTCAGCTGCCTCGCAGTCGTGGTGAGAAGCAATCACGTCATCGTCAAGTTGTGTATCTACCACCTGCCAATAGTCGATCTTTTTACTATCGGGATCAGTGAGAACTGAGCGCACCTGATATCGGGCGGGCATTTTGAAGCCTCCTCGCAACCAAATGGAAAACACTTAGGATAGCTCAGGGGCAGACTGCAGATTGAAGGACAAAGCGGCTGCTTCAGCGCGAGCATCCTCCTCATACGCATGACGCGACACTACCTCCCTACTCTCCTCGTTAAAATGCCAAGTAAACTTGACCACAGCCCACCGCAGCTGACGGCGCTTGGGGGTCAGATAGCTCTCGACCACGTACTTGTTCACCTCAGCTACTCCTGATAGTTGACTGTAGCGAATGCAGGATATTCTTGGTGGGACATGGGGGCAACAGGCCAATCATCGGTTTATCAACGGTTGTGCTTTGGTTTCGCTACTCATGCGCCGAGGCTCAAGCCAATTCATCAAGTAGCCGGGCTGACCTAAACGTGCTCCAGCATCGGCGTTGGCAGGCAATCCGTGAACGACTGACCTATCCACCCAAGCGCACCTGCTGGCTACTTTTCCTCAAAAGCCGGGCAGATTATTGCCTGCGATGAAAGGCAGGTCAGAGTGCCCGTCGAGACCACAGCGATGTCGGTATAATTCAGATGTCGCGGCATAGAGCAGCCAAGATTCTGCCGCCGTAAGGCATTCGGAGATAATTGTTGGCTCCGCATGCAGCAACGGTAAGCGGCAGGGCCACGTCGAGAGACGCCGCCCGATCCCCGCCCGGCTCGTCGTGAGACGCCCGGGCACCTTTTTATGGAGGCGCTGCCCGTGAGGGCACCGCAACGCATATGACACGACAGCGATACGACTGGGAGGCGATCGAACGCGAATATCGCACCGGTCGCTTGTCTCTCCAGGAACTCTCCCGCCGATACGGTCCACACCCCTCGACCATCAGTGCGCGCGCCAAGAAGCGCAACTGGGCCCAGGATTTGACCGAAAAAGTCCGCCAGCGCACCCGGGAGAAAATCTCCCGCCGCATGGACGATGCCCACCTGGATGGCCTGGACCCCTCCAGCGACGAGGCCATTGTCGAGCTTGCAGCACAGGAGAACGCCGGTGTCGTGCAAAACCACCGCGCCCGACTGCAGCGCTGGCGTGACCTCGAGGAACGTTATGCCGCCCTGCTCGGCAACCAGATGGTGGCCGACAAGGTTACCACCCTCGACCGCAACGGCAACCTGGTAGAGATCGACCAGCCTCTGGAGTACTTCGGCAAGGCCATGGGCCACGGCACCCAGGCCCTGGATCGCCTACTGAAGCACGAGCGCTTGGCCTACGGACTCGATGACGACAATGACGACGAAGAGCAGACGTTCGAGCAGATGATGCGAAGCGTGGCGCCTGCGGATGATGACCAGGACTGATCGCGAGAAAGAGGTCAAGCGCGCCGCAGCCTATCTCCGGGCGCACGCCAAAGGACGGCTGACCGATCCTGAGGATCTACGCGAGGCCATGTCCCTGAAATGGTTCCGCCTGGCGTCGCTGTATCACATCAAGGACAAGAAAGGTCGCAAGGTCAGATTCCGCCCGAACCACGCCCAGCGTGAGCGGTACATCAACGACCACGTCCTCAACATCATCCTCAAGGCTCGTCAGCTTGGCTTCACGACCTTCGAGATGATCGACGCCCTGGACGACTGCCTGTTCCGTGACAATTTCAGCGCTGGCTGTATTTGCCACAAGCTGGATGACGCCCAGGACATCTTCCAGAACAAGATCGTTTTTGCCTTCGAGAACATCGACCCGTCATGGCGCCAGATCTGCAAGCAAGCCCTTGGCTTCGCGATCCCCAGGGCAAAGAGCGACAAAAGCGGTTCAGGCAGCTACACGTTCACCAACGGATCGAGCATCAAGGTCTCGACCTCCTACCGTGGCGGCACCCTGCAGCGCCTGCACGTCTCCGAGTTCGGGAAAATCTGCAAGCAGTTCCCGCACAAGGCACAGGAAATCGTCACCGGTGCCTTCGAGGCGGTGGGCCTTGGCAACGTCATCACCCTGGAGTCAACCGCCGAGGGGCGCGAGGGATACTTCTTCGACTACTGCCAGTCCGCACGCAACCTGCAGGACGAGCGTCGCCCACTGACCGAGCTCGACTTCCAGTTCCACTTCTTCCCCTGGTGGGGCGAGCTCAGCTACACCATGGACCCGGAGGGGGTGTCGATCCCCCAGCGGCTGCGCGAGTACTTCGAGGATCTCGAGCACAAACACGGGATCCCGACCACCGCTGGCCAGCAGGCCTGGTACGCCAAGAAGGCGGAGAAGCTTCAGGACGACATGCAGCGGGAGTACCCGTCCACACCGGACGAGGCATTCGCTCAGTCGATCGAGGGCGCCTACTACGCCACCCAGATGCGCGACGCGCGCAAGGGCAAGCGCATCACCAGCCAGGTCCACGTCAACCCGAGCCTACCGGTCTATACCGCTTGGGATCTGGGCATGAACGACACGATGTGCATCTGGTTCGCTCAGGTCGTCGGCCGGGAGGTCCACCTGGTGGACTACCTCGAGAGCGAGGGGGAAGGCATCGAGTACTACGCCGACATCCTGAACAAGAAGGGCTACCGGTATGGTGGCCACTTTGGTCCCCACGACCTAGCAGTCCGAGAGCTAGGCACCGGCATGAGCCGTGCCGACAAGGCCAAGGAGTTCGGCATCCGCTTCGAGATCGTGAGCAGGATCTCCAACCAGGCCGAGGGCATCCAGGCCGTGCGCAACTTCCTGCCGATGTGCTGGTTCGACGAGGAGGCGTGCGAGCAAGGGGTCAAATGCCTGGATAATTACCGCAAGGAATGGGACGAAAAGCGCGGCGTCTACAAGGACAGGCCACGACACGACTGGGCCTCTCACGGCGCCAAAGCCTTCGAGACGCTGGCACGCGCCCCGTTGTTCAAGCTCACGCAACTGCCGGCCAGCCGCCCCGCCCGCCGAGAGCGCGGTGGCTGGGGCGCCCACACATAACATCCTGCCGGGAGGCACCATGCAACCACAGCAGCACACCCAGCGAGATGTCGCCCGAGCAGGGCGCACCGTCTATCGCCTGACAGGCATGAGCCACGATCAGGTGGTGGCGACGATGCGCGACTACGGTCGGCAGATTGCCGAGGAGCTCACCCGCCATGGCATCCCGGTGCCATCGAAGCGTCACCGCCCGGACGTCGGCCATGTCCAGATCGACACCATCGTGATCCAGGAGAAGGTTTCCCATCCCGAGCCGGGCATCCGCATCGCCTTCGACGTGGAGGGCGATCTTGGCGTCACCTTCACTGTAAAACTACTCGAACTCCTTGAAGATCCGGCGGAATATCTTCGCAGCCTGTTCAACCAGCTTGGGCCGATGCGTCGCAACATGATGCGGCGTCGTCGCGACCGGAAGGCTTTAGACGCGGCCTTCTACAAAGCGCTGACTCAGGGGGCTAACTGATGGCAGGCCTAGGCCTTCTTCACTACCAGTCAGCCTCTGATCTGCGACAGCAGGAGATTGAGGCCGAGATGCAGGAGCAGGAGGAGCGTCGACGCATGCTCGTCGAGAGCTCCTTGGCCTCGCATATCCGCCGCTCGTGGGAGGACGCCAAGACCGCTAGGCGCGACATCGACTACCGCCTTCTGGATTGCCTCCGCCGTCGCAAAGGGGTCTACGATCCGAGCAAGCTGGCCAACATCCGCAAGGAAGGCGGCTCCGAGATTTATATGATGCTGACGGCCACCAAGTGCCGCGCAGCCGCTGCCTGGATCCGTGACATTCTGATGCCGGTGAACGAGAAGCCCTGGGGGCTCTCGCCGACGCCGGTGGCCGAGGTTCCTGATGCCTACCTCAAGCCGATGATCGGCCAGATCCGCCAGCAGGCCCTCGAGCTCCAGCAGCAGGGCCAGCAGGTGGACATGAGCCAGCTCATGGAGCAGGCGAAGGAGCAAATCCGTCAGGCCGCCCAAGAGGCCGCCGAGAAGGCCGCAGAACGCCATGAGGTGGTGGTTGACGACCAGCTTGCCGAGGGCGGCTGGGACGAGGCCTTAGAGGCCTTTATCGACGACTTCGTCACCTTCCCCTCCGCGTTCATCCGGGGTCCGGTGCTGGTCCGCAAGCCCACACTCGCATGGCGTGAAGGCTGGCAGCCCATCAAGGTCAGCGAGATCCTGCCCCAGTTCGTCCGGGTCTCCCCGTTCGACATCTACCCTTCCCCGGACTCGACCACCACCCAGGATGGCGCCTACCTGATCGAGCGCGCCAGGTTTACCCGGGGTCAGCTCAACGAGATGCTGGGAGTGGCTGGCTACAGTGACGACAGTATCCGCACCGTGCTCCGCGAGTATGGCCAGGGCGGCCTGCGCGACTGGATCTGGAACGACGGCGAGCGTGAGGAGCTCGAGGGCAAAGAGCACCAGTGGAGCAACCCCGGTGGCACGATCGACGGCTTGATCTACTACGGTGGCGCCCAGGGCACCACCCTGCTGCAGTGGGGCGTCAACCCTGACGACGTCCCCGACCCGTTGGCCGAGTACGAGGTCGAGGCGATCCTGATCGGCAACTACGTGATCCGAGCCAAGATCAACCGCGACCCGCTGGAGCGCCGCCCGATCAACGGAGCCTCGTTCCAGGGCGTCCCTGGCTCATTCTGGGGCACCGCTATCCCCGAGCTAATGGCCGACGTGCAGGACGTCTGTAACGCCACTGCGCGAGGCCTGGTGAACAACCTGGCGATCTCCTCAGGGCCCCAGGTCGAGGTCTACGAGGACCGCCTGGAGGCGACCGAAGACCCGACCGACATCTACCCATGGAAGGTCTGGCGCACCAAGGAAGGCGCCCTGGCGAGCAACAACCCCGCCATCCGCTTCTTCCAGCCGAACTCGAACGCCGGCGAACTGCTGTCCGTCTACGACAATTTCGAGCGCAAGGCCGACGACGCCACCAACATCCCGCGCTACATCTACGGCAACGAGGGTGTGGGTGGTGCCGGCGAGACCGCCAGCGGCCTGTCCATGCTGATGGAGTCGGCCAACAAGGGCATCAAGGATGCCATCCGCCACATCGATCGTGGCGTGATCCGCATGGCCATCGAAGCGCTCTGGCTGCACAACATGCAGTACAGCAAAGACAACTCGATCAAGGGCGACGCCTCCGTGGTGGCGCGCGGATCTAGCGCAATGCTGATGCGCGAGCAGACCAACCAGCTGCGCAGTCAGTTCCTACAGCTCACCGGCAACGAGCTCGACATGAGCATCCTCGGTCGGGAGGCTCGCCGCCGGCTACTGGACACCATTGCCGAGCGCCTGGATATGCCGGGCATCGTCCCCACCAAGGAAGAGATGGAGAGCCAGGCCGCCCAGCAGGCCGAACAGGCCAAGGTGCAGCAGCAGCTGTCCTTGGCCAAGCTCCAGGCGGAGATCGCAGAGCGCCAGGGCAAGGCTCAGAAGTACGGGGCCGACGTGGCAAAGACTCAGGCCGACGCCCAGCACACCCAGGCGGAGACCGCGCAGACCCAGTCGGACACCCAGATCAGCCAGGCGATGGCACCCCTCGAGGCGCAGAAGCTGCTGATGGAGATCATGTCCCTGCTGAACCACGCACAAGGAGCAACCAATGGCACTGGACGAGCGCAGATGGAAGGCCATGGCGCGCCTGGCGTCCTCCCCAGAGGGCAAGGAGCTGCGGGCGTACCTGGAGGAGCGCCTGGAGGAGTGCCGCGATTCCCTGGAGCAGATACCCGAGGGCTCGGAAATATCTAAGGCCCAGGGCCGGGCCAAAGAGCTCCGGCACCTGATCGAGAAGCTCGACCGGTCCGCCGAGGTGATTAGGACTCGATACAATTGACGCGTGGCCGGGGGTGACCCGGCCCCACCGCAAAGGTCTCTGACTCACCCAGTGACCTTTGTCGTGGGAAGCGCTCTCCGCTGCACTGCAGGCAGAGGGAGAACCCGCAACCCAGATCGTGAACCCCGGCGATAGTCCGGCTCACACGTCGCGCCGTGAGGCGCCACAGGAGCAGAAGATGTCCCTACCCAAGAGTGTTCAACGCCAAGCCGCCGCTGCTGCTGACCACTACAAGCCGAAGCAGGAAGACCGTCCTGAGGACGACTCCCGCGAGGACGTAGAGGCCAAGGAGCAATCCGGCAAGCCTGACGCTGAGCAACAGGCAGCCGCCGAGAAGCAATCCTCCCCCACCAAGCAGGAAGCCCCCCCGAAGGACGAGACGCCCCGCGACCAGGACGCTGCGTACTGGAAGCACCGGCATGACGTCATCCAGGGCAAGTACAACCGCGAGGTGCCGGAGCTACATCAGAAGGTGCGCGCGCTGGAGAAACAGCTCTCCGACAAGGACACCGAGCTCGCCACAGCGAAACAGGCCGGACCAGAGCCGACCGATGGTAACGGCAACCTGGACCTGAACCGCCTTCGCGAGACCTACGGTGACGAGATGGTCGACGACCTGGTGGCCCTCATCCAGAGTCAGGCAGGCAGCACTACAGCGAAGACTCCTGAAGAGCTCGAGCAGCTCAACCAGCGGCTCTCCTCCATCGAGGAAGACCGCCAGGTGGATGCTCAGGCCCGCTTCTGGACTGATCTGCAGCGACTGGTGCCCGACTTCAAGCAGGTGAACCAGGAGCCCGGCTTCCACAGCTTCCTGGCGGGCTTCGACCCTCAGACCGGCGAGCAGTACCAGCAGAGCCTGTCGTCTGCGCAAAAGCGCAATGACGCCTATGGGGTGGCGGAAGTTTTCAAGCTCTACAAAGAGCGATCTGGCAAGACCAAGCAGCGCGAGATCCCGGATGACGAGGTAACCCCTCACTCCACCCGTACCACCGATGCACCGCAGGGAAGTGGGCAGAAGCAGTGGACGCGGGCAGAGATCCGGCAGTTCTACCGTGACAAGACGTCCGGTCGCGTGAAAGGCAAGAAAGCCGAGGAGCTCGAAGCCGACATTTTCGCCGCACAGGCGGAAGGCCGGGTTACCGGCTAACCCCTGGCGGTTTCCGATTCCTCGCCGTGAGGCGACAAAAAAGGTAATTCACCATGGCAGGCCCGACTCGTGGTGCTCAGCACCCTGACTACTCCAGCTCTTCCTCCGCGGGTTTTATCCCGGAGGTATGGTCTGGAAAGATGATCGAAAAGCTGTACCAGCGCACCGTGTTCGCTGAAATCTCCAACACCGACTACGAGGGGGAGATCAAGAACAAGGGTGACACCGTACAGATCCGTACCACCCCCTCCATCACCATCAACGACTATGAGATCGGTGGCGGCCTCACCTACGAGAAGCCGACCAGCGACAAGGTCGAGCTGCAGATTGATCGTGGCAAGTACTTCGCCTTCGAGGTGAATGACGTTGACGAGTATCAGTCTGACATCAAGCTGATGGACGATTGGTCCGACGATGCTGGCCAACAGATGAAGATCGCCATCGACAAGGTGATCCTCGGTGAAGTCTATGCTGATGCCGCCGCTGAGAACGCCGGCGCCACTGCTGGTGCCGAGTCTGGTGGCTACAACATGGGCGAAGCCGGCGCGCCGGTGGCTGTCGACAAGACCAACATCCTCGACGTGATCGTGGACTGCGGTTCAGTGCTCGACGAGCAGAACGTGCCGGACGAGAACCGTTATATCGTCCTGCCGGCCTGGGCCAACGGCATGCTGAAGAAGTCCGATCTCCGTGATGCCAGCGCCATGGGCGACGACACCTCGGTATACCGCAACGGCAAGGTGGGCATGCTGGACCGCTTCATGGTCTACGTCAGCAACAACGCCTCCAAGGTCGTTGATGGCACCACCGGTCGCCAGGCCACCAACATCATCTTCGGCCACAAGAAGGCCCTGACCTTCGCCTCCCAGATGACCAAGATGGAGAACCTGCTCAACCCCAGCGACTTCGGCCAGCTGGTCCGTGGCCTGAACGTGTTCGGCTTCGAGGTCATCGACCCGGACGCATTCGGTCATCTCTACGCCGAAAAGGCGTAAGACCAACGCCGCCCTTCCTCTGAGGGGGCGGCGCTTTTCCATCCCATGACACCGAAGGAGGATCCTGATGGATCTGCTGAAGATGATCGAAGACGCCGAGACCAAGGACGAGCTCGAAGCCATTGGCAAAGAGCACCTGGGCACCGACGTCGACAAGCGCAAGGGCATCGAGACCATCCGAGCCGCGCTTGAGGAGCTGGCTGTCGAGAGTGCGGACGAAGAGCCGCAAGCTGCTGAGCCTGCCGCTGAGGCGAAGCCTGAGCCGGCCACGGCCCCGGTCAAGCCTAAGGGCAAGGGTGAGACCCGCCTGCTCAAGAACACCAAGAATGGCCGAGTGGTTGCCTATACCGCCGCTCTGGCGAAAGTTAAACACATGAAAGAGGTCTAACCCATGGCCTCGAGTGTCGGCACCGTCATCGCTCGGGCCAAGGCCATTCTCCAGGAGCGCGGCACCGGTATCCGCTGGACGGATAGCGAGCTGATCGACTGGCTGAACGAGGCCTATACCGCCATCGCGGTGGAACGGCCCGACGCTCACTCCGAGATCGTCACGCACGAACTCGTTGAGGGGGCGCGGCAGCAGCTGCCCTCCTCTGCCCTTCGCCTGATGGATGTGATCAGCAATCCCAGGGGTCGGGCTGTCCGCAATATCGATCGGGATGGCCTCGACCGCCTGCGGCCCACCTGGCGCAGCGAGCGTCCTACCGAGGACATTGAGCTGTTCATGGAGGACGTGCGGAAGCCCGATGTGTTCTGGGTATATCCGCCTGCCAAGAGCGGCATCGAGATCGACATGCTGGTGGTTGCGTCCCCTGGCGCTCACGCCACCGCCAACCTATCGGCGATCAGCGATGACCCTCTTCTGGTTAGCGCGCGCTTTGCTACCGCGGTGGTCGATTACGTGCTCTACCGGGCCTTCGCCAAGGATGCGGAAGGCCAGGCCAACTCGGCGCGCAGCGGCAGCCACTACCAAGCCTTCATGAACGCCGTCCAGGGCAAGGGTCGCGGTGATCTCCTGGTCACACCGGAGAGCGAGCAGAATGCGAACGGATGACCTGATCGACGAGATCCTGATGGATATCCCTGCTCCCCGGGCAACGATCCGAGAGGCCATCTCCCGGGCCGCCAGGCGCCTATGTACCGAGGCTGATGTCTGGGTGCAAAGGCGCGAGCCGGTGGTGGTGGCCGCCAATACCGACTATCCGCAGATCGCCGCGGCTGACGGCGAGCCCCTGCGGATCCGCTACCTGACCATCGGTGGAAGGAAGACCCGCGCTGGCGAAGGATGGGACCAGCCCGAGGCGTCGTTGATCGTGTTCCAGCAGAAGCCAAAGCAGAGCCTGATCTTTGGTGAGCTCGCCTGCCGCCCGGAACACGACGAGATGCCCCCGGACGACGTCGTCGACCGCTGGGCCGAGGTCATTGAGCACGGCGCGCGCTACCGACTGCTGATGATGCCTCAGGCCTGGGCCAATCCGAACCTGGCGGCCCATCACGACCAGCGCTTCATGTCAGGCGTGTTCTCTGCCCGCCAATACGTCAACCACGGCCACGCCCGAGGCACCGCCCGGGTGAAGGCCCGCCGATTTATCTGAGGTCGCCATGGTTTATCCAGGAGAGCTGGACATCGTCATCCTGCAGGGGGCGACCTTCCGGCGCAGCTTTGTGTGGAAATCAGGCCCACTACAGGAGCCGGTAAGCCTGGTGGGCGCTGAGGTCCGCATGCAAATCCGCTATGCCAAGCCGGATGACCAAGTGCTGATGGAGGCGTCGACCGAAAACGGCCTGATCGTCATTGAGGACGCTGAGAACGGAGCGTTCGCCATTGATATTCCTGGCGAGACGACGGCCGAGTACGACTTCCTCACCGGGGTCTACGACATCGAGGTGAAGGTCTCGTCGGGAGAGATTTTTCGGCTCATTGAGGGCCGCATGAAGCTAAGTCAGGAGGTGACCCGGTGAGCAATGGGATCGAGGGTCAGGCCATCATCGAGGTGACCGAGAGTGTCACCATCATCGAGACATCGGCCGATATCAACTCGCCGATTTATGCCGAACAGGCAAAAGCCAGCGCGGCCAAAGCCAAGGCGAGCGAGATATCTGCTGCTGCCGATGCTGTAGCAACGTCCGCCGATCGAGTTCAGACGGGCCTTGATCGACAGGCTGCCGACCAAAGTGCGAGTAATGCGCTCGCATCTGAGCAAGCCGCCCAGGCGAGCGAGAACGCCGCTAACCAGGATGCCCAGGCGACAGCCGCCGATCGCACCTATATCGACGGCCAGGTCGATCACGTCGACAGCCAGGTCGCGCACGTCGACTCCCAGGTCAATCACGTCGACTCCCAGGTCACCTATACCGATGGCCGCGTCGACTACATCGACAGCCAAGTTGAGCACGTTGACGACCAGCGCGCGCATATCGACAACCAGCGCACTCATGTTGACAACCAGGTCGATCACGTTGACAGCCAGGTGGCTCACGTTGACAGCCAGGTGACCTACACCGACGGCCGGGTCGACTACATCGATGACCAGGTGGCTCACGTCGATAGTCAGGCCACCTTTACCGATGGCCAAGCCGACGATGCTGCCAACTCAGCCTCCGCTGCTGCCGCGTCCGAGACCGCAGCCTCAGACTCCGAGGATGCCGCCCTGGCCTCGGAGAACAAGGCACGCCTCTGGGCCGAAGAAGACGAAGACATCGAGGTCGAGACTGGCGAATACAGCTCGAAGCATTGGGCCAAGAAGGCGCAGGCCTACGTCACAGGCACGCTCCGCTACCAAGGCGAGTGGGACCCCACCACTGGCGCCTACCCAACAGACGTGACGGTAGGCGACTTCTACAAGGTCTCCGCCGCTGCCGACTTCGACGGCAGGGAGTACCGGCCTGACGACTCGATCATCTACAACGGAGCCGGCTGGGACCATATCGACAACACCGAACGCGTCGTTTCCGTGGGTGGGTACACCGGTACTGTTACTGATGCCCAACTGCTCGCGGCGATGAAGCGGGTGGATGGCTCTGGTTCTGGATTGGATGCTGACCTCCTGGATGGTCTGCAGGCATCGGACTTTGCTCGAGATGACTCCACCCCAAGCCTCACTTTCTTGGTCGGTGACTACGCCAGGCTGTCCTCTGAAAGCTCAATTGCCGGGCCAGGGGCAGACGCTTCGATAGCCTCGATCCAGGGTAATAGCTGGCCAGAGCTCCGGGCCGTAGATACTAAGGGCCTGGCCGTCCGTCTGACCAACAACGCAGGCGATGACTGGTCGGACGTTCTACTGGCATACAACGACGGCACGTTTACTTTTTTAGGGAACGACGTCTGGCACGCCGGGAACGATGGTGCGGGCTCCGGGCTCGATGCTGACACCCTGGACGGAAAGCAACTCTCCGCCATCGAGAGCGAATACCGCTCCTATGCCGACCAGGCCGAGACTGATGCTAGGGGCTACACCGACACCGAAGCCGCTAAACGCCTGGCCAAGACGAGCAACCTGAGCGACCTAGCCAACAAAGCCACAGCTCGCACCAACCTGGATGTGGTGCAGACCTCCAAGGTCACCCAGCAAACAGGTGGCACCGGGGCGTCGATGCTGCCTGCAGGCACTACGGCGCAACGCCCATCAAGCCCCAACTACGGCTACACCCGGGCCAACACTGAGATCGGCCTGCTGGAGTGGTGGAACGGCTCAAGCTGGCAGCCTGTTGGCTCTGGTGCCACAGGCGGAGGCGGTGACCAGGTATTCGTGCTCAATGACCAGGTGGTCACAGAAAGCTACTCCATCCCGGTAGGTAAGAACGCCCACAGTGTTGGGCCGATCACAGTTCAGGATGGTGCGGTGGTGACCACCCCCGATAACTCTTACTGGGAGGTGTCTGGTGAGTAAACTATTGATGAAAGGCAACGCCTCGGGGACGGGGCGCCTGATCCTGGAATCCCCGGACACCAACGACGACATAACCCTGCAGTTCCCTAGCCAGAGCGGCACGGTGGCTACGCTGAACGGCAGTGGCATGCCTGTGATGTCCGACGGTACTCCGGTGGTGGAGTCAGGAAAGAACTCTGACGGCAGATGGGTGAAAATGGCAGATGGTACTCTGCTCATGGACTTCAACTACCACGCCGTGTACCGGTCTACCAACAACCCCAGGTACTTTACTAGCCCCTGGAACTTCCCACACCCGGTCAACCTTAACGGGAACAGTATATCGCTATCCCCCTGCCTTAGGCCCCCATCTCAGACGGACCCTAACTACGAGTTCTCCAGCGACACCGGGGTGTCCAGCATAGGCTGGGGTCCTGCGTGCTGGGGCAGCCTCAGCACAAACACAGTCCACGTGGGTATCCATTCCACCACAGATGCCATTTCCGGGTCCAAAGTGTTTATGTCCCTACAAGTTCAGGCCAGGTGGAAGGATTGAGGAGCTAACCGATGACTGTAGCCACAAACAACCTAGTGGGTGCCACGCTCGGCTCCTCTCCCGACTTCCCGAACGGCATGCCCACGGTAGAAGGCGTCCCTATCGTGGAGAGCGGGAGCAACTCTGACGGGACCTGGACCAAGTGGGCTAACGGTGACCAGCTTTGCCGTTTGGACACTCCAGGGATCACCACCTCGGACGTAGGGTCCTATACGTGGTCCTTCCCCGCTGCCTACCTGTCCAAGCCGTTTTGCACAGCGGAGACGGAAGTAACCAGTAACTCGCGCGGGTACAAGTTCCAGAACACGCCCTACGGTACGGCAACCTTAAACCAAGGCTTTTTCCTGCACAGCCTAAACGTGGGCTCAACACCATCGGCACAAATAGAACACACGACGGAAAGAACCCATTTCTTCGCGTTCGGCAAATGGAAGTAAGGGAGACACCCAATGAAAGTTCAAGTTCTGGCGGTAGCGGTAGCACCCGATTACTACACCTTCGCGGGCGACGTGGTAACAGCGCACCTGGACGGGGGATCCAAAGAGTACGATTTTGGGCCTCTGGAACCAGGTGATCAGGTTACCGTCGAGCTTATGGGCGGGGTGGCGCCGATCCGGAAGGCCACTCGGCTGGAGGACGGCACGCTGGAGCTTGTGCTGGTTCAGGCCGTGGGTCCTGGCCATTGGTCCGAGAGCGGCTGGATGGACGCAGGGGACTACGACCCCGACGGCATCAATGTGGAATTCAACCCTGCGATTGACTGGGACGGGCAGCCTAAGGCGAAAACTCGCCAAGGGTGGGTCAACCCCCTCAAATCCGGTTCCTTTGTCGCATAAGGAGTCATCATGGCCGTACAGATAAGCGGGTCTACAGGCATTACCACACCGGGGCTAGCAAGCGCAGCAATGCCGTCTGTGGCAGGCAGCCCAGTTGTGGAGTCCGGTAGCAACTCAGACGGATATTGGAGAAGAACCGCTGATGGGACGCAAGAATGCTGGGGGCTAATCCAGTTCCAGAACCTGGGAGGATTCGGTGATGGGACGGCGTCAAACCCCTATAGAACAGAGACCAACAACTGGTTTTATCCAGTCAGCTTTGCATCTTATGTGAGGCCGTCTGGGATATCTCTTGGTAAAAACGCTGGCGGCTCAGGTGCAGGTAGCCCCTGGTCTGTCAGAACAAACACTCTCGCTCTTAACACTACTTACCTGCCTGATGTGCAAATTGTGGGCGGAGATAACGATGGCTCTAGCTGCTGGGCGTCTCTTCACGCATACGGCGACTGGGCATAAGGAGAACTGAGATGACAGTAGTTATCAAGAAGAAAGCAGCGCTCGAGCAAGAAGCTCTGGAAAACTGGCGCGCAAACGCCCGAGTAACACCCTATCAGGCAAAAGCCGCTTTGCTGCGCGTAGAGCTGCTAGACGAGGTGGAAGCCATCATGGCAGACGAGACGACCCCTCGAGAGGTCAAGCTGGCTTGGGAGTACTCAGGGCACTTCGTTCGTAACAGTCCATTGATCAGTGCGCTACAAGGACATCCGCTTCTTGGCCTGAGCGATGACTCCGTGGACGATATCTTTCGCATCGCTCAATCAATCGAGTGACCCCCCCTTGAAGGAGGAAAGCTGTGAAGCTTGCCCACTCCGCATTTCGCGGCGAAGTGCCGCTCCTGGATGGCCGACTCCTCCCGGAAAATAACGGCCAGATCTCTCGCAACACCTTTCTGCGCCGCGGCCGCCTCAGCGCCGAGAAAGGCCTGGGGCAAGTCAGCGGTCTTCCTCCTGTTTTCAGGCCTACGTCACTCTACCGATATCCAAATGGCAATGGCGGCGCCGGCTTTTGGTTTGTGTGGGGTAGCGGCAAGGACGTCGACATCGAGCGATCTCCGCTGGCAGACGACAGCTGGAACAGAGTCTACTGGACCGGTGACGGCGCGCCCAAGATGGGCGGCATCGATCTAGTGACCAGCGGACAGGAGCCCTACCCCAGCACCAGCTATCGCATGGGCGTTCCAGCGCCTACAGGGACGCCGATCGCCACTCCGCAGTCCGGCCGCCCTTCTGTTGGCGATTACCCGGCAACTGCGCTAGAGACCGCCTACGTGGTGACCCTTATCACCAACTATGGCGAGGAGAGCCCGCCCAGCCCAGCGAGCAACACATTGCTGAGGTGGGACCAAGTGAGCGGTGCGCCCGCAGGTGGCGGTATTGTACTGACACTCCCAGGTCTTCCCAGTGGCGCGCAGAACATCGTCACCAAGCGGATCTACCGGGTCGAGTCCGGTGGCTCGTTCCAGTTCGTGGACGACGTCTCCGCCTCGACCAGTAACTACACCGACACCATCACCAGCGACCAGCTTGGCCTGGTGATTCCGTCTGCCGAGTGGGACCGTCCTGACGACCGCATGCGCGGTCTGACGGCGCTGCCTGGCGGGATCTTCGCCGGATTCTTCGAGAACTCGCTGTGCTTCTCCGAGGCCTATCTGCCGCACGCCTGGCCGGTGGGCTACCAGCTCGGCCTCAGCAGCGACATCGTGGCGATCTCCAGCACTGCCGCTGGCCTGGTCGTGGGGACCAACGGCAAGCCGATCCTGGTGACGGGTTCCTCCCCTGCCGCCATGGCGCCGATGGAGCTCGACGTCGATCAGCCCTGCCTCTCCAAGCGATCGATGGTCGACATGGGCGACTATGCCATCTACGCCGGCAACGACGGCCTGGTGGCGGTGGGTGGCTCTGACGCCCGGGTGATCACTCTGGACTCGATGACACGCGACCAGTGGCGCGCCCTGGGCCCGAAAACTATCCACGCCTACCGCTACGAGGAGCGCTATGTCGCCTTCTACGATGGCGGCTGCTTTGTGTTCACGCCTGGCCAAGGATTCGAGTTCTTCAACATCGAGGCCGATTCCGGCTACTACGACATCGCCGGCGACACGCTCTACGTCACCCAGGGCAATGACGTGAAGGCCTGGGGCCAGGGATCCCCGATGACCTATACCTGGCGCTCGAGGATCCACGAGGTGCCGCCTGGTGACGGCTCGTTTTCCTGCGCCAAGGTCGTCGCCTATGGCTACCCGGTAACCTTGCGCCTCTACGCTGACGGCGAGCTCGCCGCTGACATCCAGGTGGATGACGCGAATCTCTTCCGCCTGCCCCCTGGGTATACTCTCTCCCGCGACTGGGAGGTGGAGCTCGAGGGCAGCGTCGACGTTGCTTCCGTCCAGGTGGCCACCACCCCGTCAGAGATCGTTTAGACCGGCTCACCGTGAGGTGCCCATGACCACCAACCGTCGCAAGACGTTGCCGCCGGTATCCCCTAAGGTGCCGAGCGAGCTTAGGCCACTGATCTCGGCCATGACAGAGATCATCGAGACTGGCGAGGGGGTGCGCGGCAACCCGCTGGATCAAAAGCTAACCTATCGAGATCTTCTAGATAGCGGCCTCGCTGCGCTTCGCAACGGTGCGCGCCCAGGGCAGCCAGGGAGCCTCATCCCTGGTGTAAATATTCCAGCTCCCGATATGACCGTGCCACCAGCGCCTACCGGCTTTCATGCGGTGGGCGGTTTCTACGGCATGGTGACCCTGACTTGGGACAACCCGGGCGACGCCTACGGCAACCACGCCTATACGAACATCTACCGCAGCGTCGACGACAATTTTGCCAATGCTGAGCTGGTCGGTCGTGACTCGGGCATGCTCTACAGCGACATTGTCCGCAATGACGTGCTGGTAGGCATGTCGGTTGGCTACTACTACTGGATCACCTTCACGTCGACTGCCGGCGTCGAGGGCCCGCCCAACGATGGCGACGGCACCTATGCGGCGCCGCTGATCGATGTTCAGGTGCTGCTGGAGACCCTGGCGGAGAACCTAGCCGATGAGCCGTCTGACATCGGCAGCCCCGATGAGACCCTGATCCTGCACGCCAACCGATTCGCGGTGCGCTTTGGCGCCAATGAGGAGGAGTGGGTCTACCCGCTGGTGGTGGCCACCGTCAACGGCAAGCCTACCGTGGTGCTCGATACCGCCATCATCCGCGATGGCTCGATCCAGGAGGGCCAGCTGGGTCCGATCACGATCGGCAAGATTGAGAAGAACGACGGCACCCCGATCACCACCGTCTCCGGCCTGATCCGCGCCGACGCGATCGATGCTGATAACCTAAGCGTGGCCGAGGCTGCGACGTTCTACGGCGTCGCGCAGTCGAACAACTACGTCCCAGGGCAATCAGGCTGGATGCTTCACCCTAACGGCTTCGCTGAATTCGGCGGAGGCATCGACATTGACTACAGCCGCATTGGCGGGTCTAAACCCCCTTCTGATGCCGATAAGACGTCCACGCACACAGCCTATGACACTAGCCGTGTAGCCGGCACGAGCGCGTCAACAGTTCGCGATCGAGCCAATAATGGGAACGCAGCGAACTCACGGGTCAATCAGTGGACAAGGCCGGGCTCGACGCTGATCTGGGGGAACCAGATATCCACCGCTGACGCCTACGTCGACACGCTGCAGATCAAGGGCAACGCCGTCATCATTCCAGTGTCAGTGATCAGCAGCGGCCTGACAGTTCACAGCAGCGTCCCAGACCAGCGCTGGTACACCATGATCAGCGGGACCATCAATTCTGAGGGGCAGCCCGTCATCGTGACATTCTCGGCAGGTCTCGTGATCGGGGCATACATGGACCACCCTTCTTCAGTGGACATCCGTGTTCTAGTGAATGGGTCGCAACACCTGTTCTATGCGGAAGCTGCTGAAGCCAACGCAAGGACGCCATTCTCAACAACGTTCAAGCTTGGCGGGTCAAGTTCGGATCGAGCTATCACCGTCCAGATTAGAGCCAACAGGCCCACCATCGACGGCTTTGGTGACTCAAAGACGCAGATTGGACACCGCAACCGCAGCCTGACCATGATGGGTACATTGAGATGAGCCACGACACTTACGACTATGCAATCTATGACGAGGGCACCGGAAGGATAGACCGAGTCATCAATTGCCCTACCGATCAGGCAGGCTTTCAAGTTGGCGACGGCGAGGCGGCCGTCTTGTGCTTTGAGGTCGGCGTTGTGGCTGACGACACCCATTACGTTGATATCGAAAACGCGCAAATCCTCCCTCGGCGGGCACTGGAGCCGAACGTCCAGGTAGCCAACATGGAGATGACCATCACCAACATTCCGGTGGGATCGGTGGTCAATGCCCACGGCACAGAACTGATCGCAGACGATGATGGTGTGGTGTTCGATACCGAGCTGCCCAGCTATGGCTTCGTCATCATTGATGCTGGCACCGAATATCAGACCTGGATCGAGGAGGTCGCGATCGATGAATAGGGCCACCATCCGCAAGTTCCCCGATATTGAGCGCGCGCGCGAGCACTACCTGGCAGAGGTGGACCGTGTCGCCGCCCAGGTAGACGTCGAGCCCACCGTGCGCGCCAGGCGAGAACAGAAGCACCAGGAGGCTCTGGCCGGAGGCGGGCCCTTCCTGCACGCTGAGGCGGAGGCTCTCGGGGCGCCGCTGCAGCAGATCATCGATACCGTCCTAGATGCCCGCCGCGAAGCGGAGAAGACAGAGGCTCTGGCCGAGGCCGCCCGAATCAAAGCAAAGGCGGTGATCCGTGATGCCGGAACTGTGCGCGAGATGCAGCGGGCACTGTCAGGGCTGAGGTAGCCCTTCTGCTACAATGGTCGGCAATTCGCCCACCGTGAGGTGCGCTATGCCACGCCCCGACGAACATCAGTTCCTGCGCTATGTCCTCCGCGAGGACGCAGCGGCCATTGCTGCCTTCAAGACCATCTCCCGGGTATCCCAGACACTGGACGATCTGATCGACAAGGATCGTCCAGTGTCCGATGGCGACGTTATCTCGGCGTTCTGGATGACCATCGTCGAGCTTCCCGCCAACCCTTTCTATCGCGCCAACGAGATATACCTTCGCCCGCTGCTGGCCAGCGCCCTAACCGACTGGCAAGTGAGCGTATCCCTGGAGCGTGACGGAGATGCTCACGGTCGCCACCTCGCTTTCGTCCTGCGGGACCAGTTGGCCGGCGTGTTGTGCCAGATGGCCTATCTCGTGGGCGGCGAACAATGGATGAACCAGGTGGCGGCTGAGGTCCGCCGCCATGTCCACGAGGACTCCTTGCATGACTACATCAGGGGGCTCGATTCCCAACACGCATTGACTGGAGGTTGCGCATGAGCACCGGCGGTGGCGGCGACAACGACATTGAAGATACTCCCGAGCAGCGTCAGCTAGCGGCGGTAGCTGCCGAGAAATGGAATTTCGCGCAGCAAGAACTGGCGCCGCTTGAGGACGCCTACCTGGAAAGCGTGGGCGAGCTCACCAGTCCTGGCTCGATGAGCTACATTGCTGGCCGCGCCATGCAGGGCCAGCAGCAGGCGGAGAGCGGGCTCAATCAGCAGGCGACTGACACTCTGACGCGAGCTGGCATCGACCCGAGCAGCGGCCGCTTTCAGACCGAGGCGCACGGCCTGGCACTGGATTCGGCCAGCACCGGTGGCGAGACCCTTGGCCGAGCTCAGTTCTCCCAGGAGAGCGAGCAGATCAAGGGCTACCAGAACATCATCGCTATGGGCCAGGGCGAAGCCACCCAGGCACAGAACGGCCTGGCAGGCCTTGCCGATCAGGCGGCCACCGACGCGCGCAACGAGTCGGTGAACGAGTTCAACCGCCGCAGCGCCAACCTGCAGCTACTCGGCCAGGCGGCGGGGGCTGCAACCTCATATGGCATGAATGCCAACAGCGCCCCCACCGGTGGCACAACAACGCCCGGCCACCAGCCTGGTGTCGGCCTCGATCTCTACGGATAACCAGGAGCTAGTTAATGGCTGTCGACTTCACGACCAGACTGGCGTCGGTGTCTGTGCCGGACAGTGAAACCTCACAGATCACCGTGAGCCCTACCCAGGCCTTCCGAGGCGACCAGGGTGCATCCGAACTGCTGGGCCAGATCAACCGCGCCCAGTGGGACGACTGGCGCAACCGCTTTGCCCCCTACATCTCTGCACTGGCGGACATCGCTGACGATCCCCAGGCCGCGAGCCAGGCCGCAGAGAACGCACAGAACGCCATGGGTCTCGCTTACGACGTTGCAGAGCAATCTGAGGAGCAGCGCCGCCAAGCGTATGGCGTTGATCAAACAGCCGCCCAGAAGGCGGCCAACGATCGCGTGTCGAACTTGTCGCGCGTGGCCGATACCGTCACCGCGGGCAACCAGGCCCGCATCTCCGCCCAGGATCGCCAGAGCGCCATCCTGGCTGGCGGCCTGGGCCTTTCCAACGTCCCCGATCAGGTACTGAACAACTGATCCCCGATAACGACTCACCGGGAGGTGACTCACCATGTCTTACGGACTACTCGGCCTTCGAGGTCAGCTTGAAGGCGAGGCCATGCAAGGCCTTCAAGACATCTCCAATCAGCAGCGCCAGGCTGCCGCCCTCGAGGATCAGCAAGAGCAAGCCAAGAAGACGCAGACGATGAGCGCTACCGCCACCGGTGCCGTAGTCGGTGCTTCTTACGGTGGCCCCGTGGGCGCGCTGATCGGCGCCGGCGTCGGCTATCTCTCCGGCGAACTGATGTAAGGAGGCTGTCATGGCAGGACTTGATACACGGGGCTTCAGTGACGGCTTCCTTCGCGGCTTCGAAGTGATGGACCGGCACCAGGCTCGCAAGGATCAGCAACAGCGTGCGGACCAGCAGGACCGTCGAGCTGAAGAGCGGTTTCAGTGGCAGAAGGATCAAGCTGAGGCTGCAGGGAAAGAGCGTGCAGAAGAGAAAGATCTTCAGACCATCCAGTTCACACTGGGCAAGATCGCCCAGGGCATGGACGTGTCTGAGGACGAGCTAGCCGTCCTGCAAAAATACCCGAGGTTTCATGCGGCCTTTGACCCCGCAAGCGACGCGGCACTGGCCCAGGCTCAGGCCGTTATAGATCCGAGCAATCCTGCGAGCCTGAATCAGCCTGAAAGCATCGAGGCGCTCAATCAGCTTTTCGCTGCTGACATCAACAAGGGCGGAGGCGGCCAGAAGCGCATCGTGGCGGCTCTCCCAGGCCCGGATGGCGAGAGCTTGACGTTCGAGCTCGAAGTGGTGGGCGAAGATGGCCAAGCCTACCGGGCGCCGATGACTCAGGGTCGAGAGCCTGGTGGCGACGACGACATCGTCATGAACGTTTCAGTCGGCCGGCTGATTGAGGCCACCCAAGGCATCGGCGCCCTGCGCAAGGCCTTCTCCACGCCCCAGGCCCAGGATCAGGCAAGCAGGCTTCTGCAGGTGCTGCGCGGCGAACCGAGCGAATCCTGGGAGCAGGTCGAAGGGCCGGATGGATCCATCTTCCAGCGCAACACCAGGACCGGCGAGATGCGCAGTCTGTTGGGCCGCCGTCCTCGCAGCAGTGGCTCGTCCTACTACAACCGCCCCACTGCCACCCAGAAAGACATCGAATTCTTGGTTGCCAATGGCATCGCCCCGGACAAGGCAAGTGCTTGGGAGATGCTCAAGAATCGCGGCGACGATGGTTATGAGCGCGGCCAGGACGAGATCCGGTACATCGAGGGGCGCCTTGAAGAGATAGGCGACACCCTTGGGGACCGTGTGGCGCTCTCTCAGATGTCCGAAGAAGATCGCCAAGCTCTTGAGACCGAGCGGCAACAGCTACGCGCGCGGCGGGATAATGTCGCCTCTTCGCTGTTTGGTAGTTCGTCCAGTTCAGCGCCCCAGGGATCACCCCAGCCCTCCGGGCCCGGCCAGGAAAGCCCACAGGCCGCCAGCGAGGAATCGCCAGCCACGGCAGACGATATCCTTAGCAAGTTCCTCTGATCAAAAAGGAGCCGCGTGTGAACGCCGCTAGCCAAAACGCCTCCCCCAAATGGTCTGATGTTGCCGCAGACGAATCCTTCCAGAGGGCAACCCCCGAGGTTCGCCAGCAGGTGAGAGATCAGTTCTTCTCGAAGGTGGTCGAGCCGGCGACGCCTGAGGCGCTACGCGGCGAGGTCCGCGAGAAGTTCTATTCCCAGACCGCTGGCGATATCGGTGGTCAAGGTGGGCTCGCCATGCCCGAGGAGCAGCTCCCTGCCGAGTCCCAGCAGCAGGATCAACCGCAGCGCCCACAGGGCGGCCAGCAGCGTCCGTCCGGCCTTGCCATGCCCAACCACTCAGAGGAGGAGAGAAACGCTGCCTGGGAGGCTGCCTGGAAGGCTGAAGGGGTGCAGAACCCGCAGCAGGACACCGGCGTCAACATCGATGTATCCAAGGCGAACGCTGACAGCAACCTGCTTACCGACGCAGGGAACCTTCTGGCGATTGGCGCAGACAAGATGGCGCTCAACTTCCGGGAGGCAACACGCCAGGTGCTTGGCGAGAACGTGGTCAACGCGCTAGACCGCGTTGACGAGTTCTTGAACGGAAAGTCGAGCGAGGATCTTCTCTCCGACCGCATCGAGCACAACGAGAGCCAGATCACCGATGCCACCCAGGCTGCCCAGCAGAAGCAGTTCATCACCGAGGACGAGGACGGCAACTACCAGCTCGGCCCGGCCTGGAAGGATCCGCGCACCTACTTCGCGGGCATCACCGAATCCCTGCCTGAGATGGCGGCGACCATGGCACCGTCCACCCTGCTGGCAAAGGCAGCCTATGGCTATCGCCTGGCCCGAGGAGCCACCCGCGCTCAGGCGGCGGCCTCTGCGGCAAGAACGGCCACCGCGGCCGGCGCGCTGTCCGAAGGTGCTCTGGGCGGTGCTGCTGCGTCGCGTGATGTGCGGGAAGCCATCGAGTCGATGCCGGACGAGATGCTTCGCGAATCCGATGCCATTCAGATGCTGATGCTCGAGGGCAAGACCTTCGACGAAGCGAAAAAGACGATCACTGAGGATCTCCAGAGCCAGACCTTCATGGTGGCCGGCGCGATCACCGGCGCCTTTGGTGGCGCTGGCGACCGGTTTCTGGCCAAGCTGCTCACTGAGGGCGGCTCCGGCAGGTTTGCCGCCATGCTCCGAGGCGGGGTCGCCGAGGGTTTGCTTGAAGAGGCTCCGCAGGAAGGTGGACAGCAGATCGCCAAGAACCGCGCGCTCGGCGTTGTGGACGACTCAGTCGGCACCTTCGACGACGTGCCCAACGCCATGGCAGGCGGCGCCGCGATCGGTGGCGTCATGGGTGGCGGGCTTGGTCTCGCAGGGGGTGGTCCCCCAGCCCTGCCTCAAGACGAGGCGCCTGGGGCTACCCCTTCAGCTGAGGCCGCACCAGAATCCGCGCCCGACGTCGCTGATGCCGACGTCGTCGATCGTGTCACCAGCGACCTGGATCTTCTGCGGTCGAACCGTCGCGACCTGGACGACGCCGGCCGCGAGCGGCGGGACAGCCTGATCGATGGCGACGCCTACAAGGAGCTCCGCGCGCGCGCTGAAGACCTCGGCATGGACGAAGCGGTGATTGAGCTCGAGCAGGCCCGCCGTGTTGCTGGCGAGGCCTTCGAGCAGGAGACGCTGGCCGCTCAGTCCGGCAGCCAGGAATCCATGGAGGCAGCCCGGTCCCTGTCCACCCAGGCGGCAGATCGCCTGCAGTCCGCGCTGGTCATGATGCGTGGTGGTCCCCAGTCCCAGGCCGATACTCAGTCTGAACCCCAGATGGATCCAAAGGCAGAGCCGGAGGCTTCCCGGGACGAAGCCCCGGAAGTCGAGCCGGCCGTCAATCGTGCCCAGTCCGATATCGGCAACCGGATCCAGATCGCCCAGGACGGACTGGCCGACCTTGGTCGTGCCGCTCGACGCTCTGGCTACCAGGCAGAGACGCGCACCCGCACCGCTGATCAGCTGCTGCGGCGCGCGCGCCAGGCATTCGAGGCTGGGCGCGCTGACGAGGCAGAGCGCCTGCTGAGCCAGGCTGATCGCCAGGCAATCAGTCTGCGTCGCGACCTGGATCGACCCGGCACCACCGAGAGCCCCGCCCGCGCCACTGGCGAGTATGAATCCGACAGGCCTGTTGGGCTCCTGGGTATGGATGGGCGTCGCCTTAACGCTCCCGATGATGTCATCTACGCCGAAGGGCCGGCCGTCGACCGCACCGAATACGAGGCTCCCGCCAGGAAGGTTCGCCGCGACGAAGAGCTCCAGCGCCAGGCAGCGGCGCGGCGCAAGGCTGACCAAGATCTCCAGGCTCGGGCGCAATCCGACCAGCCCCTGCTGGATGACGCCGGCATCGTTTACGGCGAAGGCCCCGCTAGGCGCCGCGGCAACGCCAACACTGGCCTGGACATGCCCTCCTCCAGCGATCCTCGCTACGTCCAGGATCAGCTCGACCGTGCCGCCCAAGAGACCGACGTCAATCCGACGCCGGCGCAGGCCGAGGCTGGCAACTACCGCAAGGGCCGCGTGAACTTCAACGGCGTCGACATCGCCATCGAGAACCCGCGTGGATCCACTCGGCGCGGCAAAGACGCGGACGGCACAGCCTGGGAATCTACCCTGGCGCACCACTATGGCGACATCAAGGGCACCAAGGGCGCTGATGGTGACAACATCGATGTCTTCATCGGCGAGAACCTGGACAGCCCGAAGGTCTACGTCGTCGACCAGGTCGACCGAGACGGCAACTTCGACGAGCACAAAGTGATGATGGGCTTCCGCAACGAAACCGAGGCCCGTCGAGGCTACCAGGGCAACTACCCCAAGGGCTGGAACGGCATTGACGCCGTCACTGAGCTCACACCGCAGCAGTTCAAGGAGTGGATCCGCGACGCCGACACCACCCTGCCAGTCGGCGAGGTGGTTAATCGCGACAGCGCCGGCATGGGCACTCAGGCGAACACGGGTTCAGACCGCGCTGGCGACACCGAAGGCGCGCGCGACCAAGACGAAGATTCAGTTGCGCGTCCCGAAAAACGATCACCGCAAGGGGATGTTTCGTCAGGCACTAAACGACGCCAACGAGGCGTTACCGGAGAGCGACAAGCTGAAGCTGCCGCAGAGTCTGAAACAGACCAGCAAGACGTCGAAGTAGATCGCGAGCAGGCGCAGCAACAGGCAGAACAAGCCGATACCGATGCTCGTCGCCAGGAGCAGCAGCGTGCCCAGGCCGACCGCGACATTGACGATTTCGTCCTGGCCGGCAGCGATCTTCCCGCCGATCAGGCTGTATCCCGGGGCCAGAATCCTCTGTTTTCCTTTGCTGGTTCGCGCGCCAGTAATGCTGATCTTCATGCACTCGAGCGCGCACAGCGCATGCTTGAGAACGGCCAAGACCCTGAGGCCATACGCCAAGAGACCGGATGGTTTGAGGGCGTAGACGGCAAGTGGCGCTTTGAAATCGACGACAGTGATGCACGCTTCCTGCCCTTCGTAGATAAGTCAGCAGGAACCCAGTGGACTAAGCCACTGGAAGAGGTGATCGATCACCCTCGGCTGTTTGCCGCCTATCCCATGCTGCGAGATGTAAGCGTAGTGTCGGTCATAGGCATGGGGCGTAAGCGTGGTCGCTACGTACCGAAGCGCCGAGAGATCACGCTGAATGCTGAACTTGATCCGATGGAGCAATTCAGCACGCTACTCCACGAGGTCCAGCACGGCATCCAACATATCGAAGGCTTTGCATCCGGTGGCAGTCCGGAGAACTATCGATTACCACCCCGCCGGGAACAGTGGCTTCGCAACAAGATTCAAGAGCTGACCCGCGAATCTGGTGACTTTGCTCGTGAGGTCTTGGAACAATACAAGGCCGGGGAACTCACTTCAGATCAGGTTCAGCAACGCATTCAGCAGCGCGCTGATGAGATCGGGCTCAACGAGCTCCGCAAGAAGCTCAGCGAAGGCAATGAGCGCGGCGCCTATCGCTATTACCAACGCCTCTACGGCGAGACTGAAGCGCGAAACGTGCAGGCTCGTCAGGGTATGTCGGAGGTCGAGCGCAGAGACACTTCTCCTGCCGAGACCCAAGACGTGCCAGACAGCGAAGTTGTGGTGGTCTACAACGGTTTGGAAATGGCTGGCGCCCCGGGGCCCGCCAATGCGCGCGCCACGGCCGCCACTAATGGGCCCGCCATCACTCAAGCCAAAGACATCGCTGCAGCGCTTGAAGGCGTCAAAGAACTGTCTGACACCCGAGTGATCCAGGCGACGCAAGAACTACCGCCGTCAGCCTTGGTCGGTATGGCGCTACGTGGCATCGACCCAGCTGATGTTCGCGGTATGTACATTGGTGGTGATCTATACGTCATCGCTGACAACGTCGGAAGCATAAAGGAAGGCGTGCAAACCGCCGTGCACGAGGCAGTCGGTCACAAGGGAATCCGCGCTGTACTCGGAGAAGAGCTCGCACCCTCTATGCTCTCGCTCTACCACTCCCTGCCAAAGAGTAGGCGTGGACGCGAGGCTCTGGAAGAAGTGCGTCGTGACTATCCTTTTCTCGACCCGGCGAAGCGTGAAGACCGCATCACCATCGGCGAGGAGATGGTGGCCCATCTACTGGAGAAAGGATACCGCCCCAAAGCGTGGCAACGTGCAGTTGCTAAGCTCCGCGAACTACTGCGTCGTCTATTTCCCAGCATCGCCTGGACCTATGGTGACGTGTTGGCGCTGGGCGAAAAATCGCGAGACCATCTTCGCCGCCAACAGGCCGAACGTAATTCTGCACAGGCTAAGCGCACGATCACGCGCTACAGCAAGCGGAAAACAGAAAACCCGCTTCTCACTCCCATCCGACATGAGGCTGAAATCTATCGCCGTGACCTGAACAAGGCGATGAGTAGCAAGCATTCTAAGGTGTCTCCGATTCGGATGGGGCGCACGCCGCCGGTACTGGCGAGCCTGGGGGCGCCTGACCTGCCCATATCGATCACTCGTGACGTTGTGAACAAGGCCACCAGCGCCAAGCATCATGTCTCGATGGAGACGATTCAGCGATTGCCGGAGCTGCTTCATGATCCGGTGGCGATCCTCGACTCTCGAACAAGTCAGGATGCTCTGGTGGTGCTGGTTAATGCCGTTGACGCAAAAGGCAAGGCGGTACTGGTGCCGATCCACCTCAACAAACGTCAGCAATACATTCACGTCAACCGAGTCGCCAGTGTCTATGGCAAGGACGGTGCGCAACGATTCGTGGAGAGGGGCATCGAGGAAGGACGGGTGCGGTACGTCAATACAAGGAAAAGCCCCGAGTGGCTCCAGTCCTCCCGGCTCCAATTGCCAGGTGAGGGAGCTCCATCTCGAGGCTTTGACAAAAGCGTACTCACGCCAGATGACATTGTCAATCAGGCCCAGCGCTACGCCATGGCGCCATCGCCCAGTCCTGTTGGCGCCTACAGCGACAACGATAGCACCAACTTCTCGCTGCCCGACGAAGCCCTGGTGGGTAAAGCGCTTCGTGTCCTGACCGACAAGATGCGCCCGCTGAACAAGCTCCAGGAGGCGATCACCAAGCATGGCGGTCGTGTCACCCAAGACAACGATGTCTACCTGGCTGAAGAGCTCTTCCACGGCAAGGCCGAACACGACCTTCGCCAGATCCGAGAGCGGTATGTTGAGCGCCTGGCGGAAGGGATGGCGCAGTCCGGAATCAGCCAGGAGGCGCTTGACGAGTACCTCTATGCCCGCCACGCGCCGGAGCGCAATGCTCGCATCGCTGAGCGCAACCCTGGTGATCCTCGCTACTCTGACGGCGGCTCAGGCATGAAGACGCAAGATGCCCTGGATATCCTGGATCGTATCAACAGCGGGGCCAAGCGCGCCGAGTTCGAGCGCCTGGCAAGCATCGTCGACGACATGCTCCGCACGCAGCGCGAGGCGATCCGAGAGGGTGGCCTGGAGACGGATGAAACCCTCGACGCTTGGGAGGCAAGCTATCGCTACTACGTGCCGCTGAAGGGCTTCGCTGAAGACGACAAGGCCGACCCTGGTCGTCCTCGCATTGGTCGCGGATTCGAGATCAAGGGCAAGGAGTCCAAGACCGCCCTGGGTCGCCTGTCACGCGCCGACTCACCGTCCACTCAGGCGATCGTAGACACCACCCAGGCGATCATCCGTCGGCGCAAGAATGAGGTTGGCAATGCCCTCCTCTCGCTGGTGACCGACAATCCGAATCCCGACCTGTGGCAGGTGTATACCAACGACAACCCCGACACCCAGCGCGTCCGCGTCACCGTGAAGGATCCTGTCACAGGGCGTGACAAAGTCGAGGTGCGAGAGCGTCCGATCGCTATGGAGGGAGACGAGCGTTACTTCAAGACCAAGAAGGCGGGCCGCACGTTCTACATCAAGATCAAGGACGAGCGCCTGATGAACGCCATGCGCAACGTCGGCCCGGAGAAGAACGGGATGATCGTAAACGCCATGGGGGCCGTGACTCGACTGATGGCCAGTCTGGTCACCAGCTACAACCCGGAGTTCATGCTGACGAACTTCGCTCGTGACGTGCAGACCGCCCTGCTCAATCTCCAGGCCGAGCAGAGCAAGGCAAACGGCAAGATCCGCGGCAAGCGCATTGTCCGTCAGACCATGCGCGATCTGCGCCCTGCCATGGCAGCGGCTTACCGTGGCCTCTCCAGCCGCCAGGGCAAGACCCCGAAGGCTCGCCAGTGGGACCGTTATTTCCAGGAGTTCATGGAAGACGGGGCCAAGACGGGCTACTTCGATATGAAGGACATTCAGGGGCAGGCCAAGGAGATTTCTTCCATGATGCGGCGCGCAAGCGGCGGCACCATTGGTTCGGCGCTGGTGTTCAGGAAGAAGACTGCCGACTTCGTCGAGAACATCAACGGCGCAGTGGAAAACGCGTCACGCCTGTCGGCGTACGTCAACGCCCGGCGCGCCGGAGTCAGCCGCAAGAAGGCTGCTAGCCTGGCGAAGAACATGACGGTGAACTTCAACCGTCGGGGCGAGCTCGGCTCGATGTTTAACGCCTTCTACATGTTCTTCAATGCCAGCGTCCAGGGCACCCGCAATTTCGCTCGGACCATGGTTGGTCTGCGCGAAGTGGACGAGGACACCAGTCGCGCCAACGTCTGGGCCCGAATGAATACGGCGCAGCGCACCGCCCTGGCGATGGCGGCTGGCTCTTTCCTGCTGGCCATGGTCAACCGCTCGCTCTCTGAGGAAGACGACGACGGCGAACTGTTCTGGGATAAGATCCCGGCCCACGAGAAGGAACGGAACCTGATCTTCATGACCGGTGACAAGGACTACGTGAAGATCCCGCTGCCCTACGGTTACAACGTCTTCTCAGTGCTAGGCACCCAGGCAGAGGCCGCAGCCAGGGGCGGAAAGCCGTTCGATCAGGTGGCAATTGATACTGTCCTCGCCATTCTTGGCAGCTTCTCTCCGATCGGCTTCGAGGGGTCTGAAGAGTCGGTGAACGCCGTAGCTAAGAACATCACCCCGACGCTCTTCCGCTCGATCACTCAGGTGGCGGTGAACGAGGACTTCGCGGGACGTCCAGTCTACAAGGAGAACCTGCCCTTCGGCACGCCGAAACCTGACAGCACCCTGGCCTTCCGGTCAAATCCTGACGCCTACCAGGGCTTCACGCGGTTCTTGAATGAGAGGACTGGTGGCAGCGATTACCGCAGTGGGGGGATCGACATCAGCCCGGAGGTTCTGCAGCACATCGTCAACTTTTACGGTGGCGGTGCCTGGGGCTTCGCCGAGAAGACCGGCGACTTCGTTCATCGTCTGACCACTGGCGAGGACGTCGAGCGCTACCGTGTGCCGTTCGCCGGCCGCTTTGCCAGCAACGTCAGCGAATATGGCGACATCCAGCATTTTTACGAGCGCCGCGATGAGGTCGGCCAAATCGCCAAGGAGTTCGAGAACCTTACTTTGGATGAGGTCGAGAACTATTACGTCGAGTATGGACCGATGATCGAGTTGTTCGACCTGGCCAAGGATGTCGAGGAGAACCTGACCGCTCTGCGAGAGGTTCGTGACATCATCGAAGCCGACGAGTCGCTCACTGCGGTAGAGCGCCAGGAGAGGTTGAAGGAATTGGAGGAAGTGATGGACGCCGAGGTCGACTACTTTAACCTGGAGTACCGCCTGGCGAAGGAGTCCCTGTAGCGTTTGCCGGCCAAGGCGCCAAGGATGGCGCACCAGGCGGGAGTCGCAAATATGGCAAGCCTAGCGACAGCGCTATCGATCTCTTGAGGCAAGGGGCCTGACATCATCAAGAGGATGAAGCCCATCGTCACTCCTATGCCGGCGCCGGATAAGGGCGTAAGGGTGACGATGCGCCGATTGATGATATCCCCGAACGTTTCCGGCGGCGCGATTGCAATGACGGTCAGGTCGCTGCCTGTCCAGCGCTTCTGGAGAATAGGCCACCATACGTCTCTACGCTGACGATACACTTGCCAGCGAATTTCGTGCCATGTCCATAGGCCAACGATTAAGCCGATCGGAACTGACCACCAGGTAGCATAAAAGTGATATGGGTGCTGAACGCCATGCCAAGGAGCTTGCGATAGAAAAATAGCCACAGTTGTAGCAATACCGGCCATCGACGCATAGAAGACCCGATAGTCGTCTCGCCTAGCTTGCCTCTGGAAGCGAACGCGCTCTTCTTCGGTCAGGCAGAGGACGTAGCGCCACACTTGGTGCATTGAAATGTCCATGCGGGAATAGTAGCCAAGACAGGGGTGATCAGCGAGAACAGATGTGGCCAGGAAGCCAGCGAATCCGTTCCTTCCATCCTATTTGCTGTCTGAAGTCGGGACAGCGCCTGCCTCCAGCGGATCAGTTGAAGGCTACCGGAGCCGCTGAAGGCGATCAGCAGGAAGTGGAATTGAGGGGCCGTGGCCAACCACTAAGGCCAGCCAGAGCTCCCTCCTTGTTGCGATGGTTACTGCATAGCTTTAGAAGTGAAATCTTCGACAACATTGGACATGTCAAAAGAAGAGCCACCCTGCACTGGCGGGTACTCAGCCAATGACTCTAGGTGCTCCTGCATTAGCACGGACATTGGCTGAATAAGCCACGAAATCTTCTGCATCAGATGTCCATAGCTGTCTGAAGAATCGTAGCTCTCATAGGGATCCATTCTCAAATTGAAAACCAATGGAACGGTTCTCGGCACCAAGTTATCGTAATAATCTTCCTTTGTGGAGAAATGGAATTTCCATGGCCCCATGCGAATGGCGGTTAGCTTACTTTCGTAGTAGTGAAAGATGTGGTCACGGGCCGACTGGTCACGCTCACCCTTCCAATATGGCAAATTATTCACACCATCAATATATTGATTTTTGTTTGTCATGACTTGATCAGCTGGGTCATCTATACCAGCAGCTGCTGCCAGGCTGGTAAACATGTCCTGATGACCTTGAATACCGTTCAACACTGTGTTCGACGGAATCTCCCCAGGCCAGCGGATCATAGACGGCACTCGGACACCGCCCTCATAAGTCGTCATCTTCTCGCCGCGGAAAGGAGTTGTACCACCGTGAGGCCATGAGCTATGTTCAGGCCCGTTGTCAGTGGAATACCAAACAATTGTGTTGTCAGTTAGCCCTTGCTCGTCTAACCAATCGAGGACCATTCCAACGTCATGATCATGCTGGAGCATCCCTGACCCATGAATATCGGCCTCTGACGTATACTCTTCAGCGGCGTAGCGCCACTCATCATTGAGGTGGGTATAAAGATGCATCCGGCTCGTATTCAACCAAACAAAAAACGGATCTCCAGCATCGCTTGCATCGGCCATGAAGTCTATTGCGCGCGGGATAACCTCTTCGGCGTCAAAGTTTTCCATGCGCTTTCGAGTCAAGGGACCGGTATCCTCAATAGTCTGCTTGCCAACCACTCCAAACCTAGGCATTTCAGTATCATCGAACTCATTCGTTGCCACTGTGTGGAGTACTCCTCGGGTCCCGAATTGCTCTTCGTACGCTTCGAGCGACCCAGAGAAAGCTTCCCCAAAACGTTGATAGTCGCGCTGTTCGGCTTCCTCTTGTGTGTTGAGGTGATATAAGTTGCCAAAGAACTCATCGAAACCGTGAACAGTTGGTAAGTGTTCGTTGCGATCCCCCAGATGATTCTTGCCAAACTGGCCCGTGCGATATCCTTCTGCTTTCAACACTTCTGCAAGGCTGGGCGACTCTGCCTGCAACCCCAAAGCCGCACCAGGCTGACCGACGGTGGTCATACCTGACCGAATTGGATACTGTCCAGTTATGAAGGCTGCACGTCCCGCGGTGCATGACGGCTGCGCGTAGTGATCTGTAAACAGTGTCCCTTCATTTCCGATGCGATCAATATTCGGTGTAGAGTATCCCATGACCGACTGCTCATAAGCAGAGAGATTGCTCCAACCGATATCGTCACCCCATATCACGAGTATGTTGGGGCGCTCGTTTTTCTCACCAGATGTATCTCCAGGAGCCCCTGTACTGTCACTCTGGGTTTCAGCCGAGGTCGAACAACTTGCTGTCAAAGCAATTAGCGAAAATATCTTTACCGAGCTATTCATCAAGCATCTCCTTACCTCAAAGCGACCTTATGTAAAACTTTGTTACATTAAACATGCCAAGGTATGTTTGTCCTGGATCACCGCTAGGGTAAACCTAGTGTCCGCAGACCAATAGGTAAAGAAATTAGCCAGCAAAACCCTCTCACCTAACTACGGCAGTAGTGAGGCTCTAATACTCTTCTGACCACAAGCCTTGCACTCAATGATGAAACACCTTCCGCGTGGTCCGTCCGGCACCACTCTGAAACGGTCCCAAACATGCCCACCACTTACTCGTACCTCAACCGCGCTGCACTTCAGGCAGCGCATCTCAACCCCATCTTCCGTGACTTTGCAGCTAAGCATCTGCGTGCCCATGGCTTCGTCTCTCCCCGTGACATTGTGGGTGCCAGGCTAGCTTCATATCAAATTTTTACAACATCTCGCAAAGTCTAGGCCAAAAGAGCAGGTTTTTTTACTCAGTCGTTTACGAAAAATTTACAATAGTTTGCTCAAACGAGCGCAACCAACACCCTTAGATATCGTTCTGTTACTGTAAGAAAAGAAGTCTTAAGGAGGTCTGAGATGACACGTTCATCCCGTATAGTGGTTGAGCCCCACCATCACGGGCGGGGTGGGGAAACAAGCTGGGAGGTAGTCGAATACCAGCCAGGAAAGAAAAGGCGTGTTATCGAGACACACCGGAGAGAAACTCCTGCTCGAAACGCCGCAGCAATTCTGGCTTTCGAAGCGCAAGTGGGAGGGCCACGATCAACTGCTATTTGAGCCATCTAGGTCAGGCGATTGATTCTCTTTTCGCTCTGAAAGCTGCCCTTGCGCTATCAGTTCGTCAAGAATTTCTACCAAACAGGAGCCAGAGTGAGCCAAGCGTTCCACACGACGACGACTATGCTCGCTATGCCACTGACTTGATCTAGAAATGTCTTCAATCGACGTCAACAAAACCTTCAAGAGCTCAACTTTTCGCTTTAGCCTACTGAGCTCATAACTTTCAGATTCATTGTCCTTACTCAAGCGTGATCCCTATATCAGAGGCAAACGATACAATGCTTGCATACGCATTGCCGAGGCTCCACGTTTCTGAACACTAAATCATAATTAGCGCAAAGAAAACAAAGTTTAATTAAGATAGTAGGATCAATGTCAAGCGCCAAGTACGAAAATACTAATCCTACCGGATCATATTTTTGTTTTAGCGAAGGCCCCTTCAGCGGGGGATGTGTATTGGCAACGCTGGCTCCTGCTGCCTCCTGGTCAGTCGGGCCTTGCCAGCCCTGCCTCAATGAGCTGATCGCCCAAGTCGCGTCCATCGAGCAAAACCATCGAAGCGTTATCCTCAGGATGCAAGGCTGGGATAACTCGTAACTGCATGTTCACCTCTAAGCAGATTATTGGACTAAAGGATGAGGGTAGCGTGTGCAGCCCTTTCCGAAGAATTTTTTGCATGGCTTCACTCAGCACGACCTGTCAGAGGGTGGCCAATGGCGCATAGTGTTAGCGGGTGGTCGCAATTTGGTCGCACGCACCTAGCTCTGAGAGCGGATATGTCCACCAATGCACTCACATAACTCACTGATTTTAAAAGACTCCGCATTGCAAGCGCGGCCAAAAACTAGATCATATCGAACTTAAAATCCCTCGGTGGCAACACCGTGCCGGTTCGAGCCCGGCTCCGGGCACCAATAGTTTCAATGCCTTATACTACCTAGTCCCTCGACGCCCTCCTCTCTGGTCGCAATTTGGTCGCGCGAATCCGGCTAATGCCCCGCCCGCAGCATGTGTTAAGCGTCAGAATGAAACGCTACATCACGCTTTATGCGACCTTGCTCAATAAGTGGCCTAGACTACACTTCAGAAGTGCAGGTAGCAGTCGTCCGAGAAGTACGCAGCGCCTCATACCATGAGGCAACCAAGCAGTGACTTTTATTGGAGAGGCCGTATGAAGCTGAAGCTACTGAGCGCCATGGCGCTATCATCTCTCATGATGGCGGGTGCCGCATTCGCCATGGACTCCGAGATGCTCAACGAAAAGATGGCTGAGATCGAGGAGCGTACCGCGCAAGCAAGTGAGGAGGATCGTGTCGCAGCCCTTGAGCAGCAAGTGGAGGACCTCAAGGAACTTATCCATATGATGGCCGAGGAAGACCATAGCTCTTAAGAGTAGCTCTTGAGGACTGCACGGACATCCATCACGCTACTTAGTTAAAGATCAGGGCCACTACGGGGTAGTGGCCCTAGCCTTATCCGCGCCACTTGTATCCGCCCGATCTGTATCCGCCACATGTCATCAACCCTCGTCTTACTCACCACGCTCACATCTCAGGACGCGAGCTGGCTGCACCCAGCGCCTCACCTTCAGCGTGAGCCCTTCACCTGGCCCCTGCCCCTTGAGCCAGGCCTCAACATACACCTGCGTCCGGTACTGAATAGCCCCTGAGGCCAGGACGACGTCGCCGTGACGTGTTAGCATCTGCGCCTCTTTACGCCACTTCATAACGGCCGCCGAACCTTGAGCAACCGCTTGCTTCCGCCCGCCCTCCGCCAGACACCAATGACGCTTCCAGCCGTGACCGCACACCACTGCGCGGAACCCGCCTTGCGCACATTGCCGCTTTCACCCACGCAGGCCAGGAGCTGACCCATGTTACTCGGACGCCTGCGCGACCCCTTTATCAACCACCGACATCGGCGCCTATTCCATGTACTGCGCGTCACGCTGGCCCTGATGGTGACCTTCACCATTGTCGAGCTGTTGCCGCTGCAACATAGTGGCTGGGCCCTGGTCAGCACCGTTATGGTCATGGGCAATCTGCCCCATGTTGGCGGCGTCATCGACAAGGGCCGTCAGCGCCTGGCAGGTACGCTGATTGGTGCCGCCCTGGGCCTGTTGCTGATCAGCCTGCCCATCCCACCCTGGGCCGTTCAGCTGGGCTCTCTGGCCGGTATCGCTGTCGCCACCTGGTGGGTATTCGGTGCCCGCCAGGCGTACAGCGGCCTGATGTTTGCCATCAGCCTGCTGCTCGTTATCGGCGATGGTACCCAGCAGCTGGATGTCGCCCTGTGGCGGGGCCTCGACGTGCTGGTCGGCACCCTGGTGGGCATCGCCGCCACGCTGGTCTTTCTGCCCCACAAGGCCACGGACCTGCAGCGCTTTCTGCTGGCCGACTGCCTTGATCAGATGGCCCGGCTGTATCACGCCCACACGTCATCCACCGCGGCACCGGGAATCGACACCCGAGAGCTGTTCAAGGCGGCCAGTCAGCTACTGATCAAGCAGCGCGGACTGACGGATGCGGTGCACCGTGAGGGCAGGCTGTCTCGCACCGACGTCGACGGCCTTATTTCCTACCAACGACGCATGCTGTCGACGCTGGAGCTGCTGCTGGAGACTCACTGGAGCACCCGCCAGGGACACGAGCAGATCGATACCATGGAGGGGCTGCGGGCCCAACAGCATGTGCTCGCCAGGGATATCGGCACCCTGGCGTTCGAGATACGCACGGGTCGGCCCATCCAGGCCAACATCACGCCTTTTTCGCTGGAAGCCTTTGCCGCAGAGGCCTCCACCACGCGCAGTGATGATGGCAGAATGCTGTTTGGTCCCAGCGGCTACCTGTGGCTGAACCGCGAGCTGGCCCGCCTCTCCGGGTCCATCGCTGAGCAGCTTGGCAAACTCGAACGCCTCCCCAGCAAGCGACTGCGACGACGAGCCCCGCGTCACGGCCTGCACCAGGCACCCTCTCTCGACAGCAAGGAAGGAAGATCCCATGACCCACGCCAGTCATGACGTCCTGATCATCGGTGGCGGCGTCGCCGGTCTTGCCATGGCCCTGGAGCTGGCCGATCACCGCAGGGTGACGCTGCTGCGGCCCGGCAACGACGATAGAGGGGCCAGCCGCTGGGCGCAGGGCGGGATCGCGGCGGTATTATCCCCCCAGGATAATATCGAGGCTCACGTACAGGACACTCTGGTCGCCGGTGACGGACTGTGCGACGAGCAAGCCGTGCGCTTCACCGTGGAACAGGGTCCTGACGCCATCGACTGGCTGCTTCAACTCGGGGTGCCCTTCACCCCCGAGACAGATCCTAGCCTGGGGTATCCCTATCACCTCACTCGGGAAGGCGGGCACAACGCCAGACGGATCATCCACGCAGAAGATGCCACCGGTCGCGCGGTCATTGATACCCTGAGGGAGCGCGCCCTCCAGCATCCGTCCATTACCTTGCGTGATGACCTGGTCGCCTACGAGCTGATCAGCAACGCTCAAGGCCAGTGCTGCGGAGCCCGATGCCTCGATCCCCGGCATCAGGTCCAGGAACTCATTGCCCAGGACACGGTACTGGCGACCGGGGGCGCCAGCGGACTCTACCTGCACACCACCAGCCCCTCTCCCGCCAGTGGCGAGGGCATGGCCATGGCCTACGATGCCGGTGCGCAGCTGAGCAACCTGGAATTCCAGCAGTTCCATCCCACCTGCCTGTATGACCCGGAGGGTCCTCCTTTCCTGATCAGCGAGGCGGTACGCGGAGAAGGCGGCCTGCTGCTGAATGCGGATGGCAAACGCTTCATGCCAGACATCGACCCACGGGCCGAGCTGGCCCCACGCGATGTGGTGGCAAGGGCCATTGACGCCGAAATGCAACGCACCGACAGCCCCTGCGTGATGCTGGATATCCGCCATCTGGGGGCGGCGACCATTCGGCACCACTTCCCGACGATCCATGCCCACTGTCTGGGGCGTGGCCTGGATATCACCCAGCAGCCGATCCCCGTCGTCCCTGCGGCCCACTATAGCTGTGGCGGGATCAGCGTTGATCAACACGGCGCGACCAGCGTGACAGGGCTGTATGCGATTGGAGAGGTGACCTGCACCGGTTTGCATGGTGCCAATCGCATGGCCAGCAATTCGCTACTGGAGTGCCTCGTGTACGCCCGCTCGGCGGCTCGTCATCTCGCCACGCTGAGGGAGCCACCACGTCAGCATCCGGCGACGTCGGTCATCGCTGGCACCCGCCAGGCTAAGGCGTCCGACATCGTTGAACTACACCAGGAACTGCGCCGAGTCATGAGCGCCAGGGTGGCCATCGTGCGCTTCGACGAGGGCCTCAAGGAGGCGGCCGCCCGTATCGAGACCCTGGCCTCCCGCTATGCGGAGCTGGCCGACGACGCCTGCCCGACACCCGCCCTGCTGGCCCTCCGTCACGCCCTGACGCTGGCGCGATTGACCGTCGCCAGCGCCCTGGCACGCCGCGAATCAAGAGGCCTGCACTACAATCCCCAATGCCCGCGCCACGCAGACCCCGCGCCCCAGCCTTCACGCTACGCGAGACACTGACACGGAACGCCAACCGCCCATGGCCGTTGCCGCCGCTGACCGTTGCCGCCGATAGGCGCCCGCATTGACGGTTGGCCCAGCGGCCAGCACAGCAAGCCAAAGCCCCTCGACATCCGGGGGGCTCACTTCCGGTCATCATCGAGATAGCGTCGATCGTTGAACGTCGCGACCCAGTGCGGGTGATAGAACATCAGAATGCTGAGCAGCATGCCGCTGATAAAGGCTTCCGACGGCATCAGCAGCGGCAGAAAGCGTAGGTATTCACGGACCTGAAACAGCACCTCGGCATTCACCGCGGCAAACCACGCAACGCCCATGGCCGCGAGCCCCGAGGCCAGCGAAGAGAGCGCGGCACAGCCAAAACCGGCGACAAACAGAAACACCATGGGGTGGGCAGGGAGGCGCCTGTCGACCAAACGCCATATGGCGATGGTCACCAGCATGGGCACCACCCCTGTCACGACAAGATTGAGGCCGATAAGCGGCCAGGCCACCCTGCCGGTCACGCACAGCGACAGGTTGACCAGCAGACAGCTCAACAGCGCCAGCGGTGCCCGAAAAACCAGCGTCAGCAGGGTGGTGAAGAGCAAGTGCAAGCTCAGCCAGTCCACCGCCTGGGCACGCAACTGCCACAGCAAGGCCATCATCACGGTGGCGGCCAACCATCGGTGCTGCAGCCCGGCACTGGCCACCAGCGCCTGCCAGGGCCGCTGGCGCACTACCAGCAGCAAACACCCTGCTGACAGCGCCCCACCCAGCCACAGCATCCAGCCCGCCACCACTACCTCGGCGAACGACATGACCGCCCCCTCCTCTCGGCGAGCTCGACACGTCGCAGCAGGGGCTCCGGCCTGACGTAGCGCTCAGGCGAAGACGACGGTCTTGTTATCGTGGATCAGTACCCGATCTTCCAGATGCCAGCGCAGCCCCCTCGCCAGCACCGTCTTTTCCACATCTCGGCCGAAGCGAACCAGGTCGGTAGGCGTGTGGCAATGACTGACACGGTGGATGTCCTGCTCGATGATCGGCCCGGCATCCAGCTCCTCTGTCACATAGTGGCAGGTCGCACCAATCAGCTTCACCCCTCGCTGGTAGGCCTGATGGTACGGCTTGGCGCCGGCAAACGATGGCAGGAAGCTATGGTGGATATTGATCACGCGACCGCTGTAGCGCTGGCACAGGTCCGGCGGAAGAATCTGCATGTAGCGCGCCAGCACGATGCTGTCCGCAGCCGACGCCTCTACCAGACGCTCCACCTCAGCGAATGCCGCCTGCTTGTCACCAGCGACGACCGGCACATGGTGGTAGGGAATGCCATGCCACTCCACCATGCTGCGCATATCGTCGTGATTGCTGATCACCGCCGCAATGTCGCAATCCAGCTCCCCCGCCGTCCAGCGATACAGCAGATCGACCAGGCAGTGGGATTCCTTGGACACCATGAGCACCACTCGGCGCTTCTGACGAGTGTCACGCAGCGCCCAATCCATTTCAAACTCCCTGGCTACCGGGGCAAAGGCGTCACACAGCGCCTCCCGAGACATGCCAATCGAATCCGCCAGAATCTCGTAGCGCATGAAGAAGCGTCCCGACGCCAGGTCGGAATGCTGATTGGCCTCGGTAATGGAACCACCATGCCCAGCAATAAAGTTGGAGACACGGGCGACGATCCCCAGTCGATCAGGACAGGACACCACCAGACGATAGAAATGCGACATAACACTTGTCTCTTGAAGCCAACCCTTGGCGTGCCCTTGGCACCACCTCTCGACGCGCTCGATAGCGCGCCACGAAAACCGGCCATTGTAGCGAAAAGTGAGGTAGCGAACGACTCCTGCTGCGCTGCCAGGGGCGTCCTGCGTTGAGTGAGCCGACCTCCATCCCTTATAGTGGCGTTACCTGTCTTCACTATGCCGAGCCCGATGTCGATCCCTCGAATTCAGATTCGTCCACGCCGCCGCTCCCCCCTGCATTTCCTGCCCCTGGGCGGTTGCGGCGAAATCGGGATGAACCTGAGCCTCTATGGCCACCAGGGACGCTGGCTGGCGGTCGATTGCGGCATGATGATTCGCCAGGACCTGCCGGGCGATCCCATTCAAGTCCCGGACACCACCGTCCTGGAGACCCTCGGCATTCAGCCCAGCGCGCTGCTCATCACCCATGGCCACGAGGACCATATTGGTGCCGTTGCCTGGCTGTGGCCCCGCTGGGGCTGCCCGATCATTGCCACGCCCCTGGCGGCGGCCATGCTGAGGATCAAGTTCGCCGAACGCGGCCTGTCCAGCGATGCCATCGAGGTCATCACCCCGGGAGAGGCCAGGGACATCGCCGGTTTTTCCTGTCGCTTCCTCGCCCTGACACACTCGATTCCAGAAAGCTGCGCGGTGTTCATTCAAGCCGGCAATACGCGCCTGCTGCACACCGGTGACTGGAAGCTCGACCCGCAGCCGGTACTCGGCGAACCTGTCGATGAAGACGCTTTCCGCGCCCTGGCTCCCCTCGACCTGGTCGTCGCCGACTCCACCAACGCGAACGTGCCGGGGCATTCACGCAGCGAGGGAGACGTCGCCAAGGCCATGGCGGACACCATTGCCGGCTGCAGTGGGCGGGTCGTTGTCTCCTGCTTCGCCAGCAACCTCGCTCGTGTGCTCGCAATAGGCCGCGCAGCACGTCGCTGCGGCAGGCGCGTCAGCCTGCTGGGACGCTCGATGGAGAGGATGGTCGGGCATGCGCGCCAGCTCGGGTATTTTGACGATTTCCCGACGCTGGTCCCGGTCAGCGACCTCGGGTATCTGCCCCCTGAAGAGGTTCTGGTGATCGCTACAGGAAGCCAGGGAGAACCCCGCGCCGCCTTGTCGCGACTGGCCCAGGGACGACATCCGCATTTCGAGCTGACAGCGGGTGACAGCGTGATATTTTCGGCCAAGGCCATCCCTGGCAACGAGCACCTGATCGAACGCCTGAAACGAGGCCTTGCCCGCTTCGATGTTCATCTCCTCGACGACGCCAGCCACCCACAGCTACATGCCTCTGGTCATCCCGCCCAGGAAGAACTTGAGCGCCTCTATCAGTGGATACAGCCGGCCAGACTGCTACCGGTGCACGGCGAGGCTCCCCATCAGGCCGCCCACCAGGCACTGGCGGAACGGCTCGGCATTGATGCCCCGCTGGCACCCCAAAATGGTGACCTGATCCGTCTCGATCAGGACGGTTTGACGGTAGAGCAGCGCTTTGCGGTATCCCAATGCATCATCGAGCGAGGCGGCATCGATCGGCGCACCTCGCGCTCTTCCGCGCGTCAGCGCCAGGAAGAGCTGTATCTGGCCATCAGCCTGGTGGCAACCGAACGAGGCTGGGCAAGAATTGGGCGCCTGATGCTGGACACCAGCCATTCACTGGGCGTCGACGAAGATAGCTTCAGCGACTGGCTTGACGATCAGCTCGATGAGCTGACAGCCGACACCCTATCCGCCCTGCGCCATGGCCTTTATCCGCGCATTCTCGCGTGGCTTCATGACCATCTCCAGCGTCGACCGAAGCTGGAATTACAGCTGATGGCCACCGATATGGAAGGCATAGCAGGGGATCTCTAGGCCCTGCGTGCCCCCATCAGCCCTGCATACCTGCGGACCGACTTTCGCAACACGACTTTCGCAACGTAGCGTTCGCATACGCTCTACTAGTGGCACGCCCCTAGGTACGCCCCCTATGTACGCCTACATCGTATGAATGGCCCGAGCGTGGCCAGGCCCCAAACGAATGCGGCCCCGGAGGTATCCGGGGCCGCTTGCACGGAGGGGCATCATCGCTAACACGACACCCTCGGTGCCACACCTCAAGGCAGGGCCAGCAACGCTAGCGATGAAATACCTGCCTTGGGTGGTGTAACTTATTTGGCATTCTTGGGCGGACGGCCACGCTTGCGCTTGGGCTGCTCGGACACCAGGTCGTCCAGCGACAATCCCGCCTCAGTGATCTGCTCGCGGATTTCCGCCAGTTTCTGCGCTTTCTGCATCTCTTCTTGCTGGCGCTGGCGCTCTTCATCACGCTTTTGATCGATCACTTCCTCGACCACTTCCGCCAGCTTTTGCAGTTGCTCCATGCTGAGCTGTCGGGCCGCTGCGCGTGCCACATTCTTGTTTCGTGCAATGCGTTCCAATGTTTCGCTGGACATAGCTCACTCCATAGCCTTGGCATAAAACGGCGCGCGCCGTGATTCACTTGAAGAAAAGTATATGCAACCTCTGGCTCTTGGCAAGAAATGCAGCAAATATTTCCTGGTCAATTATCAAAAACCGGCGTGCCAATACCCATCATACATCGCCTTCCATTCCCCAGCATACCTGGCCATTCCCTTACATGGCGGAGCCTTCAACAGCGGGTTACCGTGAGTGAAGAAGCAGCACAACGCAACGCGGGCGCCCATGGCGCCCGCGAAAACTTATTCGGCAAATGGCAGATAAAGCCCCAAGCCATTAGCCACCTGTCATGTTCATGAAGCGCACGACCTGGACATCCCCGTCAGTCGTGAAATGATGCCTTTCCGGCTTCATGGGCATGGCCTCGACGATAGCTCGCTTGAGCCGCTCGATGTCGCCGGGATAACGTCTCAACACCGCCCTCAGGTCAACCGAGTGCTCGTTGCCTAGACACAGCAACAGGCGTCCCTCGACGGTGACGCGAACCCGATTGCAACTTGCGCAGAAGTTGTGGCTATGGGGAGAAATAAAGCCGATGCGGGTATCACTGTCCTCCATCCGGAGATAGCGTGAAGGGCCCGCCGTGGCTTCCGCCGTGGACAACAGCGGATGGCGCTGCTCAATCAGCGCCCTGACCTCATCGCTGGAACAGTATGTCTCTGCGCGTGAGTGATCCGAGACGTCGCCGAGGGGCATTTCCTCGATGAAGCTGATATCAAGCTGCTGGTTCCTGGCAAAGGTCACCAGATCCAGCACCTCATCCTCATTGCGCCCCTTCAGCACGACCGCATTGAGCTTGATCCGCTCGAACCCCGCCTCTCGCGCAGCCTCGATACCATCGAGTACTCGACTCAGGTCACCGGTACGGGTCAGGCGGCGGAAGCGCTGAGGATCCAGCGAATCCAGGCTGACATTCAGGCGTTTCAGACCCGCCTGACGAAGCTCGACAGCATGACGCCGAAGTCCGGCGCCATTGGTGGTCATTGCGAAATCCCTGAGCCCTGACAAGGCACCGATACGCGCCACCAGTTCACCGATATTACGCCGCACCAGGGGTTCTCCACCGGTCAGACGTATCTTTTCGACGCCAAGCTCGGTGAAGGCTCGCGCCACCTGGGCGATTTCTTCCAGCGTCAGCACCTGTGCCCGCGGGAGGAACGTCATTTCCTCGCTCATGCAGTAAACACAGCGGAAGTCACAGCGGTCCGTCACCGATAGCCTGACGTAATTCACGCGCCGGCCGAAGCTGTCGACCAAGCCGTCGCTCATGCTGTCCGTCATTGCACACCACCTTCCCATCGACGAGCGTCCGCATGGTCCTGACAGCGCTCGGATACCCAATAATCGCCGCTGGCCGTGTGCTCCTTCTTCCAGAAGGGTGCCCGCGTCTTCAACTGGTCCATCAGGAATTCGCAGGCCTCGTAGGCGGCGCGGCGATGAGCACTGGCTACCACCACCAGAACGATGGGATCACCTGGCGCAAGCCGCCCTACCCGATGGATGATAGACACGTCCTCGAGCGTCCAGCGCCGGCGCGCCTCATCCTCGATCTCGGCCAGCGAGGCCTCGGTCATGCCGGGATAATGCTCCAACGTCAACGCTGTGACGTCGGGGCGTTCATTGAAATCTCTGACCAACCCGGTGAAGCTGACGACAGCCCCCACATCGGAGCGACCTTGCAGCATCGCCTGCTGTACGTCACCTGCGTCAAAGCGCTCTTGCTGCACCCGAATCATCATCAACCTCCAGTGACCGGCGGGAAAAAGGCCACCTCGTCATCGCACGTCAGGCGTGTGCTGTCGCTGGCCATCACCTGATTCACCGCACACAGCACCCGACCTTCTTCCAAACCGGAAAAACGCTGGTCCAGCGTCTTCAAGGCCTTCTTGAGGCCTGCCACATCGGCACTGGGTAAACGGTCCAAGGGGACCGAGGTTTCCCCGATACCCAGGCGTTCTCGCAGCTCGGCCAGGCATTTCACCCTGACGCTTTGCTGCTCTGCAGAGGCAAGCCCCAAGGTCAATGCAGGACTGTTCTCCGGACTCGTCACGATGGGAGCGACGGTTTCCTGTGCTATCTCTCGGCGACGATAATCTCCGGATTTGCCACCCTGCTTGGCGTCCACATGGATCTGACCAATCTCCATCTCCTTGTCGACCGCCTTGCACATGTCATACAGCGTCAGACAGGCCACGGACACCGCCGTGAGCGCTTCCATCTCGACGCCTGTCTTGCCACTCAGCCGGCACGTCGCGGACACCCTGACCATGCTCGCCTCGCGATCGATATCGAAGTCGATACTGACCTTGGACAGGGCCAGTTGATGACACAGCGGAATCAACTCGTGGGTGCGCTTGGCCGCCTGGATACCGGCAATTCTGGCGGTGGCCAGCACATCTCCCTTGGGCAGCTGCCCATCGCTGAGCAAGGCCAAGGTCTCTGGCGCCATACTGATAGCCCCTGTAGCCGTTGCTTCACGTCGGGTAGATGCCTTGTCACCGACGTCCACCATATTGGCTTCGCCGCGGGCATTGAGATGGGAAAGCGTCATGTTCAAGCCTCAGGGGAAACGAAAGAGAGGGAATACGGTCACCATATCATTGATGGCAACCGCTGCCTTGTCGGCAGGAATTTCCACCAGACACTCGGCAGCCACCATGGAGGACAGGATACCGGAACCCTGGCTACCTGTGTTGACCACCCGCAAGGTCCCGTCATCACTTCGTTTGAGCACGCCACGACTGTAATCGGTGCGACCTTCACGACTGCGGAAGTCGCTGTCGGCCACCGCCTGCCACGCAGGCGAGCGCAGCTCACGTCCCTGCAGCTTGCGTACAAGGGGAATAACGAAGACCAGACAGGTCACCATGCAGGCCACCGGATTGCCGGGCAGGCCCAGAAATGGCGTCGCGCCGTCCCCCATCACGCCACATGCCATCGGCCTGCCAGGACGCATGGCGATTCGCCACAGGGTCAGTCGCCCCAGCCGCTCCAGGGCAGCTCGAGTATGGTCGGCCTGCCCCACCGACACGCCCCCGCTGGACACCACAAGATCAGCCAGCTGCGCCGCTTGTGCCAGAGCACCCTCCAGCGCCTGCGGGTCATCAGGTACGATGCCCAGATCCAGCACATCTGCGCCATGCTCCTGCAACATGCCCATCAAGGTGAAGCGGTTGGCATCATAAATCGCGGCATCAGCGCGAGGCTGTCCAGGGGCGGTCACCTCGTCCCCGGTGGAAAACACCGCCACACGGGGCAGGCGGCGCACCTCAACGGACGCGCAGCCCAACGACGCCAGCAACCCCAACGCCGCCGCCTCCAGCCGCCTGCCGGATTCTAGCGCCACCTCACCTCGACGTAGATCCTCGCCCGCCTGGCGGACGTTCTGCCCTCGCTTGACGCGGTCAGCCTGGAGGATGTCGACCACATCCCCGTGCTGCTGAAGTTGCTCGACCATGATCACCGTGTCGGTGCCAGCCGGCAGCGGCGCTCCGGTGGTGATACTGACGCACTCGCCACTGCCCACCCGCCCGGCAAAAGGCCGGCCGGCCAGGGCGGAACCGACGCGCCGCAGGGAGCCTGCGACGCCTTCCTCGGGCCAGCTCAGAGCGATGCCATCCATCGCCGAATTGGTGTGGCCTGGAACATTGAAGGGCGCCGTCACCGGCTTGGCCAGCACGCGTCCATGAGCCTGGGCCAGCGCCACGGACTCCGTCGCCAGCTGGCCATCCACCAGGGTAAGCAGCGCCTGACGTGCCTCGTCGACGCTCAGCATGTGCTCACCCAGGTCAAAGCAAGACAAAGAGGACATCATCAGCGTCCCTCCTGCGTCGCCAGCCAGCCGCTCCAGTCAGCAGCCCACCGCAACATCCACTCGACCAGCTGGTCGTGGGCATTCAGATCCAGCGTCTCGACCGCGGTGGTCAGGGGAGTATCACAGGCTACCGCCTGCACCCAGGGATCCTCGGTCGCCAGCAGCGGCTTGCCTAACGCGGCACGGTGCAGTTCCAGCTTGGGCATTGGCCAGTCCTTGAACCCCTCCACCAGCGTCAGGTCCGCCTTCAGTGGCGCCACCATGGCCAGCAGCGTCTGCAGGTCCGCTTCCTCAGCTTCGGGAGTCTCCAGCATCATCGCCACCCTTGCCCGGGAGGCGATCAGCACCGGCTCCGCCCCGGCCATTCGCAAGCGGTGACTGTCCTTGCCAGGCTGATCGACATCGAAACGGTGATGCGCATGCTTGATGACCGATACCCGCAGCCCTTTCGCCTTCAGCATCGGTACGATGCGCTCCAGCAAGGTGGTCTTGCCGGTCCCGCTCCAGGCGGCGATGCCCAATACCGGCTGTTGCACTTGCCATTGCAGCCGGGACCTCATGAGCCCTCCCCTGGAAAAGTGGGCTCAAGACGCTGACGCTCTTCTTCAGTGTTGAGGTTGGCAAAAGCGTCCGCACAGTCGCTAAGATCGACCGTGGCCCAGGCATGTCGCGCGTACCAGCGATCGATCTTGCGCTCTCCCTGCGCCAACGCCTGTGCCAGATCTTCACGCAGATGACCTGCCAGCAGCGCTACCACCGGGTGCAGACGCTCTCCGTCATGGGCCACCAGGATGTCCATCCCCTCACGCCAGCCCGCCAACATGCGTGGCACCAGGTCATGGGGCAGTAGCGGACTGTCGCAGGGCACGACCATGACCCAGGGGCTGTCCGCAGCCTCAAGCGCACTGTAGATGCCCATCAGCGGCCCCTGAAAGCCCTCGGCAGCATCCTTGAAGACACCATCGGCAAGCGCCGCATAGTCCTCATGATGCCGATTGGCGTTGATCAGTACAGAACCCACGTGGGGTCGCAGACAGGCGACCGCATGGGCGGCCAGGGGCTGACCCGCAAAGGACACCAGGCCCTTGTCGATGCCTCCCATGCGACGTCCCTGACCACCCGCCAGGACAACACCACATACCTCGCTTGCCTGAGGTTTCACCACAAGAAGCTCCTATTGCTATGTTCGTCATGCATCACTACATGATGCCTCAGGCCGTAGGTAGTCGCCATGCACGCATAGAGGTAGTCCGAGAGCGCGAGGGTGACCCACCCAGGCCATAGCAGGTATCATGTGTCCATCATTTTGCACGACAGCGACTCACGAATGGCGGACACCAGGATGGACGACGGTTTCGATGTCGGCGCTAGGTTGCGCCAACTACGTCAGGAAAAACAGTTATCTCAGCGCGAACTAGCGAAAAGAGCGGGCGTCACCAACAGTACTATCTCGCTTATCGAGCTGAATAATGTCAGCCCTTCGGTCAGCTCCCTTAAGAAGATACTTGACGCCTTGCCGGTCTCCATCAGCGCCTTCTTCGCCGCCGACGAGCCCAATCATCCGAGCCCCTTCTATCGCGCTGCGGAGTTGACCGAGATCGGTGATCGCCACCTTTCATGGCGACTTGTCGCCGCCAGACGCCCCGACCGGCGCATGTCGGTACTGCACGAGCGCTATCCACCGGGTGCCGATACCGGCGAGGAAATGCTGGAGCATGATGGCGAAGAAGGCGGTGTCGTCATCGCCGGGGAGATCGAGATCACCGTCAACGGAGAGACGGGGCTGCTTGGCCCAGGAGATGCCTACTACTTTGACTCCCGCCTGCCCCACCGGTTTCGCAATCTGGGGCAGGAAGAATGCGTGATCGTCAGCGCCAATACCCCGCCCACCTTTTCAGATGGTGGCGAACAGATCCATCACTGAGAGCTTGGCTGTTCAGCCCTTGTCCGATCAGGACCGCAGGGACAATCTCACCGCTCACCGAGTGAGCGTCAAAGCAGTGGACGACGCCGCCAGGCTGCGGCGTCGCCCCGGCACTTCGGCTAGGCCTCTTCCCGAGCGCGCGGCAGTACCAAGTTCAGCGCGATGCCCACCAGGGCGGCGAGGCTGACGCCCTGCAGGGCAAACTGCCCTCCACCAAACTGCATGCCACCAATACCGAAGACCAGAATCAACGACACGACCACCAGGTTGCGGGGCGCTGTCAGCGGCTTGCCCGCGCGCACCAGGGTATTCATCCCGACTACCGCAATGGAACCGAACAGCAGCGTCATGATGCCCCCCATGACCGGCGCAGGTATGGTCTGGAGCACGGCTCCCAGCTTGGCCACGAAGGCCAGCAGGATGGCCACCAACGCCGCCGACACCATGAACATCGGATTGAACGCCCGGGTCAGGGTGACCGCCCCGGTTACCTCGGAGTAGGTGGTATTGGGCGGCCCACCAAACATGGCCGCAGAGATGGTGGCGAGGCCATCGCCCAGCAAGGTGCGATGAAGACCGGGCTTTTCCAGGTAGTTGCGGCGCGTGACCGAACCGATGGCAATCATGTCACCAATGTGCTCGACCGCAGGCGCAATGGCCACAGGGATCATGAACGCGATGGCCAACCAGTTGAAGCTAGGAGCGGTAAAGGATGGCAGCGCCAGCCAAGAGGCTTCGCGCACCGGAGTAAAGTCAACGACTCCCATCAACAGGGCCAGCAGGTAGCCCGTCACGATGCCACCCATGATCGGCACCAGGCGCAGCAGACCACGTCCGAACACTGCCAGAATCAAGGTAACCAGCAAGCTCGACATGGACAGAACCATGGCCTGAGCGTAACCGATCCCTTCGCTGTTCTCACCGGTCGCCATATTGACCGCTACGGGCGCCAGAGCAAGGCCGATCACCATGATGACGGGCCCTACCACCACCGGCGGCAGCAACCGATGAAGCCAGCCGGTCCCCTTCAGACGCACCGCCTGCGAGATCACCACGTACACCAGGCCCGCCGCGATCAACCCGCCCAGAGTGGCGGACACCCCAAAGTGCGCAATGGAGCCCTGAATTGGCGCGATGAAGGCAAAGGAGGATGCCAGGAACACCGGCACCGTCATCCGCGTGGTGAAGTGAAACACCAGCGTACCGATACCGGCGGTGAACATAGCGACATTGGGATCAAGCCCGGTCAGCAGAGGCACCAGCACCAGGGCACCGAAGGCCACGAACAGCATCTGCGCGCCGACCAGCGCGAGTCTGGGCAATGAATCCGACGCCGTCGCTGAGGGTTCGGGTGGCTGAGTTGACGAAGAATGGGGGTCAGACATGAGGGGGCTCCGTGGTGAACAGGAAGTCTGTTGTGGGGCGAGAAGAGACTCATCGCGCCGACAGCCGATTCCAAACGCGGGCCATGTTACCAATCCCGGCGCCCCTTCAGGGCACAATTTTGCGCCAACCCCAGGTCGCCAACGTAGCAATCACGCAACCCTCCCCCTTTTTGCCAAGCGCTAGTCCCCCCTTTGGCTCCCCCTGATGGCTCACCCTAATGGCTCACTCAGTGCGACTGAAACTGCTCTGCAAGACAAAGCCCCCCATCCTGAGGATTGGGGGGCCGGCACACACCGCTATACCGGGATTACTCTCGGGTACCCGCGGACATCCAGTCTTCCATCATCTGGTCATAGGGCACCGTGGTGCCCTGGGGCATTTCATCGTCCAGCTTGGCCTTGGGCGAGCCAGGCTGGCTCAGCCACTGCTCGGGATCCTTGGGCTCGTTGAGAATCGGCTCGTAGGTGGCAAACACCTTGGCCCGAGCCAGTCGCGCCATGATGTTATCCAGATCTGCCGCCAGATTATCGAGCGCCTCCTGGGCGGAAATATCGCCATTCACCGCCGGTGCCAAGTTCTGCCACCACAATGGCGCCATGCGCGGATAGTCCGGCACATTGGTTCCCGTTGGCGTCCACTTGGCTTCGTTGGGGCTACGGTAGAACTCCACCAGCCCACCCAGCTTGGGCGCCATCTCGGTCATCTGCTCGGAGAAGATGTCCGACCGCCGAATCGGCGTCAGCCCCGCCATCAGCTTTTCCAGAGACACCGTCTTTGACACGCTGAATTGAGCGAACAACCAGGCAGCACTGCGACGGTCTTCAGGCGTCGAGTCGAAGAAGGTCCAGGCGCCAACATCCTGATAGCCCACCTTCATTCCTTCTTCCCAGTACGGACCCGTCGGTGATGGGGCCATCCGCCATTTGGGATTTCCCTGGTCATCGGTCACCGCCACGTCCGGGCTGACCATGTCGGCGGTAAAGGCGGTGTACCAGAACATCTGCTGCGCCACATTACCCTGGGCCGGCACGGGGCCCGCCTCACCAAAGGTCATGCCCTGTGCCTCGGGAGGAGCAAAGTCTCTGAGCCACTCGACCATCTTGGTGACGGCAAACACCGAAGCCGGGGAATTGGTGGCCCCGCCTCGGCTGACGCTGGCTCCCACCGGATGACTGTCCTCGTCTACGCGAATACCCCAGTCATCCACCGGGTTGCCGAACGGCACCCCAGGGCTGCCCATTCCGGCCATTGATAGCCAGGAGTCATGGAAACGCCAACCCAGCGAGGGATCTCGACGTCCATAATCCATATGGCCATAGACCTTTTGCCCGTCGATCTCGCCGATGTGCTCGCTGAAGAACTCAGCGATATCCTGGTACGCCGTCCAGTTGGTCGGCACGCCTAGCTCATAGCCGTAGAGATCACGGAACTGCTGTTGAAAGTCCTCTCTCTGGAACCAGTCGTAGCGGAACCAGTAAAGGTTCGCGAACTGCTGGTCCGGTAGCTGGTAAAGGCTGCCATCTGGCCCCGTGGTGTACTGAATCCCGATAAAGTCCTCCAGATCCAGGCTTGGCAGCGTCAGCTCCTTCCACTCGTTGGCCATGGCATCACTGAGATTGATGGTCGATCCGTAGCGAATGTGGGTGCCAATGGAATCGGAGTCATTGATATAGGCGTCGTAGATATTGCGACCCGACTGCATCTGGGTCTGCATGTTCTGAACCACATCCCCCTCGCCGATGATGTTGTGGGTCACCTCTATCCCGGTCAGCTCGAGAAAGGCCGGCGTCAGCACGTCCCGCTCCCAGGTATGGGTGGTCAACCCTTCCGCCACCGTGTTGATTGCCATGCCACGAAAGGGCTCCGCGGCCTCGGCAAACCACTCCAGTTCGGCGATCCGCTGCTCCCGCGTCAAGGTGGAGTTTGCGAACACTTCATCGGCCAGCCGCTCGATCACTGCGGCACGATCTTCCTGGGCAATGGCGTCGCCTGCCAATAGCAGCAATCCGGCTACACCTACCCTGCTGAGCTTGCGTCTCACGTTCATGGTCACCTCATTGTTATCATTGATGAAGGCCAGCCTCGCTATCGTCGCCAGCCAATGGGTGCAGGCATCCTGTCGGTTACCCCCAGCGCAACAGCAGCACCATCCACACCACCGATAACGCCAATGCCAGCCACAGACCAAGGCTGGTAAAGCCGATAACGGCGAGGTGGATATACGCCGCCGACAGCATGCCGATAAAGAACCGGTCTCCCCGCGTTGTGCTGATCGGAAGAAAACCGCGGCGCTCGCGGCTGGGCGAGATCAGCTCCCAGGTGGTCATCAGCACCAGCAGCAGTGCGATCACGGAGAAGAACATCGCCGTAGGTAGGGTCCACACCATCCAGTCCATGTCGCGGCTCCTTAGGTGCGCCCCAGAGCAAAGCCCTTGGCGATATGATGACGGACGAAAAACACCACCACGATGCCCGGCACGATGGTCAGCACTCCCGCTGCCGCCAGGGTTCCCCAATCGATACCAGAGGCGGTGGAGGTTCTCGTCATGACAGACACGATGGGCTGGGCCTCCGTGGAGGTGAGGGTACGGGCCAGCAGCAGCTCGACCCAGGAAAACATGAACAGAAAGAACAGGGTCACGCCGATGCCTGAGCGAATCATCGGAATGAAGACCTGGACAAAGAACCGCGGAAAGCTATAGCCATCGATAAAGGCGGTCTCGTCAATTTCCTTGGGCACGCTGGACATGAAGCCCTCGAGAATCCAGACCGCCAACGGTATGTTGAACAGGCAATGGGCCAAGGCCACGGCGATGTGCGTATCGAACAGGCCGACCGTGTAGTAGAGCTGAAAGTAAGGCAGCAGGAAGACGGCAGGCGGCGCCATCATGTTGGTCAAAAGCCAGAAGAACAGGTGCTTGTCACCGATGAACCGATAGCGACTGAAGGCATAGGCGGCGGGCAAGGCCACCACCATGCTGATGACCATGTTCATCACCACATAGGTCATGGAGTTGACGTAGCCCATGTACCAGCTGGGGTCGGTGAAGATCCGGGTGTAGTTGTCGAAGGTCAGCGCCTGAGGCCACAGGGTCAGCTCTCCCAGGATCTCGTTGTTGGTCTGCAGTGACATATTGACCAACCAGTAGATGGGTAGCAGTACGAACACCAGATAGGCCAGCATCAACCCACCGCGGCGTATCCTGCGTCCGGCCGAGCGCTGGCGACGCCGACGCCTGGCCGCCTGCCGTGCGGCGTGCTCGTTCACCTGGTCAGGGCTGGATGGCAATGGCCTAGTCATGGCGCGACCCTCCTTGGCGATCCTTCTGCAGATTCATGATGGCGGTATAGAACACCCAGCACACCAGCAGAATGATCAGGAAGTAGATCAACGAGAACGCCGCCGACGGCCCCACATCGAACTGGGCGGTGGCCATGATGGCGAGGGACTGACTGAGAAAGGTGGTGGCACTGCCCGGCCCACCGCCGGTCAGCACGAAGGGTTCCGCATAGATCATGAAGGAGTGCATGAACCGGAGCAGCACGCCAATCACCAGCACATTGGTCAACTTGGGCAATTGGATGTAGCGGAACACCGCCCAGCGTGACGCCCGGTCAATCCTGGCAGCCTGGTAGTAGGCCTCGGGAATCGCCTGCAGACCGCTGTAACACAGCAAGGCGATCAGCGATGTCCAATGCCACACATCCATCAGCACGATGGTGACCCAGGCATCCATCGGATTCGAGGTGATGTTGTAGGGATACCCCAGTTGGCGCAGGCTGAAACCCATCAGACCGATATCCCCGCGGGTGAAGATCTGCCAGATGCTGCCGACCACATTCCAGGGAATCAGCAGTGGCAATGTCACCAGCACCAGCACCAGCGAGGCCCGCCAGCCCCGCTTGGGCATCAGCAACGCGATACCGACCCCCAGGGGCACTTGAATCACCAGAATGGTCAGCGAGAAGGCAAACTGCCGACCCAGAGCCGCCTGCAAGGCGGGGTCATTGAGCATTTGCACGAACCATTCGGTTCCGGTGAAAAACCGCGTATTGGCGTCGAACACATCCTGTACGGAGTAATTGACCACGGTCATCAACGGCACAATGGCGGAGAATGCCACCAGCAACAGCATGGGCAGCACCAGCCACCAGGCCCGGTTATTCGGCACCTTGTTCATGACGCCACCTCCACCCGCCGTTCATCCACGTAGAGCCCCAACCAACGCTCGGGAAAGTACAGGTGAATGCACGACGTCGCTGGGTCGAGGGCATCGTCGACCCGTACCTTGCAGGTCAAACTGCCCAGCGAGGCAGTGACAATGCGGTAGGTACCAAGATCTTGAAGGTGGGAGACCGTGGCTAGCATGCCGCCGTCGTCCGCGGACACCACCTCGATGAATTCAGGCCGAATGCCGAGGGTGACTTTGTCACTGCGGGACATGGCATCGCGCAGGGCGTTCATAAAGCCGGGCGAAAGCGGCAGCGGCTGCCCACCCACGAGTGCCCCATCGGCGTCGAGCTGTGGCGTGAAGAAGTTCATGCCGGGACTACCGATGAAGTAACCGACAAAGGTATGTGCGGGGGCTTCAAAGAGTTCCCGCGGCGTCCCGAATTGCACGATGCTGCCTTGGTACATCACCGCGATCTTGTCGGCAAAGGTGGAGGCCTCCAGCTGATCATGGGTCACGTAGATCATCGTGACCGCAAAGCGCTGATGAATCTCCTTGAGCTTGCGACGCAGCTTCCATTTCAGCTGGGGATCGATCACCGTCAATGGCTCATCAAACAGAATCGCCGCAACATCGTCGCGCACCAGCCCCCGCCCCATCGACACTTTCTGCTTTTCATCGGCCGTCAGATTGCGCGCCTTGCGCGGCAGTTGCGCGGTCAGGTCGAGAATGTCCGTCACCTCCTCGACCCGCTCTCTGACGCGCTCCTCGGAAGTGCCGACGTTACGCAGAGGAAAGGCCAGGTTGTCGAACACGGTCATGGTGTCGTAGACCACCGGAAACTGGAACACCTGGGCAATGTTGCGCTCTTCCGGCGGCAGTTCATTGACCTGAACACCATCGAACAGCACCTCGCCCTGGGACGGCACCAGTAGACCGGAGATAATATTCAGCAGCGTCGACTTGCCGCATCCAGACGGCCCAAGCAGCGCGTAGGCGCCTCCCTGTTCCCAGGTATGCGTCATGCGCTCGATCGCAAAGTCAGCCGGACCGGACGGCTGCTGCAGATAGCTGTGCGCCAGTTGCTCAAGACGTATCTCTGCCATCTAGCGCTCCTCCCGATGGATCGCATTCGCGGGGGTGTGCTCGGCTCCGCGTGACATACTGGCCCCCACCTCAGCAGGCACAGCCACCGTCCTGCCCTCCATGTCGAACACGTACAGCCGATGCACCGGCACGTATAGCCGCAGCGGAGCGTCTACCTGAAAGCCGTGCACACCCGCCAGATGGGCCACCAGCGACATGCGAGCGTTGCCCACATGGAGAAACGTCTCGGAGCCACTGATCTCGGCCAGCTCGACGCAGACATCCAAGGCTAGGTCATCGTCGGATTGCGGCGCGATCGCCAGGTGGGCAGGACGTACCCCAAAGTGGTAGCGCCCCTCTTCGAGCCGCGACATGCCGGCGTCAACGGCGAAAGCGGGCTCGCCATCAAAACTGACGTGGCCGTCCCGGATCTCGCCTTCGAGCACATTCATGGGGGGTTCGGAGAACATGTCCGCAGCGGTCAGCGACACCGGCTCACGGTACACCGTCGCGGCAGGCCCATGCTGGACCAGGCGACCTTCATGCAGAATGGCGGTGTCGCCACCCAGCGCAAGCGCCTCTGCGGGCTCCGTGGTGGCGTAGACAGCGATGCAGTCCCGTCGGGCGAACAGCTCACGCAGCTCTTCCCGAAACTCTTCCCGCAGCTTGTAGTCCAGATTGACCAGAGGCTCATCGAACAACACCAGCTCAGCGTCCTTGACTAGCGCCCGCGCCATCGCGGTGCGCTGCTGCTGCCCGCCAGACAGCTCCAGCGGCTGACGATCCAGCAGTCCCTCGATATGCAGCAGCTCAGCCACCTCCTGCACCCGGCGCCGAAGTTCTGCCTTGGGAACCCGCGCCAGCTTGAGCGGAGATGCAATGTTGTCGAAGACACTCTGGTGGGGGTAGTTGATGAACTGCTGGTAGACCATGGCCACATTGCGTTGGCGCACGCCCTTGCCTGTCACGTCTTCACCGTTGATCAGGATACGTCCTCGGCTGGGTTGATCCAGCCCAGCCATCAAGCGCATCAGGCTCGTCTTTCCCGCCAGGGTTCGCCCCAGCAGAACATTGAACGAGCCTGGCGCCAGCGTCAGACTAACGTCGTCAATGTGGGTCTCGTTTGCCACCCTGCGGGTGACACCGTCGAGGATCAGGGTCATGGGCCGTCTCATTCCACCGAACATCGCCCTCCTTCGAAGGCGTCATCTGTACGGTAGTAGAGATTGTCGAAGGCACCCCGGTGTTTTTAAACGAAACCCCTCAATCACCCCGACACATCACCAACAATCCATTACAACACATTGAAATAAAAAGGTTTTCACCAATTCATCAACTTTTGTCTAATGCAGAACACTTCTGCGCAGCATCCTCTCGTGCGCAGGCAATGTTGTTTTAGTGAAAAAAAATGCGCCCAATGTTCGTAAAAGAACATTGGGCGCATGTCTTGACAGCCAGTCTGATCAACTCGCCGGGGCGACGGCCGTAACCGACCGCATCATGACCCCGCAGGCGTGGCTGGTCTCAACGAGTACCAAAGATCTTGTCGCCGGCATCGCCGAGACCGGGAACGATATAGCCGTTCTCGTCCAGGCGCTCATCCACGGATGCGGTATAAATCTCGATATCCGGGTAGGCCTCCTGCACGCGGCGAATGCCCTCCGGCGCCGCGACCAGCACGATCACACGCATCAGCTGACAGCCGCGTTCACGCAGCATGTCGAGCGTGGCGACCATGGAGCCACCGGTAGCCAGCATCGGGTCGATGACTACCGCCATGCGCTCATCGAGGTCGTTGGTAAACTTCGAGAAATAGGGAACAGGCTCCAGCGTTTCCTCATCACGGTACAGGCCAACGACGCTGACCCGCGCACTGGGAATCAGGTCGGTCACGCCCTCCAGCATGCCCAGACCGGCACGCAGGATCGGGACGATCGTCACCTTCTTGCCCTTGAGCTGCTTGACGGTAATGGTGTTGCCACTCCAGCCGTCGATGGCGTGATCTTCCAGCTCCAGATCCTGAGTCGCCTCGTAGGTGAGCAGTTTGGCCACCTCGCCAGCCAGCTCACGGAAGCTCTTGGTGCTGATACCGGCTTCACGCATCAAACCGAGTTTGTGCTGGACCAGGGGGTGATCGATGGCATGGACGCTCATGACGAGTCCTCTTAGATGACGGAGAGGGTGGGACTAGGACGACCTTCGTCGCATGGACGCGGGCGACAAATTGCGCGCCATTCTACCCGTATCCTGCTCTCAGGTTAACCCGCTGCGAACAATCGCCGCTGAGCCTTGCCACCGACGCCTGCACGGCCCGGTGGCGAGGCAGCCCGCTAGGGGCTAGACGGCAGCTGCCAGTCGATCGGCCCACGCCCCTGCTCTTGGAGAAACGCATTCGCCCGCGAGAAGTGGTGGTTACCGAAGAAGCCTCGATGGGCGGACAGCGGCGAGGGGTGCGGCGACTCCAGCACCAGGTGACGCTGACGATCCACCAGCGCTTTCTTCTGGCGCGCGTGGGAGCCCCACAGCAGGAACACGCAGGGCCCTGCTTCGGCGCTCACGGTCTGGATGGCACGATCGGTAAACGTCTCCCAGCCCTTGCCGCGATGGGAGCCAGCATTGCCCTCTTCCACCGTCAATGAGGTGTTCAACAGCAGTACGCCCTGCCTCGCCCAGGCCTCGAGATGCCCGTGGGGCACAGGCTCCACACCCAGGTCCTGGGCCAGTTCCTTGTAGACATTGACCAGGGAAGGCGGCGGCTTGATGCCGGCACGTACCGAAAAGCACAGGCCGTGGGCCTGGCCAGGACCGTGGTAGGGGTCCTGGCCGAGAATGACGACCCTGACGTCTTCGAGCGGGGTCAGTTCAAAGGCGCGAAACCAATCCGACGAATGCGGATAGATCACCTTGCGCGCAGCCTTCTCGTCAGCCAGGAAGGTCTTCAACTGCTGCATGTAAGGCGCGTCGAACTCTGCTCCCAGGTGACGCTGCCACGCTCCCGACAACACCTGCCCCATGGCCATCACCGACGCTGATCGGCCAGGGGTTCCACATAGGCCACACCCATGTCCCAGGGGAACTGGATCCAGCAGTCCTGAGCCACCTCCGTCAGGTACTGATCCACCAGGGGGCGCCCTTCAGGCTTGGCATAGATCGTCACGAAATGCGCCTTGGGCAGCATCTCGCGGACGGCCTTGGCGGTCTTGCCGGTATCGACCAGGTCGTCGACAAGCAGCCAACCTTCGCCGTCGTGATCGACGCCCTTGAGCACCTCGAGGCCCTCTTGCTCCATGTGGTCGTAGCTCTTGATACAGACCGTATCGATCAAGCGCACATTGAGTTCACGGGCGATCAAGGCGGCCGGAATCAGTCCGCCCCGAGTGATAGCGATGATGCCCTTGGTGTCGCGCTCGATCAGCCGATGACACAGCTCGCGCACATCGCGATGCAGCTGGTCCCAGGAGACGACAAAATGACGGTGATAACGATGGCTACTCATGGATCATTCGTCCTCAGTGAACGAGCAAACGGCGAATACGCTGTGACCTGCATCACGAATCTTCTGCGAACCACCCAGGTCGGGCAGGTCCACGATGGCAGAGGTCTCCACCACCTGGCCGCCACTGCGACTGATCAATTCAGCTGCCGCCAGCATGGTGCCTCCGGTAGCGATCAGATCATCGACGACCAGGATACGATCACCATTGCGGAAGGCATCGGAGTGCAGCTCAACCTCAGCCGTGCCGTACTCGAGCGTATAGGTCTGGCTGATGGTGCGAAACGGCAGTTTGCCCTTCTTGCGCACCGGCACAAAGCTGCAGCCCAGCTCGTAAGCGACGGGCGCGCCGACGATAAAACCGCGAGCGTCGATCGCCGCAATCGCGTCCAGATCCATCTCCTGATAGCGGTGCACAAAGCTATCGATGAGCTTGCGGAAGGCGGCACTGTTCTGCAAAAGCGGGGTGATGTCACGAAAATTGACGCCCGGCTGTGGCCAGTCGGGAACGGTGCGAATGACAGACTTGATGTAGTCGCCGTAAATGCTCATGGCGGTTCTCGCTAGAAATCGGGTACGAAGGAAATGACAACATCGGGTAGCCCCGCTGACAAGCTACCCGTCAGATTGACCGTTGCACGGTCCGTCACGCCACCCGCCGCCATTTGCGTCAAACCCGGCGGCGGAGAGAGGCGGAGGAGCGCCGGTCAATCGAGGAAAATCATCTTGATGGCAAACAGTACGCCCAGGATGACCACGGCAACGTTCAGGTCCTTGAAGCGACCTGACAGGGCCTTGATGGCGACATAGCTGACAAAGCCAAACGCAATACCCTCGGCAATCGAGAAGGTCAACGGCATGGCCAGAGCGGCGATCAGTACCGGGGCCGCCTCGGTGGCATCATCCCAGTCGGCGTGAGCCAGACTGCCCGCCATCAGGGAGGCCACGTACAGCAGCGCCCCCGCCGTGGCGTAGGCAGGTATGGAGCCCGCCAGCGGCGCAAAGAACAGGCTGAGCAGGAACAGTACGGCCACTACCACGGCCGTCAGGCCAGTCCGCCCGCCGGCAGCGATACCTGCCGTGCTTTCGACGTAGCTGGTAGTGGTCGAGGTGCCCAGCGCCGCACCTGCCATGGAGGCAGTAGAGTCGGCCATCAGCGCGCGCCCCAGACGAGGCAGCTTGCCATCCTTGTCCAGCAGTCCACCGCGATGAGCCACACCGACCAGCGTGCCGGAGGTATCGAACAAGTCAACAAACAGGAAGGCAAAGACCACGCTGATCATCGCCACGTTGAACGCGCCAGCGAGGTCCATCGACATCAAGGTCGGTGCAATGGAAGGCGGCATCGACACCACACCGCTGAATTCATTGTGTCCAAGCAGCATGGCAACCAGCGTCACGCCGAGAATGCCAATCATCACCGCCCCGGTGACCCGCAGGTGAGCAAGCGCGGTGATGACGAAGAAGCCGGCAAGGGCGTAAAGCGGCGCAGGCTCGGAAAGGTCACCGACTGACACCAGAGTGGCCGGGTTATCCACGATGATGCCAGCATTTTTCATGGCCACCATGGCAAGAAACAGGCCGATGCCGGCAGCAATCCCGAGCCTCAATGTGATCGGAATGGAATTGATGATCCATTCGCGAATGCGGAAGATACTGAGCAGAAAGAAGGTAACGCCCGACAGGAACACCGCACCCAGTGCCGCCTCCCAGGTATAGCCCATCCCGAGCACGACGCCATAGGTGAAGAAGGCATTGAGGCCCATACCCGGCGCCAGGGCGATGGGGTAATTGGCCCACAGACCCATGATCAGACAGCCCACCGCCGCGGCCACACAGGTAGCCACGAAGACCGCCCCGTAGTCCATGCCCGCTTCGGACAGGATGCTTGGGTTGACGAAGATGATGTACGCCATGGTCAGGAAGGTCGTGATCCCGGCGATGACCTCTGTCTTCACGGTAGTACGGTGTTCGCTGAGCTTGAAGAAGCGATCGAGGGGACTCTTGCCCTGGTTCGATTCAGGCTGGGGATTGGACATGCGCTAGGTCCTGCACGTGGAGTCAATGAGGGGGTGTCCAGGACGAGAGTCACCGACCGTGCCCCGCCACCCGGTGGCTAGAGACACCATATAGCAGGCCGCCGGGGGACGCACGACGATACTGCACAATGAAGCCAACGCTTGACCGCGTCTGCCACCGAACAGATCGGTGCCAAAACGCACATCGGGCGCGATGCAACAGCACCTGCGCCCGACGGTGGCGACTCTCGAAAGCGCGCTACTCTACCAGAATCGGGTAGGCTTCGGTATAGATCCAGTCCTTGTCCTTTGCCGGGACATGGCAGCCCAGGCAGTCGGTCTGGTAGTCCGCCGACACATTGGTCGCCGGGTCGTCAGTCTTGAACAAGGCCCAGCCCCAGCCGTCCCCCCAACTGCCATTACTGTCGGCAAAGCGGTTGGTCGCGTCCTTGACCATCACAAACCACTGTTTGATGGTGTCGTTCTCGTAGCTCACACCGGCGCCAGTGGTGTAGTCACCGGTGCTATGGGCGCGCAGCTCCTTTACCAGCACAGCACCGTCGGGGAACACGCCGTTTTCCCGATAGGCACCAATGCTCTCGGGCTCGGTATAGACGTTGTGGAAGCCGCTCGCATCTCCCCCTGGCACAAACCAGGAGCCCAGGTGGGCCATCTCGGTGCGGAAATTATCGGGCAGGTGAATGGTGCCGTCGTCGTCTACCCAGGGTGATAGATCACTTTCGGCGGTCGCCATCGTGGCAAACCCGCACGCTAGGATGCACGCCCCTGCCGCCAATACCTTGGCTGTAATTTTCATGGTCGTCCTCACTGATCACGGTCGGTGCAAAATCGGAATGTGGCATCCGATTAAGTTAGCACCGCCTCAAGCGAGGAAGGCCCTCGTCTCCTCTGCTACGGGCGCTACGGCACAGCGAGCAAGACGATCTCCGACGTCCACAGCGAACAAGGCCACCGCCCCTGATTCAGGCGCCGCCTTTCGCCGCCAGCACTCGCTCAACGGTCTCGACAATCGCCTGGGTCTGGGGGTCCACCTCGATATTGACCCTGTCTCCGGGTCGACGATCCGCCAGCGTCGTGCGGGCCAGCGTCTCCGGAATCAGGTCGACGCAGAATGCACCGCCACGGGTTTCCTGACGCAGTGCACCGATGGTCAGACTGATGCCATCGACGCCGATATAGCCCTTGGTGAAGACGAACCTGTCCAGCCCCTCCGGCAACAGAAACCAAAGGCGCCGATTATTGGGCGCCTCGTCCAGCTCCACCAGCTCCGCCTGCGCCATGACATGCCCTGACATGGCGTGCCCGCCGATCTCATCGCCAAAACGCGCCGCACGCTCGATGTTGACGCGGTCGCCAATGGACACCGCGCCTAGATTGGTCACCCTGAGGGTCTCGCGCATCAGGTCGAAACTGACCCGATCGCCGTCCACCGCAGTCACCGTCAGACACACCCCGTTATGGGCCACGGACGCGCCCAGCGCCAGACCTTCCAGCAAGTGCTCCGGCAGGCGCACGACATGGGTGCGAAACGCCTCAGCTTCGATCATGTCGACCACTTCAGCGGTGCCTTGCACAATCCCGGTAAACATCCTCATCTCCTCGCCAGCGAAAAGGCCTCGGCCTTCGATCGGGCCAGTCTATGGATCTCCGCCCTAAAGTTCCATGCAAGCGACGGCCCCGCCCCACGAAAGGCGATGATCAAGCGTCACCCTCTTGGCCTTCATGGGTCTTCTGCCGGCATTCCCCGTGGGTGGGTAAGTGGGCGGGTGACTCGGCGGTAGACGAACCTCCATCTTGACGCCCCCATCCACGTCGACAAGTGATTGACAGGACTCAGCAAGCCCCCTATTCTTGCCGGCTACATTTTTAGGCGCCGATTTGTACCCGGATTGCGGGCGCCCGTGCCATGACACTCACAAGGTGTCAGCGCATGAAGTGCAGCTAAAAGGGTGTGTCCAGCGTTGATGGCCACCCGCCAGGGTGGCCTTTTTTTTGGACACCCCTTGCTCTTGCCTGCCCTCTGCCTGACCTGCCCATGGTCCTGCCCGCCCCCGGTCACTCGGTGCCCACCCGGTGGCTGACATGATACGACTGACCAACCTCTCAAAGACCTTCGGCACCGGACCACGCGCGGTCCAGGCGCTGAAAAACGTCAACCTGCATGTGCCTCGCGGACAGATTCACGGCGTCATCGGCCTGTCGGGCGCTGGCAAGTCCACCCTGATTCGTTGCGTCAACCTGCTGGAGCGCCCTACCACGGGCACCGTAGAAGTCGACGGCCAGGAGCTGACCGGGCTCGCGGGGCCGGCCCTCAACCAGGCCCGCCATCGCATCGGCATGATCTTCCAGCATTTCAACCTGCTGACGTCGCGCACCGTGTTCGACAACGTGGCGCTGCCGCTTGAGCTGATGGGCGTCAAGGGAGCGGAGATCAAGGAACGTGTCACGCCTCTGCTCGAGCTGGTTGGCCTGGCGGACAAGGCCAAGCAATATCCCGCCCAGCTGTCCGGCGGCCAGAAGCAGCGCGTCGCGATTGCCCGGGCCCTGGCCAGCCGGCCACAAGTGCTGCTGTGCGATGAAGCCACCTCAGCGCTGGATCCGCAGACCACCGCCTCCATTCTGGAACTGCTTCAGGACATCAACCAGAAGCTCGGACTGACCATCCTGCTGATTACCCATGAGATGGAGGTGGTCAAGACCATCTGCCACCGAGTCGGCCTGATTTCCGGCGGCGAGCTGGTCGAGGAGGCCGATGTGGGTGACTTCTTCACCTCGCCACGCACGGCCCTTGGCCGCCACTTCCTCAATGACTTTCTCGAGCTGGAGCCGCCACGGGAGCTGATCGACCGACTCGAACCCCAGGCGGGCGAGCACACTCACCCGGTGGTACGCCTGGCCTTCTCCGGCGATGCAGTATCAACGCCATTGATCTCGCGCCTGGCCCGGGAGTGTGGAGTCGACGTCAGCATTCTGCAGGCCAAGGTCGAGTCCATCCAGGAACGCACCCTCGGCCTGATGATCGCCGAACTGATGGGAGGTGCCGACGACACTCGCCGCGCCCTCGACTATCTGCAAGCCCATGACCTGACAGTGGAGGTGCTCGGCCATGTCCAGCGCGATGTTTAATCTGATTCTCGAAGCCACTCTGGACACGCTGTACATGGTGGCGGTCTCGGGCATTCTCTCCGCCCTGGTCGGCATCCCACTGGGCGTCCTGCTGTACGTGACTCGGCCTGGCCAGATCCTGGCACAGCCGGTCCTTCAGTCGGTGCTCGGCATCGTGACCAATATCGGGCGCTCGATCCCCTTTATCATCCTGATGGTGGCCATCATTCCGTTCACTCGCATGCTGGTCGGCTCCTCCATTGGCACCAATGCCGCGGCCGTCCCCCTGACCATCGCGGCCATTCCCTTTATTGCACGTCTGGTGGAGGGAGCACTGAACGAAATCTCTCCCGGCCTGGTGGAAGCCGCGCAGTCCATGGGCGCCACGCCCTGGCAAATCATTTCAAAAGTGCTTCTGCCAGAAGCACGTGGCGGCATCTTTACCGCATTGACGGTCACCGCCGTCACCCTGGTCAGTTACTCCGCCATGGCCGGAGCCGTTGGCGGCGGCGGATTAGGCGACCTGGGCATCCGCTATGGCTACAATCGCTTCAATCCAACGATCATGCTGATCACCGTCGCTATTCTGGTCGTCATGGTGCAAGTCTTTCAGAGCCTGGGCGACTATCTGGTGCGCAAGAGCAACCATAAATGACCCTCAGCAACATATAGCGAAAACGAATTAGCAAAACCTTTGTTATTCCATTATCATCGCGGCACACGTCATCACCGCCTATGGGAGACACCGATCATGCGCAAGACATTGCTGGGCGCCCTTGCCCTTTCTACCCTGTCACTGGCCATCAGCCAGGCCAACGCTGACGAGCACAGCATCAAGGTAGGCACCGTAGCGGGCCCGGAGACCGACGTCATGCAGGTCGCCGCCGAGCTGGCAGAAGAGCGTTATGGCCTGGACGTGGAGATCATTGAGTTCACCGACTACGTGACACCCAATGCCGCACTCGCCGACGGCAGCCTGGACGCGAACGCCTACCAGCATGAGCCGTACATGAACGCCATGGTCAATGATCGGGGCTATGACTTCGCCATTGCCGGACGCACCTTCGTGTACCCCATCGGCGCCTATTCCGAGAAGCACACCAGCATCGACGAACTGCCGGAGGGCGCCACCATCGCCCTGCCCAACGACCCGTCGAACGAAGGCCGCTCGCTGATCCTGCTGCACAATGAGGGCCTGATCACCCTCGATGATCCGGAGAACCTCGAGGCCACACCGCTGAACATCGTGGAAAATCCCCACGACTTCGACTTCCGCGAAATCGAAGCGGCCCAGCTCCCCCGCGTACTGCCGGATGTGGACATGGCCTTCATCAATAACACCTTCGCTCAGCCCGCCGGCCTGACCCTGGAGGACGCGCTGGTCAAGGAAGGTCCCGAGTCACCCTACGTCAACATCATTGCCGTGCGTAGCGGCGACGAAGACAGCGAAGCCATTCAGCAGCTGGTCGACGCCTACCAGAGCGACGAAGTCGCTGCCAAGGCCGAGGAACTGTTCAAGGGCTCCGCGGTGCCTGGCTGGAAGTAACCCATACTGGCTCTTCGAGGCCGGCCAATGCTGATCAGCATGGTCGGCCTTTTTCACTTCTGCAGGACGGAATCAAGACCCTCATGTCATCCTATGACCTTCTGGTGCGTCAGCTCAGCGCCCTTCTCGACAGCGATGATTGGCTGACCAACGCCGCTCAGACCAGCGCCTTTATCATGCAGGAAGTCGAAGCGCTGAACTGGGCAGGCTTCTATCTTCACAAGACGCCACAGGTGCTGTCGCTTGGCCCTTTCCAGGGCAAGCCAGCCTGCCACCCCATTCCGTTCAACAAGGGGGTTTGCGGTGCGGCGGCCCGAAGCCTTGAGACCCAGCGCGTCGACGACGTGCATGCGGTAGCGGACCACATCGCCTGCGACAGCGCATCCCGCTCCGAGCTGGTCGTCCCGATTCTCGATGCCGCAGGCCAGCTGTGGGGAGTCCTCGACCTGGACAGCCCACAGCAAGGGCGCTTCAGCGCCGACGACCAGGCAGGCATCGAGCGCCTGGTAGAGGTCTTTCGGCAGGCCAGCGGGCTGAGTTCTGAGCTCTGAGTTCTGAGTTCTGAGTTCTAAGTTCTAAGTCCGGAGGCCTAAGTCTCACCACATCGCTGCCAGCTCAAGGGCAGTGACGCCTCCAGGGCGTTACTGCCCTACTCTGCCGGCCGCTACCCCTTCCGCCTGCTCTCTCGTCACCTACCCCTCGCCAGCCTGCCCCTCGTCACCACGCCTCTCGTCACCACACCTCTCGTCAGCGAGGGCATCCTGGGGCTTTACGAGGGGCCACTGACAGGCAGCGGCGCGCTGAAGACACAATGATCCACCAACGAAAAAGGCCCCGAGCAAATAGTGCTCGGGGCCTTTCTCTGGAATCTGGTAGGACCAGGCGGATTTGAACCGCCGACCTCCACGATGTCAACGTGGCGCTCTAACCAACTGAGCTATGGTCCTGCTGTATAACGCTAACTGCGGCTACTGACTGGTAGGACCAGGCGGATTTGAACCGCCGACCTCCACGATGTCAACGTGGCGCTCTAACCAACTGAGCTATGGTCCTGCAAAGATCAGCCTTGCTATTACTGCATGTGCCACTACTCCCTGTACCACTACAACAGGCACCGGCAAGAAATGTGGCAGAAATGCAAAATGGTAGGACCAGGCGGATTTGAACCGCCGACCTCCACGATGTCAACGTGGCGCTCTAACCAACTGAGCTATGGTCCTACACTGTCCAGAGGAACGAATTACCCTTGAGCAACCTTCCTTTACTGGACCTGTCCGGGCGACGCCTTGAAGGGCCTCATCCCTGACAACGGATGCGAATTCTACGGGATCGTCAGAATAATGCAAGCCCTTGAGTTCACCGAATGATTTTTTCTGATGGAGCGTGCTCGGCCATGCGCTTCGCCCTCCCCCAACATGAACCACGAGCACCGGGTGAAGACCATCGCCAACCACTGCCAAGTTCGTTTACGATCACCAGATATCGCTTAGGGAACGCCTGAGATGAATCAGCAACAGCGTCAGGATGCCATCATCGACCTGGTCAGCCGCCAGGGGTACGCCAGCATCGAGCAGTTGACCGACCACTTTGGCGTGACACCGCAGACGATCCGGCGCGATCTCAATGCACTGGCCGAAACGGGACGCATCAGGCGTGTTCATGGTGGCGCCGGCCTGGAATCCAGCACCGTCAACACCGCCTACGCCACCCGCAAGACGCTCAACCTGGATGCCAAGCGACGGATCGCCGCCAGCGTCGCCCGCCAGGTACCTCATCACGCCTCGCTGTTCATCAACATCGGAACCAGCAACGAACTGATCGCTGAAGCGCTGCTGGAGCATCAGGGACTGGAAGTCATCACCAATAACCTGAACGTGGCGTCCATCCTCCACCCCAAGGAAGATTTCAAGGTGATCGTGGCTGGCGGCCAGGTTCGCCCGCGGGATGGGGGAATCATCGGCGAAGCCACCATCGACTTCATCCATCAGTTCAAGGTCGACATCGGCCTCATCGGTATCAGCGGGATAGACGAGGATGGCTCACTGCTGGAGTTCGACTATCAGGAAGTGCGCGTCGCCCAGGCCATCATCCAGAATTCACGTCAGGTATTTCTTGCCGCTGACCACTCGAAATTCCGCCGCAACCCCGTGGTGCGGCAAGGCAACGTCGCACAACTCGATGCGTTGTTCACCGACCGTCAGCCACCAGAGCCCATTGCCCGCCTTCTCAGGACACATGACGTGGCCCTGCACATCGCGTGACTCGCCTGTCTCCGCGACCTGAGGCGAGCCTCCATGGTCGTTTTTCGCGCATGCATTTGTTCGTTAGCCAACATCTGTCTATGCTTATTTTCGAATCCGAAACCCTCTGAACCGTTACCGCCTCTGGCCAAGCGTACGTTCATCCACCACGCTGAAGTCGTCATTCGCGTTTCAGGAAACCTTGCCCATGCAACGCCCCTACATTCTTGCCTTCGACCAAGGGACCACCAGCTGTCGCGCGATCCTGTTCGACCAGGCGACCCGTATCGTTGGCATCGCCCAGAAAGAGTTCACCCAACACTACCCACAGGCGGGCCGTGTTGAGCACGACGCGATGGAAATCTGGGGCTGCCAGATGGGGGTGGCCCGGGAGGTGCTGGAAACCCAAGGGGTCAAACCCAGTCAGGTCGCGGCGATCGGCATCACCAACCAGCGTGAGACCACCCTGGTCTGGGACCGACACACCGGCAAGCCGATCCATAACGCCATTGTGTGGCAGGACCGGCGCACCGCACCCTTGTGCGATGCGCTCAAGGACAAGGGGCTTGAACAACATATTCGTGACACCACCGGGCTGGTGGTGGACGCCTACTTCTCCGGCACCAAGATCCGCTGGATACTCGATCAGGTCGACGGTGCCCAGCAGCGAGCAGAAGCCGGCGACCTGCTGTTCGGTACCATGGACAGCTGGCTTTTGTGGAATCTCACCCGTGGCGAACAGCATGTCACCGATGTCTCCAACGCATCACGCACCATGCTGTTCAATATTCACTCCCTGGAATGGGATGCTCGCCTGCTGGAGGCTCTCGATATTCCGCTGGCCATGCTGCCGCAGGTCAGGTCATCCAGCGAGGTCTATGGCACCACCGCCAAGGAAATGTTCGGCGGGGCGCAGATCCCCATCGCCGGTATTGCCGGGGATCAGCAAGCGGCGCTGTTCGGCCAGGCCTGCTTCGAAAAAGGCATGGTCAAGAATACCTACGGCACCGGCTGCTTTTTGCTGATGAATACCGGCGATACCCCCGTACCGTCGCCGTCAGGCCTGCTGACCACTGTGGCCTGGAGCCTGGACGGCAAGGTCACCTATGCCCTGGAGGGCTCGATTTTCATCGCCGGCGCCGCCATTCAGTGGCTGCGGGACGAACTCAAGATGATCGACGCGGCGGAAGACTCCGAGTACTACGCCAGCAAGGTCGAGGATGCCGACGGTGTCTATGTGGTACCGGCCTTCGCGGGTCTCGGCGCCCCCTACTGGGACATGTACGCCCGAGGCGCCATCTTCGGCCTGACCAGAGGCTCGAGCAAGGAACATATCACTCGCGCTACCCTCGATGCGCTGGCCTACCAGACCCGCGACATCATCGATGCCATGCAGGCCGACTCGGGCATCACCCTGAAGGCACTCAGGGTCGACGGAGGTGCGGTGGCCAATAACGTCATGATGCAGTTCCAGGCGGACATGCTCGCCGTCAACGTGGAGCGCCCCCAGGTCATCGAGAGCACGGCGCTCGGCGCCGCTTATCTGGCCGGCATTGCGGTCGGGCACTGGAGCCTGGAGCAGCTGGCCCACAGTGGCGATATCGAACGCACCTTCTGCCCGGCGATGGCCGAAGAGGAACGCGAGCGGCGCTACAAGGGTTGGAAGAAGGCCGTGCGGCGGACCATGAACTGGGAGCGCGACGACACCTGACACCTCCAGGGAGGCGGACTCATGCAGCTGCGTGATACCCATGTGCAACGACTCAAGACCGAGCACTTCGATGTAGTGATCGTCGGGGGCGGCATCAATGGTGCCGCCAGCGCGGCCGCCCTGGCAGGCAAGGGCGTCAAGGTCGCCCTGATCGACCGGGGCGACTTCTCCGGCGAAACCAGCCAGCATTCCTCCAATCTGGTCTGGGGCGGCATCAAGTACATGGAAAGCTATGACTTTGCCCTGGTCAGAAAACTCTGCAAGAGCCGCAACCATCTGATTCGCAGCTTTCCCTCGACAGTGCAGGAGATTCGCTTTCTGACCACCGTCGACAAGGGCTTCCGGCATCACCCACGCACACTATGGCTCGGCACCTGGCTGTACTGGCTGATGGGCAATGCCTTCACCCGGCTACCGCGCTATCTCAACCCCAAAGGCATCAAGGCCAGGGAGCCGATCGTCGATACCGGCAATGCCGTGGGTGGGTTCGAGTACTCTGACGCCTATCTACACGACAATGACGCCCGCTTTGTCTTCAACTTCGTGCGCACCGCCCTGGACTATGGTGCTGCCGCTGCCAATTATGTCGAGTCCAGGAGTGCCAGCCGCCAGAACGGGCACTGGGTGGTCGATGGCTGGGACCATCAGGCGCAGACCTCACTGCGCATCAATGCCAGCGTGTTGATCAACGCCTCGGGCCCCTGGGTGGATGACCACAACCAACGCAGTGGCCAGGTCACCGAGCACCACCACGCCTACTCAAAGGGCATCCACCTGATCGTGCCGCGGCTGACCGATCACCATCGAGTGCTGGCCTTCTTCGCCGACGATGGCCGGCTGTTCTTCGCTATTCCCATGGGCCCCCGTACCTGCATTGGTACCACCGATACTCGAGAGCAACGCCCGGAAGTCGCCGTCACTGACCAGGACGTCAGCTTCGTTCTCGACAACATCAACAAGCGTCTGACGCTGGAGCGTCCACTGACGCGCAGCGACGTCATTGCCAGCCGTTGTGGCGTGCGTCCGCTGGCGGTCAAGGCCAGTGCCGACGGCCAACGGGATTTTCTGCAAATGTCACGCAAGCACGCCATCGACACCTCAGGCGAGGATCGTCATATCAGTATCTTTGGCGGAAAACTCACCGACTGTGTGAACGTCGGCGAAGAAATCGTCGCGGAAGTCGCCGCCCTGGGCGTCACCATCCCTGACCCGGATGCACGCTGGTATGGAGAACCCCACGCGGATGATCGACGGGAGTTCATGCACCAGGCACGCCTGCTCGAACTGGACACGATGACGCCGGCCTCATCCAGCGAGGCACTGAGCACGCGACTGTGGCGCCGCTACGGCCTGAGCGCCTTTGGCATGCTTGATCAGATCCGCAGAGATCGCCGACAAGGGGAACTGCTGATAGCGGGCACCGAGTACCTTCGCTGCGAGCTGGAACATGCCGCCAGCAAGGAGATGATCACCCGGATGGACGATTTCCTGCGCCGTCGCTCGAAGATTGCGCTAGTGGTGGACCACGAAAGCCTGCGCGACGCCCCCGGCCTTGAAGAGGCCGCGCGCATTCTTTTCGGCGACGACGCCGAGCAGCAGCTACAGGAATACTTCCACACCCACCGCCCTGCCCCCCGCAAGCTCGCCTGAGCCCACGATGGAGTCAACCCCGGTGCGGGCTCAGACCACCGGGGTTCAGACCGACGAGGCTCAGCCCGAAAGCTGGTGGTCCCGGTCACTTACGCTGCCGCGATCCACGCTGCGCTGTCGAAGCCCTAGCGAAAAGACGGCTCTCGTGGCCCTATCGTCCAGCGCTACATCTCGTTAGTCTGATCAACGATCTCCCGTTTACCACCACGTCGAAGGACCGCCGAATGGTTGAGTTGATCGCTGATGTCATACTGGTGTCTGTCGTGACGGTGCTCGCAGCTGCGACCCTGATCGCCAGAATCCCCACCCACTGGTGGTGGCTTAGAGCCTGCGAATTTCCGCGCCTGCAGCTAGGACTCACCGCTCTGCTGTGCGCCCTGGCAAGCCCCCTGGCCAGCCCGCTATTGACGCCTTGGTTGATGATCGTCGCCTTGGTGGTGGCGATCATACAGGCGGGATACGTGCTGCCCTGGACACCGCTCTGGCCGGTACAAGTGAAATCGGCGGAAGACGATGTCGCTGACCGCTGCCTGACGCTGATGGTCGCCAACGTGCTGACACCCAATCGCAACAGTGATGGGCTGCTCAAGCTGGTCAGGGACCACGAGCCGGATATGCTGCTGACGCTAGAATCGGATGACTGGTGGGGCAGCCAACTGGATGAGGGGCTCGCTGACAGCTACCCCCACGCTGTTCGCGTCCCCCTGGACAACCTCTACGGCATGCACCTGTACTCTCGCCGCCCGTTGCACGACACCAAGGTCAAATGGCTGATACAGGATGACATCCCCTCCATCCACTGTGGCGTCGAGCTGCCCAGTGGCGAGCAGATACGCTTCCACGCGCTGCATCCGCGCCCCCCGGCCCCCAGCGAGAGCGAAGAGTCGCTATGGAGAGACGCCGAACTGATGCTGGTGGCCAAGCTGATCCATCAGGACCCCGTTCCGACACTGGTCGCCGGTGACCTTAACGATGTTGCCTGGTCCCGCAGCACGCGACTGTTTTGCCGCGTCAGTGGGATGCTGGACCCCCGCCGCGGGCGCGGGCTGTTCGCCAGTTTCCATGCCAACATACCGCTGCTGCGCTGGCCGCTGGACCATGTCTTCGTCAGCGAGCATTTCACCCTGGCGCATATGGAGCGACTTCCCGCCTTCGGCTCGGACCATTTTCCGATTCTTGCTCGGCTCTGCTACCGACCGGCCAGGGCAGACGAACACGACACCCCCGAAGCGGCACCGGCGGAGTTTCGTGATGCCCGGGATACCGTGGAAGAAGCCAAGGAGCGGGACGAGCCTAGCTGACGTCAGCGACCAAAGCGGCGAAGCCCTGACCGTGCAGGGCTTCGCCAAAGGCATCAGCGGGTCTCGTTGCCTCCACTCGACAACGCTATTCGTCAACGCTGCTCGTCAGCCTTATTCGGGAATGCCCCCTTGGGTAAGGGCGACAGGATCAAGCAGGCGCTGCAGCTCCTCACGTCCCAGCTCGGTTTCTTCCTCGGCCACGTCAATGATCGGGCGCCCTGCCTGGTACGCCTTCTTGGCAATCGCCGCCGCGGCGTTATAGCCGATCACCGAATTCAATGCCGTCACCAGGATGGGATTGCGCGCCAGCGGTTCACTCAGGTTGTCCTCGCGCACCTTGAAGGTCGCGATGGCCTTGTCCGCCAGCAGTACCGAGGTTTGGGTCATCAGGGTAATGGCCGTCAGCAGGTTGTTGGCGACCAGCGGAAGCATCACATTCAACTGGAAGTTGCCGCTCTGCCCGGCCACGGTCACCGCAGCATCAAGCCCGATCACCTGAGCGGCGGCCTGGGCCGCAGATTCGGGTATCACCGGATTGACCTTGCCCGGCATGATCGAACTGCCCGGCTGCAAGGCTTCAAGCTCTATCTCGCCAAGCCCAGCAAGCGGGCCGGAGTTCATCCAGCGCAGATCATTGGCGATCTTCATCACCACACAGGCCAGCCCCTTGATCTGACCCGACAGCTCCACCGCTGCATCCTGGGAGCCAAGGCTGGCAAAGAAGCTGTCATTGGGTGTCAGAGCGAGCCCGGTCCGGGCGGAGAGCTCAGCGGCCATGCGCTCGGCAAACTCGGGATGGGCATTGATACCCGTGCCCACGGCGGTCCCCCCCTGGGCAAGGCGACAAAGCCGAATCAGGGCACTGTCGAGACGTTCGATGGCCTGGCCTACCTGACTGGACCACCCCCCCAGCTCCTGACTCAGGCGCAGCGGCATGGCGTCCATCAAGTGGGTGCGCCCGGTCTTGACCACACCGTCGAGCTCGTTGGCACGCCGAGCAATCGTGTCACGCAGGTGCACCAGTGCCGGGCGCAAGCGGCCCGTGACCTCAAGGGCGGCCGATAGATGCAGCGCCGTCGGGATGACATCGTTGCTCGACTGGCCCATATTGACGTGATCGTTGGGCCCGACTTGAAGGTCATCACGACTGGCCAGGTGGGCGATGACCTCATTGACGTTCATGTTGCTGGAGGTACCAGATCCGGTCTGAAACACATCGATCGGGAACTGGTCGTCGTGGCGTCCCTCGATTATCTCATCGGCCGCCTCGATAATGGCCTGCCCACGCGCATCATCCAGCAGGCCGAGGGCCACATTGACCACGGCGGCGGATCGCTTGATCCGCGCAATGGCATGAATGAAGGCGACGGGCATGGCCTGCCCGGATACGGGAAAGTTATTGACCGCACGCTGGGTCTGGGCGCCGTAGAGAGCACCGGCGGGAACCTCCAGTTCCCCCATGCTGTCGCGTTCGATACGTGTCTGCGTCATGGATCACTCCTGATCGATAGTGGCAAGGGTCACGGTCTTCTCCCCCTTCCTTCACCATGGTGGCGCCAAGGCCTGCTTGCAAGCGTCATCTCGCTGTCACTGTGCCCTGTCATCGTTGTGCCCATGCGCTGGCGGCAAAATGCCCGGTCCGGTCGGCTTAAAACACATGCACTGTGCCACTTCACGTTTTCCCGCACCTATCGCCAGACTCAGCCCACACACATGTTGCGATGCACAAAACGCTCTGCTATTGTGCACTGCAACAGAAGACACCCAGGCAGCGACCTACAGGGCAACTCCCACGGTCCGGCCTAGCGTGAGTTCGATAACCCAGGAGGTTCTGATGATGCGCACTTTTGACGCCAAAGCACTGTTCAACAACGAGCAAGTCGAGACTCTGTTCTTCGGTCCGGCTCGCGCCTACGCCAACCTGACTGTCGACTTCGCCGAGAAGCTCGCCAGCGCTCAGCTGGACGCTGCCAAGGCTTACGCCGAGACCGGTCTGGCCCAGGCACGCGCCTTCACTTCCGTCAAGGATGCAGAAGGCCTGCGTTCCTACATGGAAGGCCAGCAGAAGGTCGCCAAGGACCTGACCGAGCGCATGAAAGGCGACGCCGAGAAGGTCGTGGCCCTGCAGCAGGACTTCGTCTCCAAGAGCCAGAAGCTGGCCGAAGACAACGTCAAGGCAGCCACTGACACTGCTACCAAGGCGACCGCCAACGCCAAGTAATTCGGCAACGGCACTCGCCTGAACGACGCCAGTCGTTCATCAGCGGCCCCCGATCTCCATCGGGGGCCGCTTTGCGTTAAGCTGATGGGGCACAGGGCCTAATGACATGAAAAGGAGACCTCGCCATGAAGGCATTCCCCCTGCTGTCACGCGCAACCCCACTATGGGCCGTCATGCTGCTGGCCGCCCTGCTGACCGGGTGCCAGGGCATCAGTACGACGGGCACGACTCGCGCACCAGACGTGATCGATATCGGCGAGCCGGATGTGACAGTGGAGCAGCCAGGCCCAAGGGATGACCAGCCCACCGCCGACCAGGCTCGGGTCCCGCGTGAGATTCCTTTCCCTGAGGACGTCTACGCCAAGCTTCCCAAGAGCGGCAGTGCGGTGCTGTCGGGTCGCCTCACGCTCAACACCGACGCCGGACCGGTGATCGGTGCCAACGAGACCGTCTCACTCGCCCCCATCACCAAGTATTCCGCCGAAGCGGCGGCCCAGGCGCTGGCAGGCCGTGCGGTGGAACGCGCAGATCCGCGGGCGCGGGAATACACCCACACCACGCGAACTGACGGCAATGGCTACTTTCAGCTGCGAGACCTTCCCCCTGGCGACTTCTACGCCTCCGGGACGGTGGTGGACCCCGCCACCGGCATGCGCCAGATCGTGATAAAGGAAGTCTCGCTAAGCAACGGCGGGCACAGTGAACTGCAGTTGAGTCGGTAAGTCGACGGCGGCAACCCGGTTGCCGCCTCTACCAATCCAGAGCGCGCTTGACGAAAGGGATCGTCAGCTTGCGCTGCGCCGACAAAGAGGCGCTATCCAGCACATCAAGACAGCGAAACAACTCGCCAAGCTCGCGGGGACCACGGTGCAGGATATAGCGCGCGACTTCGCCGGGCATTTCCATGCCCCTCACCCGTGCTCGCAATGTCAACGCGCTCATGCGGTCCTCGTCGGACAAGGGTCGCAGGTGAAAGGTCATGCCCCAGGTCAGCCGTGACGCAAGATCTGGCAGCTGGACATCAAGCTGCCGGGGGGGCCTGTCCGCCGCAATCACCAGCCGCTTGCCGCTGTCACGCAGGCGATTGAAGGCATGAAACAACGCCTCTTCCCAGCGCTTGCGCCCGACTACTCTGTCCAGATCGTCGATGGCCAGCAGATCGAGCCGCTCGATATCCTCCAGCATCAATGGAGGAAAGTGTCCGAGTTCTTCCAGGGGTAGATACAGCGTCCTGAAATCCCGGCCTGAAGCCTCATGGCAGGCCGCCTGGAGCAAGTGACTGCGCCCGACCCCCTCGCCGCCCCACAGATACAGAAACGACTCCCCATCGTCCTCGAACTGCTGACGCAGGCATTCCACCACGGGGCTGTTACCCCCCGCGTGATAGTTCTCGAAGGTGGCATCATCACGCAGCCCAAGCCCCAGGGGCAGCTGTGCAGGAGACCGGCTCATCGCACGTCCTCGTCGGCATTGGCTGCGGGCTGGCGAGCGCCGTCACGTCCCTGCTGATGGGCATCGTACAACGACGAGTTCTTGTACGTTTCATGCAGGTAGCGCAGCACGACCATCACCATGGCGGCCACCGGCAAGGCCAGCAGCACCCCGGTGAAGCCAAACAGCTGGCCACCGGCAAGCACCGCGAAGATGACCGCCACAGGATGCAGACCGATTTTGTCGCCCAACAGCTTTGGCTGCAGCAGCGTACTCTCTACCAGCTGCCCGAAACCGAACACCAGCGCCACCCCCAACAGAATCAACCAGTCGCCGAACTGGAAAAATGCCACCACGCCAGCCACCGTGATGCCGACGATGACGCCCAGGTACGGAACGATACTGGCCAGCCCCGACAGCAGGCCGATCAACAGGCCAAAACGCACACCCAGAAGGGTCAGGCCTACCGCGTAGATCACACCCAGGCACAGCATGACGATCAACTGCCCGCGCAGAAACGCCGCCAGCACCTCGTCACACTCCTTGGCCAAGCGCACGGCGGTGGGCTCCCACTGTCGCGGAAGCAGGCGCCGCACCTTGCCTACCAGCACGTCCCAGTCCAACAGCAGGTAGAAGGTCACCACCGGTATCAGGGCCAGGTTGGCCAGCCACCCGGCCAACACCAAGCCGGAGCGAGACACCTGTGCCAGCACACTGGCGGCCAGGGTGCCGGTTTCTTTCCAATTGGCCAGCAGCGCCTGGCGCAGCTGATCGAAGTCGGTGCTCAGGTCGAGTCCGGTCCAGGATTGGAGCTGAGGCAGTACCGTGCTCTGAACCCAGTTCAGGATCGCCGGCAGAGCCTCGGCCAGCTGACCAATCTGCCGCCCGAGCAGCGGCACTACCAGCAGCAGGGTCAATCCCACCAGCAGGGTCAGCAGCACAAACACGACCGCCACCGACCACTGCCGCGACAACCCGCGATCTTCCAGGCGATCGGCAATCGGGTCCCCCAGATAGGCCAGCACCATGCTGACAAAGAACGGCGCCAGCACCGGTTCGATACTCACAAAAAACCACAGTACGGCAGCTGCGACGGCGACGACGATCCACCACTGCTTGTTCATTCGCTGTTCCCCAAGAGACCACGTTTCCATGTGATGACGGGCCGGCCATGCATCATGGCTGCGACGGACGGTGCACAGTGCTACAATCCTCGCCCCCAACGTGCCCATTGTCTCACGTTCGCCCGGTGGTGCGCACCACGCCCGCGGGTCGACCGACTCCACAGGATCTGTCATGACCGACTCCTCCTCTTCCAAGAAAGCCTCGCTCAGCTACAAGGATGCCGGCGTAGATATCGACGCTGGCAACGCTCTGGTTGACCGCATCAAGGGTGTGGCCAAACGCACCACTCGCCCCGAGGTGATGGGCGGTCTCGGTGGCTTCGGCGCGCTGTGCCAGCTGCCCACCGGCTACCGCGAGCCTGTTCTTGTGTCCGGCACCGACGGCGTCGGCACCAAGCTGAGACTGGCCATGGACCTCGGTCGCCACGACACCATCGGCATTGACCTGGTCGCCATGTGTGTCAACGACCTGGTGGTGGCGGGAGCAGAACCCCTGCTGTTTCTCGACTATTACGCCACCGGCAAGCTTGACGTCGACATTGCTGCCGACGTGGTGACGGGCATCGGCGCCGGCTGCGAGCAGGCGGGCTGTGCCCTGGTGGGTGGTGAAACCGCCGAGATGCCTGGCATGTATGAAGGCAGTGACTACGACCTGGCCGGCTTCTGCGTGGGCGTCGTGGAAAAGGACGAGATCATCGACGGCTCCAAGGTCGGCGCGGGTGATGTCCTGCTTGGCTTGACCTCCTCTGGCCCGCATTCCAACGGTTACTCACTGATCCGCAAGATTCTGGAAGTGTCTGGAGCCAAGCTCGACACCGACATCGACGGTCAGCCGCTGGGTGATGCCCTGATGGCCCCCACCCGGATCTACGTCAAGCCGCTGCTGGAGCTGCTGCGTCATGACGACTATCAGGTCCATGCGCTGTCGCATATTACCGGCGGCGGCCTGCTCGAGAACTTGCCCCGCGTGCTGCCGGAGCACCTGACGGCCCATGTCGACACCAGCCGCTGGCAGCGCCCCGCCGTGTTTGACTGGCTACAGCAGCAGGGCAACGTGGACGAACATGAAATGCACCGCGTGTTGAACTGCGGCATTGGCATGGTTCTGGTGGTGCCTGAGGCACAGGCCGACCAGATCAGAGCCCATCTGCAGGCCCAGGGTGAAGGCGTGCACCGTATCGGTGTCATCGCCGAGCGCCAGGGTGATGAGGAGCAGGTACAGCTGGAGCAGTCCGGGTCATGAGTGACGGCGTCAACGATGGAGAGCTGAACGGTTTCACTCCCGAGCAGGCCTCCCTGCCCAGAGTCGTCGTGCTGATTTCTGGCGGCGGCAGCAATCTTCAGGCACTGATCGATGCGCAGACCCACGATGAGCTGGGCGGCGAGATCGTCGCAGTCGTCTCCAATGTTGCCGATGCCCATGGTCTCAAGCGGGCTCGGGACGCAGGCATCGACGCCGTCGCGCTGCCCCATCGCGAGTACGAAAGCCGCGAAGCCTTTGATGGTGCGCTGATCAAGGTGATCGAGCGGCATGAGCCTGACCTGGTGGTACTGGCGGGCTTCATGCGAATCCTGACGCCGCGCTTTGTGCAGCGCTTCCTGGGCCGGATGCTCAATATCCATCCCTCCCTGCTGCCTGCCTATCAGGGACTGCACACCCATGCCCGCGCGCTGGCCGACGGCGTTGCCGAGCACGGCTGCAGCGTGCACTTCGTGACCGAAGAGCTGGACGGTGGACCGGTGGCTATCCAAGCGGCGGTCAAGGTGCAGGCCGATGATGATGAAGCCAGGCTGAAAGAGCGTGTGCTCAGCCGTGAACACCTGATCTTCCCAATCGCGGTACGCTGGTTCCTGGAGGGACGGCTACGCCTCGAGGGCGACATTGCCACCATCGACGGCCAGCCTCTGCCGCCAGGGGGCATGCGCCTGTCTCATGAGGATGCCGCCGAAGAGCTGGACGAGGATGAGTAACAGCGCCACGCCATAAGCTTGCCGGACGCCAACTCCGTCAGCGCCCACGCTGTCTGGCGCCACGAGCTGCAGTCGAAAAAGCCCGCTGACATGGTCAGCGGGCTTTTTTCGCTACCCAGCGCTGATACCCCCTACCGAGGGCTAGCGCTCTTTAGCCATCAGGTACGCGGCAGGGTGACGCCGCGCTGTCCCATGTACTTGCCGCCACGATCCGCGTAGGAGGTGGCACACACCTCGTCGGACTCGAGGAACAGCATCTGCGCCACGCCTTCGTTGGCGTAGATCTTGGCCGGCAGGTTGGTGGTGTTGGAGAATTCCAGGGTCACGTGACCTTCCCACTCGGGCTCCAGCGGGGTCACGTTGACGATAATGCCACAGCGGGCGTAGGTCGACTTGCCCAGGCAGATGGTCAACACGCTGCGCGGGATGCGGAAGTACTCAACGGTGCGCGCCAGCGCGAAGGAGTTCGGCGGAATCACGCAGACGTCACCCTTGACGTCGACAAAGCTCTTTTCGTCAAAGGCCTTGGGATCGACCACCGCCGAGTGAATATTGGTGAACACCTTGAATTCATCGGCGCAGCGAACGTCATAGCCGTAGCTCGAGGTCCCATAGGAGATGACCCGCCGTTCGTTGACGTAGCGAACCTGGTCGGCCTCGAAGGGCTCGATCATGCCCTCGTTTTCGGCCATGCGGCGGATCCATTTGTCGGACTTGATGCTCATGGGACTTCCTGCTGGGTGCTCAAAGAGTGGACGCGTTCGGTGGGGCCACATGATAGCGGCCCCCCGATGCCACGTCACGATGCAATAGTCACGCCTGCCCTGTGGGTGCTTGACCCGGGTCAGCGCCACCAGGCTACGTTCGTGTCGCTGGGACTGATGCTCTAGTCGCTGAAGCTGATGCTCGGGCCATCATCACCGCCCTGGGCACCAACCTGCTCTGCCACCTGGCGAGCCATCTCACGGAAGGACGTCGCGACCTCGCCTTCAGGCTCTGCCACCACGCTCGGCCGCCCACTGTCCACCTGCTCGCGAATCGTCAGGGAAAGTGGCAGCCGGCCCAACACTCGGGTGTCGTACTCTGCGGCGATCCGTTCGCCACCGCCTTCACCAAAGACCGGCTCGCTATGGCCACACTGGCTGCAGGTATGCAGGCTCATGTTCTCGACAACGCCTAGCACCGGCACCTTGACCTTGCGGAACATCTCGATGCCCTTGCGCGCGTCGAGCAGGGCAATATCCTGGGGCGTGGTGACGATCACGGCGCCATCGACGGGCACCTTCTGCGCCAGTGTCAGCTGAATGTCGCCGGTGCCCGGGGGCATGTCGATGAACAGGTAATCCAGTTCGTTCCAGCGGGTCTGGTTGAGCATCTGCTGAAAGGCGCCAGCCACCATGGGTCCGCGCCAGACCATCGGCTCGCGCACATCCACCATAAAGGCCATGGACATCGCCTGGAGCCCGTGAGCTTCGAGGGGCAGGAACTGGTTTTCCCCACTCGCCTGTGGCCGCACACCCTCACCGACACCCAGCATCTGGGCCTGGCTCGGTCCATAGATGTCGGCATCGAGAACGCCGACACGATAGCCCTCGGCGGCCATGGCCAGCGCCAGATTGACGGTCACTGTCGACTTGCCTACGCCACCCTTGCCGGATGCCACGGCGACGATATGCTTGACCCCTTCGATCACGTCTCGCTCCTGTTACCAGATGGGTGCGGATAGCCCGCCGGGCCAGTATAGAGGCAGCGACGGGCGAGGTTAAGCCGGATCACGCATGAATGGCGTCCACTACGCAACGAGCGAGCCCGTGGGCTCGCTCGTTGCGGGTACTGCGTTCCATCGTTGTTACTGACGGCTATCCTCGGCGGCGTCATCTCCTGTTACCGCGGAAGCGGCATCACGTACCTTCTCGGCGGCCTGGCGGGCGACATCCTTGACGGTTTCCACTGCACCGGCAGCGCCTGCGGCGACTTCATCCGTCCACCCGTTGGTGGACGCTTCATCCGCTTTGGAGGTCTGCTCGCTCGCGGCGGTGCTGTCTTCTGCACCCGAGGCCGTGCTCTCTTCAGCGCCCGAAGCCGTGCCTTCTTCACCAGCACCGGCACCAGCGCTCTGCTGCGAGGACTGCTCCTCGTCGCTGGAGGGCTTGCCCGTGGCTTCAGCCGACGCCACATCCTCGTCGTCCGCCGCGCTTTCATTAGAGCCTTGCTCGCTGGCGGCTGCCGCGCTCTCACCGGACGACTCGGTGTCGCTCTGGCTGGCCGGATCGGCAGCCGAGCCGGTGGATGAGGCGCTGTCGTCGCCATTGACCGAGGCCCCATCAGCGACGGAAGTCGGACGCTGGCCGTCCCCCTGGCCGCTGCGGATGACCTCGACCGACCCAGTGCTACCTCCGTTCTGCGCGGTGGAGCTGGAGTGACCGGCCGCCTCAGCGGTAGCACGATCCAGGTTTTCCAGCTCGATGCGCCAGGTATCCAGCTGTCCATTGAGGCGCGCCAAGCGCTGGCGGCGCTCTTCGGCTCGCGCTTCGAGCTCCTTGACCTTGGCAAACAGTTCGTCGCGACGGGCCACTGCCTCTTCGGCGCGGGCCTCGGCCTGACGTACGCGGGCCTCGGACTGCTCGCGCTCTTCGGCGTTCTCGGCAAGAATCTGTTCGAGGCGGGACTGAGCCTGCTCGGCTTGCTGCTGAGCCTCCTGCTGCTCGGTCTCCAGCCGTGCCACCTGCTGCTCGAGATCGCCCACAGACGTCTGTTTTTCCTCGATGCTGCTGCTCAGGTCGGCAAGCCGTTTTTCGGCGTCATCGATGTCACTGGTCAGCGACTCTGACTCGGCCCTGAGGGTATCTCGCTGTTCGATCAGCGACTGCTGCTCGCTCTGGGCTTCTTCCAGCCGGTTGCGAGCGGCCACCAGATCAGATTCCAATGCGGCTTGGGTGGCTTCCAATTCCTTGAGGTCCGCTTCCACCTGGGCAGCCTGTTCCTCGGCGCTGGCGCGAGCAGAGCGAGCGGCCTGCTCCTGTTCCTTCAGCGTCGCCAGCTGTCCGCGCAACTCCTCAAGCGAGGTCTCCGCTTCCTGCCACTGCGCCACCTGGCTTTCCAGCTCGTCACGCTGAGCGGACAGGGTCTCTTGGCTCTCTTCCAAGCCTGCTACCTGCTCGCGCAGGGTCTGAACGCGAGACTCGCTCGCTTCTAGCTCCTTGGAGAGCGCGGTGCGAGCCTCATTATTGGAGCTGGCACTCAACTGGGCACCGATGGCCCAGATCAAGCTCACACCCGCTACCGCTGCAATGCCCTTCACCCGATGATCCGAGAACAAGCCAGAGCCACCTGAAGAGGCGGGTGCAGGCTGAGTCTCGCTACCACGGCCATGTTGCTCGGTATTATTGTCCTTGTCGGGGTTGATCTCTTCCATTCGGGGTCTCCCTGGGGGTGCAATGATTAGCGTCCGTTATCTCTTATCGCGCCACGCCACACGCCTGCGCCGTGGCAGCGATCCTTTCTTGTGCCGTTACTCTTGCGTCGCGCTGTCCTTCGCAATGCCCTTCGCCATATTCTTCAACAGGCCTTCGCCATGTTCTTCACCAGGCCCTTCACGATGCCCGCCGGAACGCTGGTCCAGCTAGTCACAGCATACTGCCAGTGGGCTACAACGTCAGGGGCAGCCATTGGCGAAAGTAGGCCTTAGCAAGCATTATCAAACACTACTCCTGGGCCTGACTCCTGCGGGCTCTAACCGCCACCGCCTGTCTCGGCTTTGACTGCTGGCCGGCCCAGCGGTTCCCCCTGTTGCGTCCTCTAGCGATGGCTCGCTCAAGCATGGTGACTAGCTATCCGGTCTGGCACGCAGGGCCTTGACCTTGCCGCGTTGCTTCTTGCCCTCGAGCCGACGTCGTTTGGCCGCCTTGCTCGGCTTGGTCGGCCGCCTCGCCTTGGGCACTACCAGACCTTGCTGCAACAGCGACTGCAGGCGTGCCAGTGCCGCCGCTCGATTGGCTTCCTGGGTGCGTTCGGACTGCGCCTTGATGATGACCACGCCGTCCTGGGTGATGCGGTGGTCGTTAAGCGCCAGCAGTCGCTCCTTGACGTCGTCAGGTAGCGTCGAACTGGCGATGTCGAATCTCAGATGGATCGCTGACGCTACCTTGTTGACGTTCTGACCACCGGCGCCCTGGGCACGTATCGCGGTCATCACGATATCGCTGTAGGGGATCGACAGGCGTCGACTCAATTGCATGCTCTGCACCTCCTTCGTCCATGCCGGTGCCGTCGTGGCGGTGGGTTCACCGCGCGTTTGACGCTAATGGTGCGTCCGAGCGTATCATGCCTTATCCCTCAAGGACGATTTGGGCCCATGACCGCACCACGCTGGTATCAACACGCCATGTTCACCCTGCTGCCCCGACTGGCTTTGTTCATGTGGCGGGTCTTGAGCCAATTCCTGCATAACCGGGGGATGCTGCTGGCCGGCGGTGTTGGCTTCAATATCCTGCTGTCGACCATTCCACTGTTTGCCCTGATGGTGGTCGCCATGGCCCAGGTGGTGGACGAAGATCAGCTGATCAATGTCATCACCCTGCAGGCGCGCCACATTGCCCCGACCCACGCCGAGGTCATGCTGGAGTCCGTGCGTGCGCTGCTCGACTCGCGGGATGCGATCGGGATCTACGGTATCCCGGTGCTGCTGCTGTTCAGTTCCTTTGCCTTTCGCATGCTGGAAGACGCGCTGGCACTGATCTTCCGCAAACCCGACGTCAAGGATAGCCGCAGCCTGTGGGTCTCCTTTCTGCTGCCCTATGCGTTCATGCTGGTACTCAGCGCTGCGCTGCTGGCGCTGGCCATGGCAGTCAGCCTGGCTAACACCTTGAACGGTCTCTGGATGGCGATCAATGGCAAGGAACTGCCGCTGGCATCTCTGTCGGACACCGCCCTCAACCTGACCAGCTTTCTCGGGGTTTTCCTGCTGTTCAGCGCCATCTACAAGGTTCTGCCGGTAGTGCGAATATCGCTCAGGCGGGCACTGGCGGGCGGGTTTGCCGCCGCCTTGATGTGGGAAGGCGTCAGGATCGCGCTGGTCTACTATTTCGCTAACCTGTCGCTGGTCAGTGCCGTTTATGGCCCGCTGGCCACGCTGATCGTGGTCCTCTTGAGCCTGGAGATAGGCGCCGTCATTCTCCTGTTAGGCGCCCAGGTCATCGCCGAACTCGAACACAACTGCCGGCTCGGACTGGCATGGCACCAGGATCCACGCCGGCGTCTGGCCACCGCGTCAGCGGTCAATGCCGATGGGTCTCCTTGCCCTTCAGGCGACGAATCAGCCCCATCAGACCCCGGCCGCTGACCATGCCCAGCAGATAGATCACCACGACCAGCAAGGCCATCGGCATCGCGAGCGTCCAGCCAAGCAGATTCACCTGCACCATGTCGATGTTCTGCACCACCACAATGGCCACCAGCGCCAGAATCACCACCTTCACCACCAGCCAAACCTTGTCCATTGCTTGAGCACTCCTTGTGCCAATTTTCACTCAATGACATCGTCGCCACGCCGGCCGGACGTGGCAGACAGCCTCCAGGGGGAACGTGGCCCAAGGCACAGGCGACATACCGGCCCAACCGTGCAAAACATGGGCACGCTGGTCAAAACTGTCAAGTTGCAGCGCCAACGCGTCTCACCGCGCCCGCGTTAGCCCGCCAAGCTCCCGGCTCCGCGTCGCTCAGAAGGTCGACAGGCCGGTGGCTTCCATCACACGATAGCGCCACGCTGCCAGCCGGCCACTGGCGTCCCGCTCGCTCCAGGCGCGGCTGGCCCGGTGATGGGGAGGCGACTCCCAGCGCAGGTCGAACCATTGCCCCAGGGCATCGATCACCGGCAGCTCCCGACCTGTTACCTCGACACTGCTTTCGAGATTAAGGTCATCCAGGTTGCGCCGGGTCAGATTGGCGGAGCCAAGGATGACCGCATCGCGTGCAGACGGATCAGCCGTCGCCTCCTTGCGTAGCAGCACAACCTTGCTGTGACATTGTTCTCCCGACGTCAGACACCAACGCACCTGAACCCCCGAGGCCAGCAGTTCCTCGGCAACGGGCTGGTTGGGCAACCCACCCTTGCTGAAACCGAATGCCTCGCGGTTGGGGTCCAGCAGCACCCTCACCGTGGCGCCGCGTGACGCGGCGCGTTTCAGTCCCGCGATCACCTCGCGATGGGCCAGGTAGAAGGCGGCAAGATCGAGCCTGTCGCCTGGGGAAGCCTCTTCGATACGCGCCAGCACGGCGTCACGGATGGCTGCCTCTGTCAGCAGTCTTGCCTCGGCGCCTGACGACTGGCGACGGTCAGCGTTGCCTGGTCCTGTCTCTCGACTATCGGGCAAGGCCACCTCAACGCCGGACCATGACGCCACCTCAGCCTCCGAGGCGATCACATCCCCGGCCAATGCACCATCGATACGTAGCGCTACATTGGAATGCAGGCTACTGGCGTCATGGGGATTTGCCGTGGAAATCAGCGTCGACCAGCCTTGGGGCGTATCGACCGTCAGTGTCTTGCGATGATTGGCACGGAAATTGAGCAGCGCCAGATAGCTTCGTAGCGTCACCGGCTCGCCGCCAAACGCATTGGGCAACCAGCCTCCTTTACTATCGTTGCCGAGACGATGCAGGCCGAGATGCCAGAGTCCGGACCACAGCGGGTTGGAGGCGCGCAGTCTATCGAGCCGAGTCATGACCAGCTCTACCCCGGCGTCTTCCAGGCGCTGGTAAAGCGCCACCTGCTGCCCCCCGTAAAGGGTATTGAGAGGATCGGTGATCACCACGATACGCGGCGCGGGATCACGCTGTCGTGCCGCTACCAACGCGTCCGTCAGACGTTTGGCGATAGGCCTGAAACGGGCGCTTCTCGCCCCCGTCTGGCCCTCCAGGCGATTGAACAGGAACATGTCCATCACGATCAGGCGGCGGGCCTCGCCGATCATCGACACCGCCTCGTCGAAGATCTGCTGATCCAGCTGCTGTTGTCCCCGCCGGTCGTACCAGGTGCGATCGGCAAGCAACGACACCCGCTCGACCGAGCGCATCGGCCACGCCTTGCCCACGTCGCTGGGCAACGGCTTGACACTTTGCCAGATGGCCATGCCTGGCCATGCCAGCAACACCACCAGCAGGCTTCCTTTCAGTGCTTTACCCAGCCATCCCATGGCGCTTCCTTTTCGTTGGTCGAGTGGCGCCGATGATAGCGTAAAACCCCGGCCGACAACGGAAGCGCCCGGCACGAAGCCGGGCGCGGTCCCTGAGTCACACCAGCGGGCGTACCCCGCGGCGGCCTCAACTCATGGCCAGGATCCCGCCGCACAGGGCAATGACGGCACCCAGCGCGCGCAGCAGGCGCTGTTCGCGCGCAGCCAGCCAGCCACCCAGCGAGCGTGCCAGCAAGGTAATCGCCAATGTCGAGATCGAGAACCCGATGACATAGCCCACCAGAGACGCGGCGGCCGGCATCTCGGCGCCGTGGGCGATGCCGTGCAGCGCCATCACCGCCACTACCAGCACGCCGCCTAACGCTGTCGGTAAACGCAGCAGCGCCGCTGTCATCACACCGGCCACCAGCACCGACATGGCGATGCCGCTCTCGACGCCCGGAAGCAGCGACGGAGAGACCCAGCCCGCCAGGGCGATACCAGCACCCACCAGCATACCCACCAGCGCCAGCAGCGGCGTCAGTCGACGCATGCTGGCGCCCTGCCCAAGACTCCACAGGCCGATGGCTGCCATGGCCAGCAAGTGGTCAAGCCCAAGCCAGGGATGCATCAAACCGCTGGCAAGACCACCGTGCTCTACCCCATGACCGGGATGTGCAAACACCACCGGCGCGGCCAGGCTCAAACCCAGGGCGGCCACCGCCGGAACAACGTGAGACGCAGTGATGCGCTGTGTCATGACAAACTCCTTGCAGACAAAAGACGCCACGCCAGGCGCGGCCTTATTCCCTTGCGAAACGCTCAGGCTTGGACCGCCTCGGTACGACGATCGGGCAGCATGCCCCGCTCGAGTATAAAACTGATAATGGTCTCTAGACCGACCCCGTCGTACAGGTTGGCAAAGACAAATGGTCGATCTCCTCGCATCTTGCGAGAATCACGCTCCATAACGTCCAGAGAAGCATGCACCTGCTCAGCGATGTCGATCTTGTTGATGATCAAGAGATCGGACTTGGTAATCCCGGGACCACCCTTGCGCGGAATCTTGTCCCCCGCCGACACATCGATGACGTACAGCGTGAGGTCAGACAGCTCCGGGCTGAAGGTCGCCGACAGGTTATCGCCTCCGGACTCCACCAGTACCAGCTCGAGCCCCGGATGACGCTGATGGAGATCATCGATGGCCGCCAGATTCATCGAGGCATCCTCACGTATCGCGGTATGCGGACAGCCACCGGTCTCGACCCCGAGAATGCGATCGGGCGACAGCGCCTCATTGCGGGTCAGGAAGTCCGCATCTTCCTTGGTGTAGATATCATTGGTCACCACGGCGATATCGTAATGATCTCGTAGCGCTCGACAGAGCTGCCTAAGCAATGCGGTCTTGCCGGAACCTACTGGACCGCCGACACCGACGCGTAGACATTGGGAGGGAGTCGTAGTGCTGATCATGGCCTTCTCCTGGCGGTCGTGTCTGGCCCACGCTCGGGGCCAGGATGATGGTAAGGGCGACGTTCGGTCATGACGTCGATACCTTGTCTTTCATGTCGTCAAGCCATAGCGCTGGGCAAGGGCTTGCTTAGCTGCGAAACAGGCGCGAGTACTGGGTCTCGTGCAGGCTGCTGGCAAGCGCGACGCCAGGCAAGGCCGGACCGAGCTCGTCATCTCGCAGCGCCTCGGCGCGCTCCACCGCGTGGACCAGCGCCGGACGCAGCCGTTCTACTATTCGCTGTGCCGCGGTATGCCCCAGGGGCAGTGCCTTGCAGGCCGCTGCCAGCTGGTTCTCAAGCCAGGCCCAGGCAAACCCCAGCATGGCGCTGTGCGGCAGCACCTGGCGCTGCACCGACAGCGCCGCAAAGGCGGTCACATAGCCTGGCGCAGCAGGCAACGCTGTCTCGGGCAGCAGGCCAAGATTGCCCATCAGGCGTGTCAAGGAAGCCCCCAGCTGGCGATCTTCCTCCAACAGCTCACGGGTCTCGCGGACTGCGGCGAGCCAGCGGTCCCACTCTGCAACGAGGGACGCGTCGCCTGCCTGCCAGGCCGTCATCTGGCGCATCAGCACCGGCAGTTCACACATCGCCAGGCCATCCTCCAGCACCCCCTCCAACCAGTCACCCAGGCTGGACTCGTCGGTGACCCAACCCAGCTCAAACGCGCTTTCCAGCCCCTGGGACCAGGCGAAGGCCCCAATCGGCAAGGCTGGACTGACGAGCTGCAACAGGCCCAGCAGCGCCAAGTCGCCTAGCGCAAGGTCCGGTGAGGAAACCGTCGCGATCCCGGACATCAGACCGGCTCCCTGGACGGGTCCTGAGACTGGCCGGAAGGCTCCTGCGAGTGCGCATGGGCGTGATGGTGCGAGTGATCATGCGAGTGCCCGTGCGAATGCTGGTGCGAGTGCCCGTGCGAGTGCCCATGGGAATGTCCGCCCATGGTGTAGGCGCCCGGCTCCGGATCGAAGGGCGCCTGGTGTCGCTCGAGGATGGCGCCCAGCCGCTCGGCGAGTTCTTCCAGCACATGATCAGGGGCAATCCGCACGTAGCGGCACTCCTGCCCCTGGAAAACGCCGCACCCGATGCCCAGCGTCACATGCCGGTTTCCCAGGTGATAGCACAGTCGCGCCAGGGCCAGGTCCGATTGCGGTCCAGGCAGAATCCAGGCACTCACTACCGGTTCTGGGGCCGCCACTACCCTTACGCACACGCCATCGTCGCTGGCCAGTCCGTCACCATGGCGCAGCACCGGTCCGCGCTCCAGGAACAGTCCAGCTCCGCGCCCGCTATCCAAGGTGACCCTCAGGCGGCCCTTGATACGATCGTCATAGGCCAGGGTCAGCGTGTCTTCGGCTTGGTCCTCCGCCAGCGGGCCAAGACGCTGTGTCAATGACAGCAACGTGCTCATCGATATCTCCTAAAATGTAGTGCGGCCGCGACGTGCGGTTCTCCCTATTTCCACCACCTCACCCCACGGGCAGCCCTAGGGTTTGTGCGAAAAGTCGACGAGCGCAGGCACTTTTCTGACACGCCCTAGAACAGGTGGTAGCGCTGTGCAAGGGGCAGTACGTCCAGCGGCTCGCAGGTCAAAAGCTCGCCATCACAGGTCACCTCATAGGTCTGGGCGTCAACCTTGAGGTCGGGGCAGCGATCATTCAGTTTCATGTCGCGCTTGCGGATGCCGCGCACGTTGCGACATGCCACCAGCCGGCTGGCCAAACCCAGTGACTCCTTGAGTCCTGAGTCCAGCGCTGCCTGGGACACAAAGCTCACCCGCGTCGCCGCGGCCGCTTGCCCCAGCGCACCGAACATCGGCCGATAGTGCACGGGCTGTGGCGTCGGAATCGAAGCGTTGGGGTCCCCCATGGGCGCCATGGCGATCATTCCGCCCTTGAGAACCAGAGCGGGCTTAACCCCGAAGAACGCCGGATCCCAGAGCACCAGATCCGCCAGCTTGCCCACCTCGACCGACCCGATTTCTTCGGCCATACCATGGGTGATTGCCGGATTGATGGTGTATTTGGCGATGTAGCGCCGAGCGCGAAGATTGTCTGCACCGCACGCCTCATCCTCGGGCAGCAACCCGCGCTGGACCTTCATCTTGTGGGCCGTCTGCCAGGTGCGGCATACCACCTCGCCCACTCGCCCCATGGCCTGGGAGTCAGAGGCGATCATCGAGATCACCCCCATGTCCTGCAGGATGTCTTCGGCGGCGATGGTCTCCCGACGAATACGCGAATCAGCAAAGGCCACGTCTTCGGGAATATTCGGGTCCAGATGGTGGCACACCATCAACATGTCCAGGTGCTCATCGACGGTATTCACCGTGTAAGGCCTGGTGGGATTGGTCGAGGATGGCAGCACGTACTCTTTCGAGCAGGCGGTGATGATATCCGGCGCGTGCCCGCCACCCGCTCCCTCGGTGTGATAGGTGTGGATGCCCCTTTCCTTGAAGGCGGCCAGCGTATCCTCGACAAAACCTGACTCGTTGAGGGTGTCGGTGTGGATCGCGATCTGCACGTCATAGCGCTCGGCAACGCTTAGACAGGTGTCGATGGACGCAGGCGTGGTCCCCCAGTCTTCGTGCAGCTTGAGCCCCATGGCGCCTGCCTCGATCTGAGCTTCAAGCGCCTCGGGCAGGCTGGCGTTGCCCTTGCCCAGTAGGCCGATGTTCATCGGCAGGCTGTCGCAGGCCTTGAGCATGTGATGAATGTGCCAGGCGCCAGGCGTGCAGGTGGTGGCGTTGGAGCCGGTCGCAGGCCCGGTGCCACCTCCCAGCATGGTGGTGATGCCGCTGGCCAGGGCCTCATCCACCAATTGAGGACAAATGAAATGCACGTGGGCATCGATGGCACCCGCCGTAAGGATCTTGCCTTCCCCTGCGATGACCTCTGTCCCCGGCCCGATGACGATGGTGACATCCGGTTGGGTATCCGGATTACCGGCCTTGCCGATGGCAGCGATTCTGCCCGCCTGGAGCCCGACGTCGGCCTTGACGATGCCCCACCAGTCGAGAATCAGCGCGTTGGTGATCACCGTATCCATCACCGCCTCATCGACACGCTGGCTTTGCCCCATGCCATCACGGATCACCTTGCCACCGCCGAACTTGACCTCATCACCGTAGTGGGTCGCATCCTGCTCGACCTCGATCCACAGCTCGGTATCCCCCAGGCGCACCCGGTCGCCCACGGTGGGTCCGTAGATGTCGGCGTAGGCTTGACGACTGATCTTCATGACGGGTCTCCCTGAACATCCGGTGCAGTACCCAAAGGCCCCATGACCTCACCACGAAAGCCATAGATGTGACGAGTGCCGGCAAAGCTGACCAGGGTGACCTCACGGGTCTGGCCGGGCTCGAAACGCACGGCGCTGCCGGCAGCAACATCCAGCCTGAAGCCACGCGCCTTGACGCGGTCAAACAAGAGCGCGGGATTGGTCTCGGCGAAATGGTAGTGCGAGCCGACCTGGATCGGCCGGTCGCCACGGTTGGCCACCTCGATGGTCACCCGCTCGCGCCCTTCACACAGTGCGATCTCGCCGTCCTTGAGTTGGTATTCTCCGGGTATCATGCCTCGCCCTCTGATGGTCCGTTGGCAACGGCCTGCCCCCATGTCGCTGCTGCAAGCCGCTGCGGCAGACGACACTGAGCAGGCATCCGTTCAGGTAATCGGATGATGGACGGTCACCAGCTTCGTGCCGTCAGGAAAGGTGGCTTCGACCTGAACTTCGTCGACCATGTCGGCAACGCCCTCCATGACATCGTCACGGCCCAGGATCTGCTTGCCGTAGCTCATCATCTCGGCGACGCTGCGACCCTCACGGGCCCCCTCCATGATCTCGCAGCTGATCAACGCGACCGCCTCGGGATAGTTGAGCTTCAGGCCCTTGGCCCTTCGCCGTTCTGCTACCAACCCCGCGGTAAACAGCAGCAGCTTGTCCTTGTCTCTCGGTGTCAGCTCCATCGTTACTTCCTCAAGGTCAGACGACACGACGCTCGCTAGACGACGGTCGGCGTGGAGTCAGGTGAACCAGATGCGCGGCGGACAGGCCGTGCGCTCCAGCAACATCGGTCTCAGCAGTTTCCAGGCAGCCTCACACAGCGTCCAAGCTTCATGCCGCGAGTGCCCGAGATAGCGCAGCAGCAATACGCCGTCACGCAGAGTGACCGCCCATGGCTGTTGCATCATCGAGGGTGAAGACAGATCGACAGCATCGTCGGTGCGTCCCTGTCGGCCCGCCAGCTGTTCACGCAGCATCTCCACCGCTGCCGCGCCATCGTCCAAGCCTACGGCCCAAAGGGTGGCCTGAACGCTGCAGCCACGCTGGCCCCAGGCGCCGCTGAAGCGGCGGTGAAGCGGATCAAGCGGCTGACGCTCGATCCACAGCGGCTGGCCATCTCGGGCTAACCTGAAGCTCTGTTCCAGGTAGCCGCTGGCAAACGGCAGGTCACTGGCTGGCCGGCCCAGGGCGAGCACCTCCCAACCCAGGCAGCGCGCGTCCCCTTGCAACTCGATCTCGGTGGATTGGCGCCCACGAGAGCCATCGAAGGCAATGGTTTCCTGCGGCAGCCACTCGAGGCTGGCGCCGGGCTCGACCACCAGCCGGGTGCGCTGGGACCAGCTCACCTCGTTGCTGTCCGCCCGATACAGCTTGCTGGCGGCAGGGGTCGTGAGTAGTGCGCTGGCACCCCTTGCCACCCGTGCTTGAATGTCCAGCGCATCACCGCTGACCAGCCCGCCCGGTGGATGCAACAGGTAGACGTGGCAGGTGCCGTCGCGTCCTTCGGGGTAAAAGGGCCGCTGCACCCTCAAGGGGCCACGGTGATCCACTCGGTGTAATCGAGTCGCCGCACCATCATGGCGAAAGCCCAGTGACAGGCTCGCCTCCCAGCGCCGTCCCGCGTCGAAGCGATGGCCGTGCCGATCGGTCACATCCTGTAGTGTCTGCGCGCTCATGGTTCTCCCGGGCGATGGTTCGTGGTGACGCCGTCTGGCCACGCCACACAATACTGCCCGATGACGGTGCAATGGTCGTACCACCTCACCTCTAAATCCTATTTTTTACTTTATTATCAATGATATATAGTGCACCGAAAGTGCACCAGGAAGCCCCCTTAGCTATCAAAGGCACCAACTCGGTGCACCGCTAAGCGCATCCAGCATCATTTTGGTGCGCATGTCGCTATTGCTGTGGACCTCGTCGCCAGGACTGTGCAGCGTGGTCATTTGTCTGCCTGAGACCTCCCCCGCCCTTTCTGCCGCCCTTTCTGCCGCCCTTTCTGCCGCCCTTTCTGCCGCCCTTCCTGCCGCCCTTCTTCTACCTTCCCTCCACCGTCCTTCGATCGCCTTCCTGTCACGCCGCTTGCTACTGCCGTTAACCCTGCCTTAACCCCCCGCTCGGCTATGCTGCGCGCCTTCGAGAACCCAGGAGATCCATTATCATGGTTCGGGCCCCTTTCCCTGCCTTGCTGGCGGGCGTCCTGCTGTTGACGCTGGCTGGCTGCTCCATGATCGACGAGCCAACCTCCTACCCTGACAGGACCGACGCCTTGATCGCCCAGGTGCCGGACTGGTCGGCAGCTGTCGGCGGTAGCGACGTCGGCTCACTCAACGACCTAATCGCGTCCGATGCGCTCGATCAGCTCGTTGAAAGGGCGCTGCAGGCCAACCCCGGCCTGCAACAGACCCTGTTGACGCTGCGTATCCGCCAGACACAGCTGCGCCAGACCGGTGCTGACCGCCTGCCCGAGGTCGAAGCCGGCTTCAGCGCCAGTGACAGCGAAGACAGTGCCAGCACCTACAGCGGCTCAGTCTCGGTCAGTTGGGAAGCCGATCTGTGGCAGAAGATTGCCGATCGCACCGCCGCCGCCGATCAGGACGTCGCACAACAGGCGGCCCTGTATCAGGCCGCCCGGGACACCTTGGCGGCCGACGTGATGACCAGCTGGCTTGCGCTGATCGCGCAGCGTCATGCCATCACCATCCAGCAGCAGCGCCTGTCCACCCTTGAAAGCAACGAGTCCCTGATCCTTGAGCGCTATCGCAGCGGGCTCGGCAGCCTCGAGGATCTGGACAGCGCGCGAAGCTCCACGGCCAGTGCCCGTGCCAGCCTGGTGGAGTATCAAGAAAGCCTGGCGCAACAGCAGCGTGCACTGCAGACCCTGCTGGGCGAGATTCCCGATAGCGGCGAGGAGGTGGCCGACGACTATCCCGCGGTACTGACACCGCTGGCAGAGCTGCCAAGCCAGTCGCTGCGTCGCCGACCGGACCTGATCGCGGCCTACCACGCCATTCAGGCGGCCGACTATCGCACCCAGGCCGCCTACAAGGACCTGCTGCCAAGCATCAGCCTGCAGGCCGCCATCGAGGACGTGGCCGACTCGCCATCCCAGGCGCTGCTGACCGATCCGGTGTGGTCGCTGCTGGGTCAACTGACGGCTCCGCTGTTCCAGGGAGGCGAGCTTCGCGCAGCCGCCGAAGAAGCCGAACTGGAGACCGCGCAGGGCTACCAGGCGTACCGCGAGACCCTGCTCGAGGCGGTTGGCGAGGTGGAAGATGCCCTCGGGCTCGAGCGCTCTCTCGCCCTGCAACAGCAGCACATCGCCAATGCCCTGGACCGCCAGCAATCTACCCTGGCCCAGTACCAGTCGAGCTACCGCTCGGGGCTGGTCGACATCCTCGACCTGCTTTCGGTGCAACAACAGACCTACGACCTCGAGGCGCAACTCGATGACCTCAACTATCAGCGCCTGGCCAATCGCATCGACCTCGGCCTGGCACTCGGACTGGGAGTGACCCCATGACACGTCGCTGGAGCAAAGCGCTGCCCCTGAGTCTGGCCCTCGCGGTACTGGCGGCGGTGGTGGTTCATGTCGTCACGCCAGGTCAGGCACGAGGCCAGCACTCGCCACCCAGGCCTGGTGGCCAGCCGGAGGCCGATTCAGGCCAGGTGCAGGCGCGTCAGTCAGACCGCCAGCAGGCCCCCCAGCGCACCGAGGTAACGGTGGTCACCGCAGAGACCGCGGCCCACGCTGCCCGCATCATCGCCTACGGAGAAGCCAGCGCACATTTCGAGCTGACCCTGAGCGCCGAGGTGTCCGGGCGCGTCGACGGCCTTGCCGACAACTTCGAGGGAGGTCTTCGTATCGGTAAGGGCGAATTGCTGGCCACCCTGGAGGACAGTGGTTACCAGGAGGCCCTGGCCGTCGCCCAATCGACGCTGGCCACTGCCGAGGTGAGCCTGCTGGAGGAACAACGCCAGGGAGAACAGTCCAGAATCGAGTGGCGCTCGTCGGGGCTCTCGGGCGAGCCTGACTCGCCGCTGGTACTTCGCGCCCCCCAGCTCGCCGCCGCGCAGGCGGCGGTCGATGAGGCCAAGGCGTCGCTGGCCGCCGCTCGCCAGGACCTCGACCAGACCCGCATCACCGCCCCCTTCGATGCCCTGATCACCGATCGCCACATCGCCCCGGGCAGTTTCGTGCAGTCTGGCACCGAGATCGCCACCCTGGTCAGCACCGACCGCATCGAGATCACCGTGAGCCTGTCCGCCGCGGAATGGGCGCAACTACCGGACTCGGCCACGCTTGCTGCGGGTGACTGGCCCGTCACGCTGACCGATATCGAGAGCGGAGAGCAATGGACCGGACAGGTCATCCGGGCGCATCAGCACCTGGACGCCACCAGCCGCCAGCGCTCGCTGGTGATCGGGGTTCAGGCCCCGTTCGACCAGACCCCCGCCCTGCTGCCCGGCACGTTCCTCGAGGCGAGCCTCAGCGGACGTACGCTCGATGGGTTGTGGCAGCTCCCCGCCACCGCCCTCGGCCAGTCCGGACAGCTCTGGTACGTCACCGACGATGACGCTCTGGCCAGCGTCTCGACCGAGGCCGTCTTCAGCGACGGTGCCACGATATACGTAAGACCGCCCGAGGCGATCGCTGATCAGCCGACCCGGGTGGTCGTGCAACCCCTGAGCAGCTACGTCCAGGGCATGCTGGTGACCACCGTGGAGGCCCGACAGGATGTCTGACACGAGCCATCGCCAAGGCGTGATCGCCTGGTTTGCCCGCAACCCGGTCGCTGCCAATCTCTTGATGTTGCTGGTGATCGCGCTGGGCGTCAGCGCCCTTGGCACCCTCCAGAAGGAGGCCTTCCCGAGCACCGAACCCGACAGCCTGAGCATCTCGGTCAGCTACGACAGTGGCTCGGCAAGGCAGTCAGAAGAAGGACTCGCGATCAAGATCGAGGATGCGCTGGAAGGGGTCATCGGTATCGATTCGATCGTCAGCACCTCCACCACCAGTGGCACCACCGTGACCGTGGAGAAGACCTCCGACTACGACCTGGATACCCTGCTTAGAGACGTCAAGACCCAGGTGGACGCTATCTCCAACTTTCCGGCCGACGCTGACAATCCGGTCATCAGCAAGGCTGAGCGCGAGGAGCACTCGCTGTGGATTCAGCTCTATGGCGACGCTGACCGCGCCACCCTGCAGCAGTTGGCCGACGACCTCAAGGCAGACCTGCTGGCCCATCAGGACGTCAGTCGTGTCTCGATCAGTGGCTGGCTAGATCCAATGATGGCCATCGAGATCGACGAGGGTCGCCTGGAAGCCTACGGCCTTTCGCTCACCGACGTAGAGGAGGCGGTCAATGCGAGCTCGACCAGCACTTCCAGCGCCGTATTGCGCAATGCCGATCTCTACCTGCAGCTCAAGGCGTCGCGCCAGGCGTACCTCAAGGATGAGTTCGCCGCCATTCCACTGATCACCACCACCCAGGGCGATCAGATCCGCCTCGGTGATGTGGCCAGGATCCGCGACACCTTCGACGACACCACCTCCAGCCTGTCGCGCTTTGATGGCGAGGACAGCATCGCGCTACAGATCGTCACCACCGGCACCGATGACATTTCAGACTCGGTCATTGGCGCCCGCGAAGTGATTCAGCAGTGGCGTGACGATGGGCTTCTGCCCCAGAACGTGCAGCTGGCCACCTGGTACGATCGCAGCACCTCGATCAACGAACGCCTGGCGCTGCTGATCGACAATGCGCTGTACGGCATTCTGCTGGTGTTTACCCTGCTGGCGCTGTTTCTCAACCTGAGGGTCGCGCTGTGGGTGGCCATGGGTCTCCCCTTTGTGTTCTGCGGTACGCTCTACTTCATGGGCGAGCCCTTGCTTGGGCTTACCCTCAACGAATTCACCACCTTTGGCTTCATCATGGCGCTGGGCATCGTGGTCGACGATGCCGTGGTCGTGGGCGAAAGCGTCTACGCCGAGCGCCGCGCCCATGGTGACACCCTGGACAACACCATTCGTGGCACCCTGCGCGTCGCGGTGCCCACCCTGTTTGGCGTGTTTACCACGGTGGTGGCCTTCTTTGCGCTCTCGCAGATAGAGGGCAGACTGGGCAAGCTCTACGCCCAATTCGCCGCCGTGGTCGGCCTGTGTCTGGTGCTGTCGATCATCGAGTCGAAGCTGATTCTGCCGGCCCACCTGGCGCACCTGAATACCCGCTCCTCGACTTCCCGTCATCGTCTTGGCCGGCTGTGGGGGCGGCTACAGGACGCCGCCTCTGGCGCGATGGAACGCTTCACCCAGGCCGTCTATCGTCCGCTGGTCAAGCTCGCTCTGGTGCATCGAGCAAGCGTCACAGTGCTGTTCACGGCGCTGTTGATCCTGGTCCTGGCCATGCCGTTCAACGGCAGCATTCGCATGAGTTTCTTCCCCGATATTGCAGGCGATACGGCGCGCGCCAACATCACGCTGGAAAACGATGCGAGTTACGGCTTGACCCACCGGGCGCTGGACCGCCTGCAGGACAGTGCCATCGAGGCCGATACCACGCTGCGCCAGGGCAAAGGCGTCAGCGCCATCGAGCACCTGCAGATCACCTCGAGTGATGACCAGTCAGGGACTGTCACGGTCAAGCTTGCCGATGATTCGCCCTACGACCTTGACCAGTTCGCACACCAGTGGACGGCCCTTGCCGGGCTCCCGGAAGGCACCCGCACGCTGAGTGTTCAGAGCCGGCGCAGTGACTTCTCTGCGCTTCGCGTCGAGCTTCGCGCCAGCGACGATACCCTGCTGAGCGCGGCCGGCGACGAGTTCCGCGCGCGTCTTGAAGCCATCGATGCCGTCAGCGGCCTGGAAGACAATCTCCGCCCGGGCCAACCTCAGCTTCAGCTCGACCTCACCGCCCAGGGGCGCGCGCTTGGCATGACCACCGACGAGCTGGCAGAACAGGTCATGCAGGGCTTCAATGGTCAGGTGGTGCAGCGCTATCAGCGCGGCAACGACGAGATAGAGGTGAAGGTGCGCTTTCCCGAGAGCGAGCGCCAGTCGCTGGTCGACGTGCTGTCGTCGCGGGTACGTGCACCGGATGGTACCGTGCTGCCGCTGTCCAGCGTCGCTACAGCGAGTCTCGGCTACACCCGCGACACCATCACCCGGATCGATAACCAGCGGGCCATCTATATTTCCGGCGACGTGGACAAGGAGCTGATCTCGGCCAGCGAACTGGTGACCCTGCTCGAACAGGAGGTCGTCCCGGATATCCGCAGCGCCTACCCCGGCGTCGACATCCACTTCGCTGGCGAGGCCGAGCAGCAGCAGGAAACCCAGTCCTCGATGGTCACGGTCTTCGCCTTCGCCATACTGCTGATCTACATGCTGCTGGCGGTCCCCCTGAAATCCTACGTTCAGCCTCTGCTGATCATGACCGCGATCCCCTTCGGCGTGGTCGGGGCGCTGCTCGGTCACTGGCTCAATGACCTGTCCCTCGGGATCCTGTCCCTCAATGGCATCATTGCCCTGTCCGGCGTGGTGGTAAACGACAGCCTTTTGCTAGTGTCCCGTTTCAACGAGCTGCGAGACGAAGGCCTGGCCATCCCGGACGCCATCGTCGCCTCCGCCACAAGTCGCATGCGTGCCGTCGTGCTGACCTCGGCCACCACCTTTGCCGGGCTCTATCCCCTCCTGGGAGAAACGTCCCATCAGGCCCAGTTTCTGATTCCGGCCGCAGTGTCGCTGGCATACGGTATCCTGTTCGCCACCCTGATCACGCTAATCCTGATACCGGTGCTGCTGAGCCTGCAGACCAGCCTCGAGCAATGGCTCACACGCTGGAGGCGACGCACGCCCGGTGAAGACGAGGCCGAAACCCCATGCTGAACGTGCTGCTGGTGGAAGATGACCTGGATCTGGCCATGACCATCGTGCAATACCTGGAGATCCAGCAGATCCGGTGCGATCACGCCAGCAATGGCCAGCGCGGCCTCACGCTCATCCGCGACAATCGCTATGACGTCATCCTGCTGGATCTCAATCTGCCGCGACTGGATGGCCTGAGCGTCTGCCGCGAGGTTCGCCACGCGGGCGATGACACCAGCATCCTGATGTTGACCGCCCGCGACCGCCTCGACGACAAGGTCGATGGCTTCGAGGCGGGCGCCGATGACTACCTGGTCAAGCCGTTCGAACTGAAGGAGTTGGCGCTGCGCATTCGCGCCCTGGGCCAGCGACGCAGCGGGCAGATCAAGCGGCTGCACTACGCTGGCCTGGTGATGGATCTGGTCTCCCTGACGGTGCTTAGAGACGGTCAGCCGCTGCACCTGTCACCTACCGGCTGGCGACTGCTGGAACCCCTGCTGCGCGCATCGCCCGGGGTCGTCAGCCGCCGCGCTCTGGAGGAGGCGGTGTGGGGCGAGGAACCTCCCGACAGCAATAGCCTCAAGGTACATATGCACCATCTGCGCAAGGCCGTGGATCGAGACTTCGATCCGCCGCTGATACACACGATCCCCGGACGCGGGTTCGCCTTGAGGGAGGCACGGGATGATCCGTCAGATACGCCTTAAGCGACAGCTCGCGGCGATCCTGCTCACCTTGGGTGCGCTGCTGGTGGGAGGCTACTCGCTGCTGGCGGCCCACTACTTCAAGCTGGGGATGGACAGCACCATGGTGGGGGCCATGGAACAGGCGGTGCATCAGCACATTCGACAGCGGGCCAAAGGCACGGCAGAACCCGACCTGGACGCCTTCACCGTCACCTCGACCTGGCAGCAACAGCCCAGGCAGATCCGCAGCTTGTTGCCACAGCCGCCGCAGCAGGATACGCGCCTGGTCACGTCGCGTGAGACGAAGCCGAATGGTCGCCGCGGCAGGCTGGTCTTCGCCATGCGCTTTCCCACCGACGAGGGGACGCTGTTTGTCAGCCACACTCTGACACGCCAGCAGATGTCGAGCCTGGTACATCGCACCATCCGTGACAACCTCACAAGCCTTCTGCTTATCAGCCTCAGTACCGCCGTCGCCCTGGCACTAGCGATCTGGCTACTGCTGCGTCAGCTAAGCAAGCCGGTAGCGCGCCTGGGCCGGTGGGCGCGTGATCTGGAAAGCGCCAACCTGCAGGACCCTCTGCCGGACTTCCGCTACCCCGAGCTCAACGAACTGGCCTCGCTGGTACGCGACAGCCTGTCCTCCCAGCAAGACAGTCTCGAACGGGAACATCGCTTCCTGCGACACTCAAGCCATGAATTGCGCACGCCGATCAGTGTGATGCGAAGCGGCATCGAACTGATCCGCTCGCTACCGCCGGAGCAGGCGCCTGCGGCCCGATCCGTGCTGGCGTCGATCATCGATCGCCTGGATCGCGCCAGCCTGAACATGAAGCATCTGACGGAAACCCTCCTGTGGCTAAGCCGCGACGAGCCCATCGATCTGCCCACCCGTCCCATCGCACTGGATCAGCTGGTACAGGACATCGTCGAAGAACACCGCTACTTGCTACGCGACAAGGACGTCGCCCTCAGCGTGACCACAAGCCCGGCCACCCTGGAACAGTCCGAGGTGGCACTACGCATGGTCCTTGGCAACCTCATCCGCAACGCCTTCCAGCACACCTGGGCGGGTGACGTCACCCTGCGTCAGCAGGGTAAGACGGTCTTTATCGACAACCTGCAGCGCGCCGACGGGCAGGAAGACGGAAGCGGTGACAGCCAAGATGCCGACCACGATGCCCCCGCAGGCTACCCAGATACTGTCGACGACCTGGGCTTCGGCCTTGGCCTAGAGCTGACAGCTCAGCTCACCGAGCGGCTCGGCTGGCACTATCACAACCAGCCGGTGCCAGGGGGACACTACGTCCAGCTCACCCTGGTTGATGCCGCCGAGCCCCACGGCTAAAGGCTCCCGTTTCACTCGAGCCCGAGCAAGGCTGGTGCTGCGAGCTGTCGACCGCCACTTTCGCCCTAGACGGTCAGGTAGCGCTTCACCACGTCATCACTCAATGCTGCTATGTCGCCCTCCGCTACGCGCCGGCCACGATCAAGGATGGCAAAACGATCTGCAAAACGGCGAGCAAAGGGGAGCTTCTGCTCCACCAGCAGTACGGTCAGCCCATCATCGGCGATAAGACGGCGAATGACCTCGCCAATCTGGGCGACGATGTTCGGCTGGATGCCCTCCCCCGGCTCATCGAGGATCAGTAGCTTGGGCTCGAGTACCAACGCACGCCCGATGGCCAGCTGCTGCTGCTGGCCGCCCGAAAGATCCCCGCCACGACGCTGGCGCATTTCCTTGAGCACGGGAAACAGCTCGTAGATGCGCTCGGGTACCTGGCGCAGGCCATCCCCGCGCGCTGCCAGACCGGTACGCAGGTTCTCTTCCACCGTCAGCAGTGGAAAAATCTGCCGTCCCTGAGGCACGTAACCGATGCCAAGGCGCGAGCGATCTTCCAGCCGACGGCGCTCCAGAGCCACGCCATCCGCGTATTCCAGCGCTCCTCCACGGATCGGCACTTCGCCCATGATGGCTTTCATCAACGTCGTCTTGCCGACACCATTGCGCCCCAGCACGCAGGTGCAGGCCGCTTTGGGCACCTGCAGATCCAGGTCCCACAGCGTATGGCTTTCGCCATAGAACTGGTTGAGCCCACGAATGTTCAGCATTGGCGGGCCCTCCGATGTGCCAGCGCAGCGAGCCAGCGCGGATATCGCCGTCTTTTCATGCGGGGTCCCGTGACGCGATCCCATGCGACGACATAGGCACTTCTTACACCGGGATCCAGTGGAAAGCGTTCCAGTCCCATCATGCAGCCTCCTCATCGCCACCCAGATAGACCTCGACCACCCTGGGGTCGCTGGCCACCTTGTCCATGCTGCCTTCCGCCAGCACGGAGCCTTGATGCAGCACCGTGACGGTGCGCGCGATGGACCTGACGAAGCCCATATCGTGCTCCACCACCACCACCGAGTGCTTGCCGGCAAGTCCCTTCAAAAGCTCGGCCGTGCGCTCCATTTCCTGCTCGGTCATGCCCGCCACCGGCTCGTCGACCAGCAGCAGCCGAGGACGCTGCATCAGCAGCATGCCGATCTCGAGCCACTGCTTCTGTCCGTGGGACAGGATGCCCGCCTGGCGACGGCTCAAGGCTGACAGGCCGACGGTTTCCATGACCTCTTCGATACGATTGCGCAGGTCGGCATTCAGTCGAGCGACCAGGGTGGGCCACAGACTCTTGTCGGTGGCCATGGCAAGCTCCAGGTTCTCGAACACGCTGAGCGCCTCGAACACCGTGGGTTTCTGGAATTTCCTTCCAATACCCAGGCGTGCGATCTCCGGCTCGTTCTTGGTCAGCAGGTTATGACGGCTGCCAAACCACACGCTGCCCGTATCAGGGCGGGTCTTGCCGGTGATGATGTCCATCATGGTGGTCTTGCCGGCACCGTTGGGCCCGATGATGCAGCGCAGCTCACCATCATCGATCGTCAGGTTGAGCCCATTGATGGCCTTGAACCCATCAAAACTGACGGAGACATCCTCCAGATAGAGGATGGGGCCATGGCGGACATCGACCGGCGACGCCTGCGGCACCAGAAAGTCGAAGACACGATCGCGATCGGCCAGACCATGCAGAAAACTCATGGGGTCGCCTCCTGTTTTACCGCCATGTTGTTAGGTGCATCATCGTGCTGACGGCGACGCGACAATAGCCCGGCGATACCCTGAGGCAGCAGCACGGTGACCAGCACGAACAGCGCCCCCAGGGCAAACAGCCAGGCCTCGGGCATGATCCCGGTGAACACGCTCTTGGCATAGTTCACCGCCAGCGCGCCTATGACCGCGCCATACAGGGTCGCCCGCCCACCAAGGGCCACCCACACCACGATCTCGATGGAAAACAGCGGGGAGAATTCGCTGGGATTGATGATCCCTACCTGGGGCACATACAGGGCGCCAGCAACCCCGGCCAGCATCGCCGAGACGACGAACACGAACAGCTGGTAGCGCTCTACCCGGTAGCCGAGAAAGCGAGTGCGCGACTCAGCGTCACGTACTGCCACGCAGACGCGGCCAAGCTTGCTCACGACAATGGCTCGGCACAACAGAAACCCTATTGCCAGGGCGACGCCTGAGGCGATGAACAAGCCCAGGCGCGTGCTGTCGGCGGACAAGTCGAAGCCCAGCAGCTCCTTGAAGTCGGTCAGGCCATTGTTGCCGCCAAAGCCCATCTCGTTGCGGAAGAACGCCAGCATCAGCGCGAAGGTCAGGGCCTGGGTGATGATCGACAGGTAAACCCCGGTGACCCGTGAACGGAACGCCAGAAAGCCGAACACCAGCGCCAGTAGGCCCGGCGCCAACAGCACCATCGCAAAGGCCACGCCCGGCATGTCGAACCCCAGCCAGTACCAGGGAAGGCTATCCCAGTCGAGGAAGACCATGAAATCGGGCAGCAACGGGTCGCCATAGACGCCGCGGTCGCCGATCTGGCGCATCAGGTACATGCCCATGGCGTAGCCGCCCAGCGCGAAGAAAGCACCGTGGCCAAGGCTGAGAATGCCTAGATACCCCCAGACCAGGTCCACAGCGACCGCCAGCAAGGCATAACACAGATACTTGCCGAGCAAGGTAACGGTATAAGTAGAGACGTGAAGCGGGTGATCGGCGGGCAACAGGTTGGCCAGCACCACCAGAGCCATGGCGCTACAGAGCACCGCCAGGAAGGTCAGCGTTGAGCGCTCGCCAAAGGGGCGAGCAAGCCAGTGTCGGGATGTCATCATGCTCAGCCCTCCGCCGCGCGGCCTTTCTGCGGGAACAGTCCCCGCGGCCGCTTTTGAATGAACAGAATGATGAACACCAGCACCAGAATCTTGGCCAGCACTGCCCCGGCCCAGGGCTCAAGTACCTGATTGATCACGCCAAGCGAGAGCCCGGCGACCAGGGTGCCCCACAGATTGCCGACGCCACCGAACACCACCACCATGAAGGAATCGATGATGTAGTTCTGACCCAGGTTGGGACCCACGTTGGTCAGCTGGGACAGCGCCACGCCAGCAAGGCCTGCCACGCCGGAGCCCAACGCAAACGTCAAGATATCGACACGGGTCGCCCGAATCCCCATAGAACGCGCCATGGCACGATTCTGGGTGACAGCTCTCACCTCCAGGCCCAATCGCGTCCTGCGCATGACCAGCATCAGCGCGGCAAAGACCAGCACCGCAAACCCGAGCACGTACAGCCGGTTGAGGGTCAGCGACAGCGCATCGTTGATGACCAGCGAGCCGCTCATCCACTCCGGCGTCACCACGGTACGATTCAGGGGTGAAATCAGCGTACGTACCAGCTGCTGCAAGATCAGGCTGACACCAAAGGTGGCCAGCAGGGTTTCCAGCGGACGCCCCTTCAGAAACTGGATGACGCCCCGCTCGATAGCGACACCCACCAGTGCCGCCACCAGAAAGCCTGCCGGTATCGCCAGCAGCAGCGCCAGCCCCGGCTGCCCCGGCAACAGCTGCTGCATCGCCCAGGTGGTGTAGGCTCCCAGCATGATCAGTTCGCCGTGAGCCATGTTGATCACACCCATCACGCCGAAGGTGATCGCCAGACCAATAGCGGCCAGGACCAGGACAGAGCCCAGCGAAAGGCCAAAGTACAGCGTCTCTGCGGCGCGATTGAGCTTTAGCGACTGCTCAATGTCAGCCAGCGCTGCGGACGCCGCGTCGGCCACCATGGCGTCTTCGCTGCGGCTGGCCTGCATCAATGCCGCCCTGACCTGTCCATTCAGACTGCCGGCGAGATCCGCGACAGCGGCGCTGTCGCCCTGCTCCAGTCGGTGAATGGCAATCGCCTGGGTCAGGGCCGCCGCCACCTCCGGGTCACTCTCGTTCTGGGCAAGTTCCGACAGGGACTCCACCACCTCGGTATCGACGTCCCCCAGCAGCGCTTTCGCTGCAATCAGCCGCTGCGCGGGATCATCGACGCGCAGATCCAGCAGGGCCAGAGTGCTGTCCAGGTGGCCACGCAGACGATTGTTGATGGCGACCCGGTCAAGCTCGCGCCGCGACACCTCCCCCGCCTCTTCCATGGTGAGGGCATCTGCCACCGGCCATTGACGGCCTCGGTTGGCCAGAATCACGACGATGTCGCCGCTGTCCTTGACCTGGGCCAGCTTGCCCTCGGCGAAACTCTCGAGCCATCCGCGTGCGCGCGTGTCACCACTCGCGGCAATGGCATCGATAGCCGCCTCCTTTTCGCGAAAGTTGGCCTCAGCGAGTGCCTGCAGCAGCTCGCGACCAGCGTCTTCCTCTGGAGTTGCACTGGTGTCCTGCGCTGCGGCGTTGTCCTGTCCAAGAGCACATGGCCCAAGAGCGACCAGGCTGACCAGCAGCAGCGCCTTCAACCAGTATCGCCATGCTGTTGTGTTCATAGCGGAATTCCGTGAGCGCCCTTGTCAGATCGTCAAGGGCATCATGATGGGCGTGGTCCTGGCCGGGACGTCATGGCGCCCCGGCCGTGTTTTTGGTAGCGAATGTCACTCCGTGGCAGCAACGTCGGCGCCGCCGCCGCAGCTACCCTGCACCACGTTGTAGTTGCCGCACTCGAGCGGTGCACGCCAGTCGCTGATGAGATCGCGGGAGCCTTCCAGGTAGTCTGACCAGGCATCCCCAGCGACGGTGGAGGGCGTTTCCCACACGACCGAGAATTGGCCGTTGTCCTGGATTTCACCGATCAGCACGGGCTTGGTGATGTGGTGGTTGGGCATCATGGTGGCGTAACCACCGGTGAGGTTGGGCACCGACACCCCAATAATGGCTTCCTTGACGGCGTCCACCTCGGTGGTACCAGCCTTGCGCACCGCTTCTGTCCACATGTTGAAGCCAATGTAGTGAGCTTCCATGGGGTCGTTGGTCACGGCGTTGTCGTCCCCCGTGTAGTCGTACCAGGCGTCGATAAAGTCGTAGTTGGCGTCTTCGTCGACGCTCATGAAGTAGTTCCAGGCTGCCAGGTGGCCTACCAAGGGAGCCGTATCCAGGCCGGAAAGCTCCTGCTCACCTACGGAGAAGGCGACGACTGGAATATCAGCGGCATCAACGCCCTGGTTGGCCAGCTCACGATAGAAGGGAACATTGGCGTCGCCGTTGATCGTGGAGACCACGGCGGTTTTCTTGCCCGCTCCGCCAAACTGCTTGATCTCGGAGACGATGTTCTGCCAATCCGAGTGACCGAAAGGGGTGTAGTTGACCATGATGTCCTCGTCGGCCACCCCCTGGGACTTCAGGTAGGCCTCGAGGATCTTGTTGGTGGTGCGCGGATAGACGTAGTCGGTGCCCGCCAGCACCCAGCGCTCCACGCCGACATCGTTCATCAGGTAGTCGACGGCCGGAATGGCCTGCTGGTTCGGTGCAGCGCCCGTGTAGAAGACGTTCTCGGAGGACTCTTCCCCCTCATACTGAACCGGGTAGAACAGCAGTCCATTAAGCTCTTCCACCACCGGCAGCACGGACTTGCGAGAGACCGAGGTCCAGTTGCCGAAGATCACGTCGACCTCATCCTGGGCCAACAGCTCACGCGCTTTCTCGGCAAACAGCGGCCAGTTGGATGCCGGGTCAACCACCACCGGCTCCAGCTCGCGACCCAGCAACCCCCCCGCTTCATTCTGCTGCTCGATCAGCATCAGCATGGTGTCCTTGAGCGTCGACTCGCTGATCGCCATGGTGCCGGACAGGGAATGCAGGATGCCGACCTTGATCGGGTCCTCGTCGGCAACGGCGGGAGCCGCCATCGCCACAGACAGTGCTGACAGCGCAAAGGCAGAAAGCGCCAAGGAACGGCGGGCAGGATTGAGCACAGCAGAGGCCGAAGCTAAGGACATGGGAAATTCTCCAGGGTGACGTTGTCGTTATCGGAGTCGTGGCGACAGGCCGCGGTGCGCGATCGTCGCCTCACTCTGACAAAGCAAGTTCCATGCCACTTATGTTTTCACGGGCCCCGGTGTTATCTCCCGTTCTCTTCGGGCTGGCAAAGGCACCCTCTTGGTGCATCCATTCTTGCTGACTTGCACCAAAAGAGACCTCCACGCCTGGCGTCCGACGGCTTTCGCAACGCTCTTCGTATCGATCTTCAAGACGCTCCGCGCCATTCCGTCAAGAGCCGCCTTACGACTCACCGCCGAGCAGGCACAGGGTGATGACCTTGCCCCCTTCAATATGAAAGGCCACAGGCCACTCGATATGCTCGTGCCAAGGCGCTCTCCCGTGGGGTGGTCCAGCAGATTGCCATGCGCACGACGGACGAAAGACAAGAAGGCCAGGCAGCGCACGATGCAGACAGACCTCCGCGAAGTCCACGTAGCGCTTTACGCCCGGAAAGATGGCCTTGTAGATCGCCTCCTTTGCACTGAAAAGAAGCGTCACCGCCATAGACCTCGATAGCCACCCTGGAAGGTGCAGGAGTTCAGCACCACTCGCGACCACCTCTGCCACGCTATCGGTCTCATCAGCGTCCAGACACTGCTCCACGTCAATGCCCACCCCTGCATATAAATCAGAGGGTGCCACGGCGGATAACGCCAGATCGCTGCAGTGAGAGATGCTGCCAAGCACGCCAGGGGGCCACCGCGGAAGACGGTCAGCCCCCCTGCCCGGCACGCCGCTGTCGATGCCCAACAGACCAAGCGCATAGACCGCGCAGAGTCGCCCGGCCCGGTACTCATCGCGCCGTTTCGCCACAGCGCCCTCCAGTTCGGACGGCAACGGCACCCTGGCCAGCGCTTGTCGCACAGGCTCTTTGCTGCACGCCCACGACGTTTGACCCGCCCCACTGCTAGCGAGCCAGAAGCCAGCGATAGCGAGCCCAGGCCGGTGCAGTGCCCTCACCTGAAAGGGCTGGCCGTAGGCCTGTCGGTCGCCCGTGAGCGGAGTGCCAGCCCCGCCGATCGAGATGAAGGTCATTGCCCTTCTCGACCGACGGGGGCTAAACGGCTCAGGCAGTCACATTTCAAATACTGCATCACCTTCGCCGATACGCTTACGTCTTCAAGGGGTCGGTCAGGTCGTTGACCAGCACCTCGGCGATCCAGTCAACGGCATCCAGCATCCCCATATGGGTCACTCCCGGGCATGGAATGAGGGCGGGTACCGAACTTGAGAACTCGGCAACGTTGTTGTCAAAGACCGAGCTCAGCACCAGATCATCGGGGACACCACCAGGTCGGCCCTCGACGGGCGCCACCTCTTCCAGCGCCTTGAACAGCACGACCTGAGTGCTCGTCAGCGGTCGCTCATGGGCGGAGCGAAGCATGTCACGGTTGACCTCGTACAGCTCCTCCCAGCGGTTCAACAGAAATTCATCCGGCGGGATACCCTTGTTGACCAACTCCTTCTCGAAGTCATCGCGCACGTCCTTGGCATTGCCGAGAAAGTCCGCGTCCCCCATGTTGAAGTAGGTGTCCAACAGGTACAGACGAACCTTGGTGAAGCCGCGCTGCTCCAGCTGCCAGGCCATCTCGGTGGCGATATTGCCGCCCAGTGACCAACCCAGCAGGCGCACCTCCTCATCCACCGCCAGATGCTCCTCCATGACCTTGAGGTAGAGCGCCGCAATATTGATCAAAGAGGCTTCCGGTTGGACCACGGTGTGGTTGTAGTTGTCGATGCCGTAACAGGCGTAGTGCTCGCCCATGGCGTCGACCAAAGTCCTGTAGACATCACTGTTGCCGTAGCCTGCATGAACCATGAACAGCTTACTGCCGCTCTCCCTGCCGCCGCCGAGGAAGCGCATCAGCATACTGAGCTCCTCGCCTTCCCCGCTGGCGATGAACTCGGCCAGCTGGGACACCGTGGTGTAGCGATAGAACGCCGATACGGACACCGTGTGCCCTGCCTGGGCCCGCATCAGGGAGGTCAACTTGATCAGCTTGATCGAGTCTCCTCCCAGCAGGAAGAAGTCATCCTCGACGCCGACCCGCTCATGGCCCAGCACCTCTTGCCACTGCTGGCACAGCTGAGCCTCGAGTGACGTCCTGGGCGCCACGTAGGCTTGGGCGGAACCTTCCAGGGTCGGTGCAGGAAGCGCCTTGCGGTTGAGCTTGCCGTTGATGGTCAACGGAATCGCGTCAATGAACTGGCAGCTGGCTGGCACCATATAGGACGGCAGCCGCTCCGACAGACGCTGCTTCAAGGTGGCGACCTCGATCTGCTGTTCCTCCGCGGACACCACATAGGCGGCAAGACTTTGCTGACCGGCGTCGCCATAAGCCACCACTACCGCCTGGCGTACCTCCGGCTGAGCCGTCAATGCCGCTTCGATCTCACCCAGCTCAATACGATTACCCCTGATTTTCACCTGAGCATCATTACGCCCCAGGTAGAGCAGGCCACCATCCGGTAGCCAGCGGACCAGGTCACCCGTGCGGTAGAGACGATGGCTACCGGGACAACGTGCATCCGGCTCCGGCGCCAGCGGGTTCTCGAGGAAGCGCTCCTGGGTCAGGCTGTCACGGTTCAGATAGCCCCGTCCTACGCCGGCTCCACCAATGTAGAGTTCTCCCGTGGCGCCCACCGGGACAGGCCGCATGCCTTGATCAAGAACGTACACCTGGGTGTTCAACAGCGGCGTACCGATCTGCTGGGCGGCGTCTCCTGGGTGATAGCGATGGGCCGTCGCACAGACCGCAGCTTCGGTGGGACCATAGGCATTGTAGAGACGCAGATTGTCCCGATAAAAGCGGTCAAGCAGTTCGGTGACAGGCGCCTCTCCACCCACCACCAGGGTCTTGAGCGAGCGCCAGTGACTCGGGTCAAGCTGCCCCAGCATGACTGGGGGCAGGATGGCCAGTTCGATTTTCTGCTCTTTGGCCACTCGGTCAAGCTCGAGCACATCTCGCCTGACCTCGTGAGAACACACGACACAGCGAAGACCACAGGCAAGGCTGACAAACAGCTCAAACACGCTGGCGTCAAAGATGACGTCGGCGAACAGCAGGCTGGTGGCACACTCTTCCACCCCAAACCGCTGCCGCTGGGCCGCCACCAGATTGACCGCGTGACGGTGCTCGATCATCGCCCCTTTCGGCACCCCCGTGGTGCCTGAGGTGTAGATCACATACGCCAGATTGTCCGGCGTTGCGACCGCTGTCGCGTCGTCTTCCGAGCCAAGCCAAGCGGCGTCATCGGTCAGCGTCACCAGCCCGGGCATCTGCGCCATGTCGGACCACCATTGCTGTAGCCTTGAACGGTACTGCTCATGACACAGCACCAAGCCGAGGCCAGCATCCTCCACGATAAAACGGGAACGCTCGTTCGGATGCTCCGGCGACATCGGTACGTAGGCGGCCCCCGCCTTGAGAATCCCGAGGATGGCCACGACCAGGTCGACATCGCGATCCAGGTAGAGGCCAATCAACGTATCCGCGGTGATCGGTCGCTGGAACAGCTCGACGTGCTGCTGACGCAGACCATGCGCGACGCGATTGGCTCTGCTGTTCAGCTGCGCATAGCTTAGCTGGACCGCGTCATCGACAAGGGCAATGGCGTCAGGGGTCCTTGCCACCTGGTCCTCAAACAGACCATGCAGGGTCATGGCGGAGGTCAGCGGCTGATGAGTGCTGTTCCACTGGTCCAGCAGTTGCGCTTTCTCCTCTTTAAGCAACAGCTCAATCTCGGAGTGGCGACCGCCCGTCGCCGCGATATGCACCATCTGCCCCACCACATGGGCCAGACGCTCGAGCAAACGCTGAGCGTTGTCTTCACTCAACCAGCTGGCGTCAGACTCCAGCTTGAACGACAGCCGACCCTGGTCCATGAAGACGATCAGCGACAGCGGGTAGTTGACCTTTTCCTGGGCCCCGCGCACATGACGCTTGGTGTCTCCGCTTTCACCGTCGGCCTTGGCCACCGGGTAATTCTCGAACACCACCAGGCTGTGAAACAGCCGCTGCGCCCCAGGCTGCAGCTCGGCCAAGGGAATCCCACAGTGGGTGTTCATCTCCAGGGTCGTGGCCTGAACAGTGGCGAGCACATCACGTACCCTACCATCGGAGGGCCAGTCGATGACCAGCGGCAGCGTATTGATGAACAGACCCGCGCTCTGCTCGATCCCTTGTACCGCGATATCGCGCCCGGAAAGCGTCATGCCGGTAATGGTCTGGGAGGCTCCGCTGTAGACCTGCAAGAGCTTGTGCCAAGCCGTGTGCACGATGGTGTTCAGGGTGACACCCAGCTCGTGACACAGAGACTGCATGCCGTCTTGCACCCGCTCATCCAGCACCAGACCTGCCGCTACCGGGCTCCGTATGACTCGAGTATCACGCCACTCGCGACCCTCGAGCAGCCCCTCCAGACTGGTCTCACCTTCCCAGGTCACCTTCTTGGCGGTCCAATACGAGCGGGTAGCGTCTGCTTGTCGCAGTTGATAGCGCTGGGCCTCGGCGTAGGCATCATCGCGCCCCGGACGTGGATGCTCCCCGCGCTCGATGGCATCGAAGTAGCCATGCAGGCTTTGCCACAACAGGGCGGTCGACCATCCGTCGGTCACCGCATGATGAGTGTTGACCAGCACGGTCACTCCGTGAGTGCCGCGCTGAATCAGCGTGACGCGGAACAGTCCCGGGCGCGACAGGTCGAAACTCTCCAAACGATCCTGCGCCTGAATCTCCTCAATGGTTCGATCATGCTCCTCAAGCGGTACGTCGCTGATGTCCTTAAGACGGAAGCAGTGTTCATCCAGCGTCAGTGATCTCGCCACCACCTGCAGGATATCGCCTTCCTCCCAGTCAAAGCCGATACGCAGGCTCGGATAGTGCTCAACCAACAGCTCCCATGCGCGGCGATAGTGGTCGATGCGCAAGCCCTCTGAATAGTCGACCAGCAGCTGCACGCGGTAGGCATCGTCCTCGGGATGATTCAAGGCATGGAAGATCATCCCCACCTGCAGGCTGTTGGCGGCATACAGCGCCTCGACATCGTAGCGCTGCTCCAGAGAACTCAGACGAGACAGGGTCAACCCTTTGACATCGAAGTCCGAAGGTGTGCGCACGCCACCAGTGCGCGCCGCACCCATGGCCGTGGCGGCCACCTCTTGAAGTCGCTCCTGCAGACGGTCTCTTACCTCGATGGAAACGCTTTCTCCCAGCTGGGTGGTGACGTCGAAGAACAGCTGATCGTCGAGCACGGCGCCGTTGATGTTGATGATAAAGCGATCGCGGTTGTCCGGAGACATGGCCCGCCCGCAGGGCTCCACCACCAGTCCATAGGTCGCCTGCTGCGGCGCTGAGAACTGGCCAAGATAGTTGAAGCTGATCCGCGGCATCGAGGCTTCCGGCAACCAGCCGGCCTGCTTCAGCGCACCGAAGCCAAGACCGCCGTCGGGAATGCCACGAAGTCCTTCCTTGGTCCTGATGATCACCTCTTCAGTGTCACCCTCGGTATTGACCCGCACCGGATACTGGACCGTGAACCAGCCCAGGGTAGACGACAGGTCGATTCGATCGTCCAGGGGCTGACGACCATGGCCTTCCAGCAGCAGGGTCACGTCTGACTGCTTCAGCACATCTGCCAGAGCCAGGGACACGGCACTCACCAGCAGGTCATTGATCTGGGTGTGATAGCCGGCAGGGGCCTGATGCAGCAGTGCATCGGTGTCCTCTCGAGAAAATTCCAGCGTCGCCGAGGCAGGTGCTTGCAATGCCTGCTGCTGGCACCTTTCCTCGAGCCACTGCTCCCCGCCATCCGCGGCCACGACATGCCGCCAGTAACTGGCCTGCTCGGTGTGCTCCTGGGCGTAGCGATGGACCGCCGCCACCCACTGACGATAGCTGGTTGTCTTGGACGGCAGGCTGCCACCTTCCAGCAACTGCACCAGATCCCGTGCCAGAATCCGCCAGGACACTGCATCCACCACCAGATGATGCAGGGCAAAACAGAGGCGCGAGCGGCCATCGTCATAGCCGCTGAGGTGGATCACCTGCCACAGCGGTCCACGCTCGATATCAAACTGGCTCTGATGCCGCGTCAATTCCTGCTGGAGCCACTCATCGTCACCCTCCGTCACCGACAGGGTGATCACCGGGGCGGGCATCATGTCCGGTGCATAGCACTGCCGATACCCTGACTTCTCACGCACGAACCGGCAGCAGAGCATGTCGTGCTGGTGGCTTAGCGCCACCAGGGCCTCTTGCAGCTCGGGCACGGTCACTCGCTCGGGTATGGCCACCATGAAGGCCTGATTCCAATGCCCCGGCTGGGCAAACTCCTGCTCGAAAAACCACGATTGAATCGGCAACAGCGAGAACGTGCCGGCAAGCCGGCCCTGCTCGGCATCGATGTCGGCCCCATCCTGACGCTGGGCCAGGCGGGCCGCCAGCGACGAGATGCGAGGCGCGTCAAAGATGTCCCGACCCTGCAAGGCAATCCCCGCCTGCCTCAGTCTGGCGACCAGCTGAATACTGATGATGGAGTCGCCACCAATCTGGAAGAAGTCGTCCTCGATGCCGACCCTTTCACGCCCCAGTACCCGCGCCCAATGCTCGCAGAGTGTTGCTTCCAGGGTGGTGCGAGGCGCCACATAGGACTGCTGGCGATCCTCTTCCTCGGGTTCGGGAAGCGCCTGACGATCCAGCTTGCCATTGATCGTCAGGGGAATCGCATCGATGCAGGTGCAGCTCGCCGGCATCATGTAGGACGGCAGCCGCTCCGCCAGCCGATGACGTAGCTCCGCCATGCTGATGGTTCGCTCTGGCGCCAGGATCACATAGGCCGCCAGACTCTGCTGCCCTGGCTGACCGTGGGCGACGACCACCGCCTGGCTGATCTCCGGCTGCGACGTCAATGCGGTCTCGACCTCACCCAGCTCGATGCGGTACCCGCGTATTTTCACCTGGTCATCGTTACGTCCGAGATAGATCAGGCTGCCGTCCTGCAGCCACCTCACCATATCGCCCGTGCGATACAGACGTGCCCCTTGCTCACCGTGAGTGCTTGCCCCCGCGAAGGGGTCCGCCACGAAGCGCTCCCGGGTCAACGCATCGCGATGCAGATATCCCCGGCCCACCCCAGCGCCACCGATATACAGCTCTCCAACGGCACCGACGGGTACCGGAGCCATCTGCTCATCAAGCACATGCACCTGCACGTTGGTCAGTGGCTTGCCGATCTTGGCGGATGGATCCCCAGGCTGATAGCGGTGAGCCGTGGCACAGACGGTGCCCTCGGTAGGTCCGTAGGCGTTGAAAAGCCTCAGGTCCTCGCGATGGAAGCGGTCGAGAAAGTCCCTGACCGGCGCCTCTCCTCCCACCACCAGCGTCTTCAACGAACGCCAACAGGCTGGATCCAGCTGCCCGAGCATGACTGGCGGCAGTATGGTCAGCTCGATCTGGTAGCTCTGGGCCAGGTCATTCAGCAAGGCCACATCCCGTCTGGCCTCCTGCGAACACAGCACGCAGCGAAGTCCCGACGCCAGACTGACGAACAGCTCGAACACGCTGGCATCGAAGATAATATCCGCATAGAGCAGGCTGGTAGTGCAATCCAGCACGCCAAAGCGCTCTTGCTGGGCCTCGACCAGGTGGACCGCATGGCGGTGCTCGATCATCACGCCCTTGGGGGTCCCCGTCGTGCCCGAGGTGTAGATCACATAAGCCAGGTGATCTTCCTGGGCCATCGGTGCCACGGGCTCAGACGCCCCCAGCCAGGAGGCATCGGCCGCCATTGTCAGCAATACAGGCTTCGATGCGACTTCCTCCATGCATTCGCTCCAGCGGGTCTGATACTCCTGCTGGCAAAGCAGCACTCCCAGCTTGGCATCGTCGGCCATGAACACGGACCGGTCCCGCGGATGCTCGGGCGACAGGGGGACGTAGGCGCCTCCTGCCTTGAGAATGCCGAGGATCGCCACGATCATGTCGACACGACGGTCCAGGTACAGGCCTACCCGAGTATCGGGTGCCATCGGCTGTCCGGCATGGGCGCTGGCGTACTCGTGGCGCAGCCCATGAGCGACTTGATTGGCCCGTGCGTCCAGCTCTCGATAGGTAAGCGAGGTGTGCTCATCCACCAGCGCCGTGGCCTCCGGTGTGCGCGCCACCTGGGCCTCGAACAGTCCATGCAGGGTCGCACCAGAATGACGGGGAGCGCTGGTTGCGTTCCAGTGCTGGATCAACTCCCGCTCACCCTTCAGCAGTAGTGACAGATCCACATGGCGCGCATCGGGAGCATCCACCACTTGCCCAATGACCCTTATCAGCCGTTGCAGCAACGCCATCGCATCGGCATCACTCAACCAGCGGCTGTCCGAGTCCAGGCGGAAGATCAGTTTCCCGCCCATCTCTCTGGCGACAAGGGCGAGCGGATAGTCCAGCTTTTCCTGGATCGCCCGTACCGAGCGTGTCTGCTCCAGGGCGCCGCCCTCTGCCGGCGCCGGATAGTTCTCGAATACCACCAGGCTATGGAACAGCCGCTGCCCTCCCTCCTGCAGCTCCGCCAGAGACACTTCGGTATAGGTGTTCATATCGACGGTCGCACGCTGCACCGCGTTGAGCACATCGCGCACCGTCGCCTTGGCCTCCCAGTCGATAACGAGAGGCAAGGTATTGATGTAGAGACCGATGCTGTGCTCGATCCCTTCTACGGGCAGATCGCGGCCCGACAGCGTCATCCCGGTAATGGTCTGGGTGGCGCCACTGAACCCTTGCAGCAGCTTGTGCCAGGCCATCTGAACCAGCGTATTGAAGGTCAGACCGGAGGCGTGACACAGGGCCTGCATGCGACGATAAAGGTCCTCATCCACGGTCAAGGCCGACGATAGCGGCTGCTGAACCACCCGCGCCTCACGCCATCCGCGGCCCGCGAGCAATCCGTCGAGCGTTGTGGGGCCCTGCCAGGTATTCCGTTTTTGTTGCCACCAGGCCGCGGAACGTCTGCGATGATTGAGATAATGACGCTGAGCCGCACCATAGGCACGGTCGCGACACACCGTGGGGCAGCGTCCCTGAGTCAGCGCATCGTAGAAGCCATGCAGGCTCTGCCACAGTAGCGAGGTCGACCAACCATCGCTGATGGCGTGGTGAACGGTAATCAGCACCGTGGCGTTGCTTTCTCCTCGACTGAACACGGTAACCCGGAAAAGTCCAGGCAACGACAGGTCAAAACCTTCGTCGCGATCAGCCTGGCGGGCCTCCTCGACGATGTGTTCATGATCTTCCGGGCGAACGGACGAAAGGTCTCGAACCCTGAAATGGCGATCAGACAAGACAATCTGACGTTCTGCCAACTGCAGAATCTCGTCGCCGTCCCAATCGAAGCCAATCCTGAGGCTCTCGTACTGAGCTACCACCAGTTCCCAGGCTCGCCGATACTGATCGAGGTTGACACCCGCCGTGTAGTCCACCAGCACCTGCACACGATACGCATCATCCTCGGGATAGTTCAGCGCATGGGAGATCATGCCCTTCTGCAAGCTCGTTGCAACGTAGACCGCCTCCACATCGCGGCGATCTGTCAGGCGCAGCCACCTCTCCATCGAGATGCCTTGAATAGCAAAATCAGATGGCGTGTGCCTGCCGCTACCACGGGAGGATTCCAGCGCCAATTGCACGACTTCGGCCAGTCTCGTCAGAAAGGACTCGGCCAACGTGCAGGCGGTCTCAGCCCCCAGGCAGGTCACCAGATCCACCTGCAGCTCACCCCCGACCACCCGACTGACGACCTGCACTTGCAGCATCGCCATCGACTCGCCAGCAGGACCTGGATCCACCGTGCCGCTCAACTCGGCGTCGAGCAGGTGCTGAGTGTCTTCCGCCACGTCACCCAGGAAGCAAAAGCTGGCCAGGGACTGTGCTCCGCCCTGTGATGCAGAGAGTGACGAAGTGTCTGGCAAAGGGGCTGGCGAAGGTCGCAATAAGGGGGCTGACGAGCCGCCCTGTACCATCGGGGCGAGCGCGCAGTTCAGGTGTGCTCGCACCGCCTCCTTGACCCCCATGACCAAGGTATCCAGCTCCCCCGTCGCCGACACGGAAAGCATGTAGGGGAAGGTAAATTGCCCGACCGTCGCGTCAAGGTCGAGCGAGGCGCTGCCGCCATGACGCCCACCATGATGGCCAGCATGGCGATAGTCTCCCTCCAGCAACAGCATGACCTCCGGCTGCTCAAGGGTGTCAGCAAGGGCCTGGCTCAGTGCACTGATCAACAGCTCGTCCACGCGGCTATGAAAGCCGGCAGGCGCTTCCTTCAGCAGCACCAGGGTGTCTTCCGTCGACAGTGACCGAGTGACACGCTGCCACTCCTGGCTTGCCCCCGCGACAAGCGCGTCTGCCTCAACAGCATGCCTTTCACCGTCCAACGCAGCAGGTAACGTCTGGCCATCAAGCGTAGAGGCGCTTCCTGACGACTCCACCCACTGACGAAAACTGCTGGTCTTGGCGGGCAGCGGCTCGCCCGCCAGCAGCCTTTGCAGATCCCGCCGCAGAATCTGCAGAGATGTGCGATCTGCCAGCAAGGGGTGAACGAACAGCATCAGCGCGCCAGGCTTTCCCGCTCTTGCCGTCAGCGCGGACTGCCACAAGGGGTCCACCGCCACGTCACAAGCCATCCATTGGCGGGCCAAGGCCAGCGCCTGGGTCGTCACGTCATGGTCACACCCCTCGAGGGTCGCTAGCGCAGGCAAAGGGGCGTCGGCGATATAGTGCTGTTGCCATTCACCGTCAACCAGCAAGGGGCGACTACGCAGCATGTCGTGCTGATCGGCAAGCCGCCCCAGGGCGACCTTGATCTCCTGTTCACCGACGCCCTCTGGCGTTTCTACCAACACGAGCTGCCCCGAGTCACGTGCCAGCTTGAAAGCGTCTGTCAGCATACTGGTGGCGGCGCCAGCCTGGTAGGCGCCCGAAGACGCCTCCGCCACCGCCGCTGTGTCATGGTCCTGTGGCAACACGGTTAGCTGCTGCGCGTCCGGCTCCACCTGAGTTGCACGGTCTCCCTGACACCTGCCGGCACCGCTCGAAAGCCAGTGACGTTGGGTCGACGCCAAGGCGAAGGCTCCGGACAGCGTTCCCTGTTCCGCTTCATCGACGCTGATGCGTTGCTGCAGCAGTGCTGCGAGTGACGAGATGCGAGAGGCTTCGAAGAGATCGCGTCCCTGCAGGCGAATGCCCGCCTGCCGCAGACGCCCCACCAGCTGAATGGCAATGATGGAATCACCGCCAATCTGGAAAAAGTCATCCTCGATACCCACCCGCTCCAGGCCAAGTGCACTGGCCCAGTGCTCGCACAGCGACTGCTCCAACGCGGTGCGAGGAGCCACGTACTGATCCCGGCCTACCGCCGTCTGGCTAGGGGCCGGCAACGCTCGCTTGTCCACCTTGCCGTTGATGGTCAGCGGAATCGCGTCGATTCCCTGAATGCTTGTCGGCAGCATGTAGGGAGGAAGTCGCTCGGCCAGCCGCTGCCTCAGGCTCGCCAGCTCGAGGCTCTGGCCGTCGACCATCACCACATAAGCCGCCAACGCGTAATGCGGCGACTCCCCCCAGGCAATAACGGCCGCCTGGTGTACGTCAGGCTGGGCCACCAACGCGGCTTCGATCTCGCCGAGCTCGATGCGGTAACCCCGCACCTTGACCTGGGTATCGTTACGTCCGAGGTATAGCAGGTGACCACTAGGCAACCAGCGCACCAGGTCTCCGGTGCGGTAAAGTCGCGTATGCCCGAGGGCGCGCTGTTCATCCGTGGCAAAGGGGTTGTCGACGAAGCGCTCCCGGGTCAGCTCGTCCCGACCAAGATACCCCCGGGCAACACCAGCCCCACCTATGTAGAGCTCACCAATGGCGCCTATCGGCACCTCAGCCATGTGCTTGTTCAGTACATGCGCCTGAACATTGACTAACGGCGTGCCAATCATTGTCGCCGGGTCACCGGGACGATAGAGATGAGCCGTGGCGCATACCGCTGCTTCGGTCGGACCATACCCATTGAACAGGCGACGTCCCTCGTTGAAGAAGCGATCCATCAACTTGGCGGTCGGTGCCTCTCCACCTACTACCAATGCCCGCAGCGACGACCAACGCTTAGGATCAAGCTGACCGAGCAATACCGGGGGCAAAGTGGCCAGCTCTATCGCCTGCTGCTCGGCCAATTGACTCAGCAGTGCAGGGTCGTGTCGTGCGGCCTGGGAACAAATGACACTCTTCGAGCCTGCTAGGAGGCCCACAAACAGCTCCGATACGCTGGCATCGAAAATGGTATCTGCGTACAGGAGGCTGGTAGCACAATCATGGGCATCCAGGATCGCCTGCTGAGCCAGTACCAGATGGACAGCATGTCGATGCTCCACCATCACACCCTTAGGCTGTCCGGTGGTGCCTGAGGTGTAGATGACATAGGCAAGATGGTGATCGCTGGCCACCTTAGAGGGACGAGTCTCTTCACCTAACCAGGCGGCATCCGGCGTCATCGTCAACACGATGGGGCTATCGGTTACGCCGCTCAGGCCATCGCGGAGACGCTCCTGGTATTGCGCGTGACACAAGATGAACGCAGGAGCGGCATCTGCCACGATAAAACCCAGGCGCTCGCCAGGGTGCTCTGGCGACAATGGGAGATAACCGGCGCCTGCCTTCAGCACTCCGAGTATCGCGACCACAAGATCCACGGTGCGATCCAGATAGAGTCCCACTAAGGAATCTGGCGCCAGCGCGTCTCCCCGCTGCTGCTCACTCTGGAACCGCAGACCATGTGCCACACGGTTGGAGAGCACATCGAGTTCGGCAAAGCTCAGGGTGACCTGGCCGTCCGTCAACGCTGGCGCCTGTGGCGTCCGACGCACCTGGGCCTCGAACATATCGGTCAGGGTCGTGCCCACGGGTAAGGGAGCCGTAGCCGAGTTCCACTGACGCATTGCGGCGAGATCATCTGCGCTGGGAAGACACAGGCTGGCGACCGAGCGGTCGGCTGCCCGCACGCCTCGCGCCATAAGATCGATCATGGCACTCATCAGCTGCTCGGCATCCGACTCACTGAAGTAGTGATCGGAATAGATCAAGCGAATCTGCAGGCTCCTGCCACTACCGTAGTCCAGCAGCTTGATCTGCAGTGGCAGGATCACATCCGTGGGATTGAGCTCTTCTGTATAGGACGCCACCTGATCGTCAAAGTTGTTGTACATCATGACGATATCGCAGTGATCCTGGCTGCTGTCCTGCTGCATTCGCCGCACTTCGGCGGCCGGATAGCAGCCGTGCCTGAACGCCTTGAGGGTATTTCGCCCCGCTCTCGCCACCAGGTCGGAGAACGACGCCTCTCGCATCTCTGTGACTGGACAGTGCACCAAGGCCGCATTCGCCTGCATCCCGATGGTCTGCTCTGCACTCTTGCCGCGACGCCCATGGAGAGCCAGACCAAAGACCAGGCTATCTCCCGCCGTCTGTGTCGCAAAATGACAGCCACAGGCAGCCATCAAGACGCTCAAGGGGCTCGCGCCAGTGCTTTCACAATATTCTTTGATCGAGCGGTTCACCGCTTCAGGCAGGTCTCTGTTCAGCCACTTTCCTTGCTGCCTGGTGGAGCTCCGGTACCAGGCATTCAGACGCGTCACCTCGTGGGATGACAGAAAGTCACGCCAATACGCCTCGTCTTTGCGGTACCTTGAAGACATCAAATAATCGCGAGCCGAGTAGACTTGTGGCAGGTAGGCGGGAGACGCCTTCAACCATTCGACACTCGTGTCATCGAGAAGACATTGATACGCCTTTCTCAATGACTCACGCAGCACCGCCAGGCCAACACCATCGACAAAAACGTGGTGAGTCATCAAGCACAGAAAGTAGGAATCCTCACCCAATCCCAGCAAGCTTAAAGACACAGGACCTGTGGATCTATCGGTAAAGTCTGGCGCCCCATCAATCTGTTCTTTCATCCACTCCCTGGCGGCTGACCGGGGGTCTTCTTCCCGAGAAAAGTCCAGGCATGCCAGTGATGTCTTCAGTTCACCAAACGGCAGCACCTGCTGGCCTACGCCCCCGTCAGGAGTGATCTCCAGCACCAGCCGCAGGCAATCGTGCTGCTTGACCAACAGCGTCCAGGCGTCAGCCAGGCGATCCACTTCGCTCTGAGAACCCAAGCGAACTTCATCGTACCACCCCAGTCGAAATTTCGAACTCTTCGGCTCGATCATCTGGGAGACATAGACGCCTTCCTGGACAGGATGTAGAGGATGGATAGCGGATTCTTTTGATGCATCTGAGAGCAATGAAGCAGACATGATCTTGGGCACTCAATTAACGGACTTATTCCGCCATAGATAACCCAACACCATCCACAAAAACACCCTAAACGACATTCAGAGTCAATCACTGACAGAAAAAGGTACGACAAAGCACAGGCTAGGCTACAAGTGCACAAATATCGCACTAACATCTCACGCGAAAAGACCTATATAAGCGAAAATAATAGCCACAATAACCACACAAAAAACGGCGAAAAAAGCCAATACAACGCAGAAATGCATGAAAAATCATCTACTGAATGATGGATTTTCTCACACCACAAAAGACAATAACTTCTTCAAGATAATCTGTTATATCGGTTTATCTTTAGTAGATATTACTAAGTCAATATGCACACACATCACTAACATTGATGGGAACAGCAAGAACAGCACATAGCTGCCCTGACCTTTCCCCTCATCAGCCGCTCGTTGAAAAGGATCTTACTCGCACCCAGCTCCGAGCCCAGTGCCGAGCCCAGTGCCGAGCCCAGTGCATTAGAACAGCCGCTCGTCTCGGGAGTGACGAGAGCTACCGACAAAGAAAACCGCCAGACCATTGGTCTGGCGGTTTCGGGCACTCACTGCTGTTGACTCAGCCAAGCGCTATACCGAGCCTCTACATCATCGAGCCTCTATATCATCGAGCCCCTGTATCAAGCCCTATGTGCGCCCCAACTGATCCAGCACCGCTTCGGTGAAGTCTCGACATCCCGCCTGTCCGCCAAACTCGCGGGGGCGGTGCTGGCCAGCTTCCAGCACCTTATCAATCGCCAGGCGCAAGCGCTCCGCCGCCAGCGACAGCCGCTCATCATGGTGGCCCGTGGCCAACCATTCGAGCATCATGGCCCCGGACAGCAGGGTCGCGATCGGGTTGGCGGCATCCTGCCCGGCAATATCCGGTGCGCTGCCGTGGGCTCCCTGGAACAGACCATGTCGGTCACCAAGCTCCGCCGATGGCGATACGCCCATACCTCCCACGGTGGCAGCGCCAAGATCGGAAATGATATCGCCGAAAAGGTTCTCTGCGACGATGACATCATAGAAGTCGGGACGTTTGACCAGGTGTACCGTCATGGCGTCCACGTAGGCGTAGTCCCGCTCAATGTCATCGAATTCGGTGCCGACCTGGTCACAGACCCGTCGAAAGAAGGCATAGCTTCTCAAGATATTGGCCTTGTCGCAGACGGTCACGCGGTGCTTGCCATCGCGAGGGGCACCTTGACGTCGGCGCGACAACTCGCAGGCGAAGCGAGCTACCCGTTCGGTCCCCTTGCGAGTGATCACCAGACTATCGCTGGCCATCTCGTCTCTGAGTACCACCCCCGCTCCGCGGCTGGCATACAGCCCTTCGGTGTTCTCACGCACGATCACGTAGTCGATGGTGCCGGGCTGGTGATGCCTCAGCGGCGACTCCACCCCAGGCAGCAGCCGAATGGGCCGCACGTTGGCATACAGGTCAAGGCCAAAGCGCAGCTTCAAGTGAAGGTCGTTGCCCACTTCGATGCCATCGTCATAGGTCACCCCGGGAAGCCCCGCAGCCCCGTGCAGAATGGCATGGCTGTCTCGGCATGCCGCCAGCGTCTCTGCAGGTAACACCTCTCCGGTCTTTTGATAGTGACCTGCACCACCATCCAACCACTCAAACGTCAGTACATCCGGCCCCAGCAGGGCGTCCAGCACCCTTACCGTAGCCTCAGTGACCTCTGGGCCAATGCCATCACCGGCAATGGTTGCGATGCGATAGCTCACGTGGCGTCCTCTTATGGTTATTGTGTTCAAGAGAACGATCATAACGCATGATTCGGGCATGCTCGGAGAGCATCTTTCCAACGACGGGGGAGGACACCGGTTCGCACCGACATCGTGTTTGCTTGCCGATCGCTAGGACAAACCACTCAGCAGCACGGCCGTGCCCCCACTACGGCCTTGGGCCTCAAGCCCCGCGCGAATCCCCGCCCGCTCTTCGTCGCTCTTGTTCTGGCTGGCCTTGTGCTTGCCGCTCAATGACTCCACCACCAACTCTACCCCGACGATGCCTCGCTGCATTTTTTGCAGGTAGTCATGCGGCGCATCGTCGATGCTCCACGGGTCGTCCCTGGGCTGTTCAAAGCGATCCACCAGGTCACGCAGGTGTGCCGCAAACCAATCACCATCTTCGGGAAAGCTCAACTGGCCTTGCGCGTGCACCACCTGATAGTTCCAGGTAGGCACCACACGACCATGAACCTGTTTATCGGGATACCAGCTCGGAGAGATATAGGCATCCGGGCCCTGAAACACCGCCACCGCGTGCGCCAACCGGCGCTGCCACAGACGATTGCCACGTGCGATGTGCCCTCGCAGTACAGCGCCTCCCGACGTCTCCGTGTACAGCAGCGGCAGGTGGTTGATATGCATGCCATCGTCGCCATGGGTCACCAGTGTCGCGAAGGGATGGCGCTGCATCACTGCCACCATGGCAGCATGTTCCGTCATGGCAAAATGCTTGGGTTGGTACATAGTGCGTGTTTCCTTGGTAGGGGTATAGAGGCGTCAGGTGTGGAGTGAATGGTGGCGCGTCAGATCTACGCACCACACTCGACAATCGCCTTCGTCATGGCGGACAGTGACCGCTTCTGCCGCCCGTGCTGATCAAAGTTGTCAGCCGCCAGCCACTCACGATAGAGCGGCTCCAGCAGGCTCCATTCGTGATCCAGCAGAGAAAACCAGGCGGTGTCGCGATTGCGGCCTGCCACTATCCGGTGCTGGCGAAAGATGCCTTCAAAGGTGAAGCCAAGCCGCTCTGCGGCACGCCGCGAGGGCGCGTTCAACGCATCGCACTTCCATTCAAGGCGGCGATACCCCAGCGCAAAGGCATGAGCCGCCATCAGTATCAGGGCTTCACTGGCAATGCGCGTGCGCGATAGAGCGCGCGAGAAGCTGATATGCCCTAGCTCGATGGTGCCATGCTCAGGTTCCAGGTTGAGCCAGGACGCGGTACCCAGCGCCCGTCCTGTGTGACGGTCGACGATGGCCACAAACACGGGGTCCGACTGTTTGGCCCGTTCCTCTGCCCAGCGGTAGCAGCCATCTGCGTCATGGAAGGGACGCCCGCCCAGGTAAGTCCAGCGCCCGACGCCATCGTCTGGATCGCTCGGATCGTTGCCTTTCCAGACCTCCCACAGCGAGCGCGCGTGACGCTGGCCATCGAGTCGCTCGACCCGGCATTGCTGACCTTGCAAGGCCGCGCCAGAGGGGATTGGACAAGGCCCATTCCAGCCCTTCACCTCGGCACCCACTGGTTGACCGAACGCACTTTTACCTTCCCATCTACCGTCCATCGGCATGTATCACTCCTTTCTCTCTTTGCTGCCCGAGGGTCGCTGCCTGAGGGTCGCTGCCTGAGGGGCGCTATCTATGCCATCAAGCGTCGGACGAGGGGGCCAAGGTCAGGGTGTAGCCAAAGAAGGCATCGTTGCGTTGCCAGCCGAGCGCTTCATAAAGCCGCTGGGCAGTGTGGTTGTGGGTCTGCGTCAGCAGGGTCAATTGGCCAACACCGTGTTCCTCGGCCAATCTGACGGCTGCCTTCATCAACGACCTTCCCACCCCTTTGCCACGCCCTTGCGGGGCCACGAAGAGATCGGCAAGCGTCCAACGTGGGCCTAACCGAACCGATGACAGCGTGGGATACAGTTGGACAAAGCCCGTGAGCCCCCCGTCGGCCTCGCACACCAGAATGCGCGAGTCCGCCAAGGCCAGCCGTGTGGTCAGGAAGTCACGAGCGGCAGCGGGATCACTTGGCTGGTCGTAGAACACGCGATAGCTGTCGAACAACACAGACAAGCGATCAAGATCCGCCGTTGTGGCGGGACGAATCATCGACATGTGACTTCCTCCAGAGGTGACAGACCCTGAGTGTGAGAGCATAGTGGTTCTACTTGAAGCACCAGTTACGAATAAATTGAGGGAACCAGTGATCCACTCATCGTCCCATGCCTCCTGGGTTATCGAGGCCCTGGCACTGACGTTTGCCACAGATGCGGAGGGTACGCTTTCTCATCGGCTGTATATGGCACTGCGCAACTGGATCGTCCAGGGAGACCTCCCCCAGGGCTGCGCCTTGCCATCGTCGCGCCGACTGGCGTCCACCCTGGGAGTGGGACGCAACACCGTCCTGGCCGCGGTGGAGCGACTCAGCGCCGAGGGTTTTGTGGTGTCTCGACCGGGAGCGGGCCTTTACGTGGCGCGTCTCGACCTGCACGACGCCTGGCCACGAGACGTCGATGTTGCCGCCTCCCTCCCCACCTCTGGACCGACGGCCAATCCGTATTCCAACCGCGGTCAACAGCTGCTGGCCAGCTGCGGTGCCATGGACGGACAGCGCCGGGCCTTTACCCCCGGGATGCCGGCCATCGACCAGTTTCCTCGAGAGCTGTGGCAACGCTTGCTCAAGCGACACCAGCACCGTGCCGATGACGATGTCTTTGGCTACGCCACAGGAGGTGGCCACGGGCCGCTACGGGAGGCATTGTGCGACTACTTGCGGCTGTCACGCTCGGTGCGCTGCCACCCACATCAGATCCTGATCACCCAGGGCGCTCAGCAAGCGTTCGAGCTGGTGACACGACTACTGGCAGACCCAGGCGACCGGGCCTGGGTTGAAGACCCCGGCTACGCGGGGGCAAAGGCGTGCTTCGCCTCATCGGGACTCGAGCTGACGCCCGTCCCCGTGGACGATGCGGGCCTAAAGACTGACGCGGCGGACAGCGCCAAGCCCCCTCGCCTGATCTATGCAACACCGTCCCATCAGTACCCCAGCGGTGCGACCATGAGCATGGCCCGGCGACTGGCGCTGCTCGAGTGCGCCCGACGCCATGGCGCCTACATCATCGAAGATGACTATGACAGCGAGTTTCGCTACACCACTCCTCCGCTGGCATCACTGCAGGGGCTCGCCGGAGGAGACCCGGTCATCTATGTAGGAACCTTCAGCAAGGTGCTCTACCCAGGTCTGCGGCTTGGCTATCTGGTCCTGCCGAAGCCGCTGTTCGATGACTTTCGACGGGCCAACGCGAGACTGCACCGGGAAGGACAATATGTGGCCCAGGCGGCGCTGGCCGACTTTATCAAGGAGGGGCACTTCTCTCGCCATGTTGCCCGCATGCGGCGCTGCTACCGTGAACGCCAGGCCTGCCTGCGACAGGCCTTGGCCCCCGCCGTGGCGGCAGGCCTGTCACTGTCATCGGGGCAATCGGGCATGCACCTGGTGGCCCATCTCGATTCGGTGGCTCAGGAGCAACAGCTGATACACCGTGCCGATCAGGCAGGCATTACGTTATCCGCACTGTCCGATCACTATCTCTGTGCATCACCCAAGGCGGGGCTGGTACTTGGCTACGCGGGATCTACACCGGTACAGCTAGAGCAGGCCGGGAGCTGGCTGGCAACAGCCTGGCTAGCGCAGCGCGGGGGTAAGCCAGCAACCACCGGCTCCGCCGCTCCCTAGCCAACAACGAAAAAGGGCACCCCTAGGGGGTGCCCAACAACGTCAATCGACCAATACGCACTACCGGGATGTCTTCTGCCCTTCAATCGCCCGGCGTGGTATGGGCCGTCTTGACCGCCATCCGCTTTCTGAGGATGGGACCCACGATGTACGGCAGGATCAGGCCAATACCGGCGAACAGCCACAGACCGATGGCCAGACCGCTGTCCCACAGGATCGTCCAGTCACCGTCAGAGATATCCATGGCATGACGCAGGTTCTTCTCCATTTCCGGACCCAGCAGCAAGCCCAGGATGACCGGTACCAAAGGTATCTCGAGCTTGCGCAGGACATAGCCACCGACCCCAAAGGCCACCATGAAGTACAGATCGAAGGTGGTGTTGGAAATCGAGTAGATCCCCACGAAGGCCACCATGGTCACGATCGGCAGCAGGTACATCGGCGGCACCGATAGCAGCTTCACGAAGATGCCCACCAGCGGGATGTTCAGCACCAGCAGCAGGAAGTTACCGATCAGCAGCGCGGCGATGACGCCCCAGACGATATCGGCGTTCTGGGTGAACATCAGCGGACCAGGGGTGATGTTCAGGGAAATCAGCAGCGCCAGCAGTACCGCAGTGGTGCCGCTTCCCGGCACACCGAGGGTCAACATCGGCACCAGGGCGCCGCTGGAAGCCCCGTTGTTACCGGCTTCAGGGCCTGCTACACCGCGCGGGTCGCCCTCACCGAAGTAGCCCTTCTTGCCCACCACCTTCTTCTCGAGGGTGTAGCCGATAAAGCTGCCCAACGAGGCACCGGCACCTGGCAGCACGCCAGCGATGAAGCCCAGGATGCCACCGCGAATGCTCGAGGGCATGATGCCCTTGATGTCTGCCCAGCTCAGCTTGAGCTTATTGACCTTGATAAGCTTCTGACCTTTACCGACACGGTCCTCGATAAAGAACAGCAGTTCCGAGATGGCAAACAGGCCAACGATGGCGATGATGAAGTCGACGCCCTCGAACAGCTCCAGGGTCCCGAAGGTGTAGCGCTGAACACCGGTGTTATCGATACCGATCGTCGCAATCATCAGACCGATACAGGCTGCCACGACGGTCTTCATCGGGTTCTTGCCAGTGATGCCGCCCAGGGTCGCAAAGGCCAGCAGGAACAGGGCGAAGTACTCCGCAGGTCCGAAGGTCAGAGCGAAGTCGGCCAGCACCGGCGCCAGCAGGATCAGTCCCACGGTGGCGATCAGGCTGCCCATGAAGGACGCCACCGCAGAAATCGCCAGAGCCTCGGCCGCCTTGCCCTTCTGCGCCATGGGATAGCCATCGAGGCAGGTCATCATGGCCGGTTCGTCACCGGGAATATTCAACAGGATCGATGAAATACGCCCGCCATACATGGCCCCGGCGTATACCGCGGTCAGCATAATCAGGGCCGTTTCCGGCTTCAAGCCAAGGGTGAACGCCAGCGGGATCAGGATCGCCACGCCATTGGCCGGACCAAGTCCAGGCAGGGCCCCGATCAGGGTACCGAGAAAGGCACCCAGCAGAGCAAACATCAGGTTATGAGGCGCGAGAGCGACCCCAAAACCATCGATCAGGTAGCCAAGGGTTTCCATCAGCCCACCTCCAGGAAGGACAGCACGCCCAGAGGCAGGGGCAGGTCCAGCGCAAAATTAAAGATCAGATACACCGCGACACCGGAGATGCCACCCACCAGGTATGCCTTGCCGGGACGCGCGCCCATGCGCCAGCACAAGGTACCGACCGCCAGTAACGTCGACAGGATAAAGCCCAACGGCTGCAGCAGGCCGGCGTAAAGTACCAGCACAACCAGTGCGATGATCAGCTCGACACCCGTACGACTCCACGGCCAGGCATTGTCCGGGTCAGGGCGCACCACCATATAAAGGCTGGAAAGACCCAGCACTACCGCCAGCAGGTAGGGAAAGGTCTCGGGGCCGACCGCTTCGGCCCCACCAAACGGCTCGGGAAACTGGGAAGCGCCCCAGCCGTACGCGACGGCCAGGACGATCATCAAGACCCCGAAGATGCGGTCGTTGAACATGCTCATTGCTGAATCAGCCCGATGTCTTTGGAGAGCTGGTTGATGTCGGCGATCTGATCCTTGACGAAGGTTTCAAATTCCGCCGCGCTCATGTGGAAAGGCATCAGGCCGTTGCTTTCCATCACGTCCTTCCACTCTTGGCTCTGGTAAATGGTGTCCATGGCATCGACCCAATACTGCTTGGCGTCGTCGGAGATATCAGCCGGCATGTAGAAGCCACGCCAGTTGGGGCCCACCGCATCGATGCCCTGCTCCTTGGCAGTCGGAATATCACTGAATTCCCCCGGCAGCCGCTCATCGGACAGCACCGCCACGACGCGCAGGTCACCGGACTCCATAAAGCCCTGGGCTTCGGTAATGTCACCGGTGAAGGCGTCGACGTGGCCACCGACGACCTGAGTCATGGCTTCGCCACCGTTGTTGTAGGACAGGTACGGAATGCGCGGCAGGCTCTCGACGCCAGCTGCCTGTGCCGCGATCAACACCTTGAGGTGATCCCAGCCACCCTTGGCGCTACCGCCTGCAAACTTGACCGAGCGGGGATCTTCCTTCAGCGCTTCCATGATGGCGTTGAGGTCCTGGTACTCGCTATCAGCACTCACCGCGATAACGCCGTAGTCGGCACCCAGCGCACCGACCCAGTTGACCATGTCAGCGGTCATGCCCGGGAACTGGCCCTGGGCCAGACGCGTCGTCGTCGCGGTCGATGCCGCCACCAGCAGCTGCTCATCCCCTGCGCGCTTGCTCACGGTGTGGGCGTAAGCCACACCGCCGCCAGCGCCCGCCATGTTGACGGTCTGGACGCCACGGGGCACCAGATCCAGCTCCTCCAGCACCGTACCGACGCTGCGGCAGGTGAAGTCCCAGCCACCACCCGGATCCGCCGGCGCCAGACACTCCACCTTGCCCTCTGGCTCAAAGGCGGCAGCAGAACCGGCGGCGCCGGTGATGGCAGCAATGGCAATCCATTTGACTGGCGTGTTCATGGACATGAGATAGCCCTCTGTTGTTGTCGGGTGAGCGATGTCACCGCTGATGACATCTGGTCACGGTTGACGCCGGGATGACGTCTGAAAAAGGTCCTTGTTGGGAGCTGACGCCTAGCTTACAATTCTGTAAGGCAGAATGCCGTTCCCTTGGGTGGAAAGCTAAGCCCGTGCCGTTCCGCGGTCAACGCGCAAAGGCACAATTCCGACCAAAGTTGAATGCAAGACGCATCGCGTTATTGCCACAAAAGGAATGTCCCATCCATGGCACAGGATCGCGTTGAAGCCGTCGAAAGAGCCCTATCGGTGCTGAACGTCTTCGATACACCCCAGGAGAGTTTCAGCCTGGCAGAGCTCGCCGAGGCGACGGGCTACTACAAGAGCACCCTGCTGCGGCTGCTGGCATCTCTCGAGCGTTTCGACTACACACAACGTGGCAGCGATGGTCGTTGGCGGATCGGCAGTGCGCCGGTGCGACTAGCCCGCAGACACGCCCCCAGCCGTGAGCTCGCTGCTCAGGTACAACCTTGGCTTGACGAGCTATCCCTCGAGCTTGGCGAGACCGCCAGCTTGCTCGAGATGATCGATGGCATCGTCCAATGCCGATTGGCGGCGCGGCCCGACCACAGCCTGCGTCACGATCTATTGCCAGGCCATCAATGGCCTGCGCCATCCCCCAGCGACCCGTGCGCGGAGATGCCAGGGGGAATCATGGTCTGCCGTCCTCTCGAGCTGGCGGACCAGCCAGCCATGTGGCTGGCCGTATCCGGCCCCAACGGGCGTGTGAATGAAGATCAGGCCACACTCAGGCTGGATCAGGCGGTCAAGGCACTGACCGCGGGACATGATCATGACGGGAGACACTGATGACGCTGCTGCTGGTGGAAGACGACAGGTTGCTGGCTGAGACATTGGTCGATGCACTGGGCATCGGCGGCCAAGACGTCCACCACCTGGACAACGGTGATACGGCCTACGCCCTGCTGAAACGACAGCACGACTACGAATTGATCCTGCTTGACCTCAATCTTCCCGGGCGCGGGGGACTCGACGTACTCGAAGCCCTGAGGGCACATGATACCGTCACGCCTGTGCTGATACTCACGGCTCGCGGGGCCGTCGAAGACCGGGTTCGCGGGCTGGATCTTGGCGCGGACGACTACCTTGCCAAGCCTTTCTCGCTGGAAGAGCTGGAGGCCAGAGTGCGCGCGCTGCTGCGACGCAGAGCGCCATCTGGGCTGATGACCGTGGGAGAACTCGGTTTTGACAGCCTGGCTCAGCGTTTCACCCTGGGCGACGAGGCGCTCGCCCTGCCCCCGCGCGAGCAGCGACTGCTGGGCTGTCTGATGCGCCATGCAGGCCAGCCGGTGGACAAGGCGACCCTGGTCCATGAAGCCTTTGGCGATGAGGAGCTGGGCGACAACGCCGTCGAGGTGTACGTGCATCGTCTACGCAAGCGACTTCACGGCCACCAGGTGACGCTGCGTACCGTGCGAGGACTGGGCTATCTGCTGGAAGCCTCATGAGAGGCGATTCCCTGCACAGCCGACTGCTGACCTGGCTGCTGCTGCCCATGCTGCTGGTGGGTACCGTGGTGCTCTGGCGCGCCTGGCTCGATGCGCGCCAGACGGCAGACCGTGCCTTCGACAGACTGCTGGATGCCGCGACCCTGGCTATCGCCGAGCAAGCCCAGTGGCAGGAAGACCGACTGTGGCTCGACCTGCCACCAGCGGCTCTCGAGATGCTGGCCACTCAACATGATGAGCGGGTGTTCTATCGTCTGGTGGACGCCCGCGGTGATCACGTCACCGGCAACGCTGACCTGCCCGGCATCGATCTCAGCGGTCGTCGTGCCAGCGACATGGGCTACGCCAACATCAGCTGGAATGGTATGCCGATGCGTCTGGGCGTGCGGCGCTCGCGCCTGGAGGATTGGCGCCTGAGAGAACCCTATGAAATCCGGGTCGCCCACACCCTGGAGGGTCGTGACGCACTCAGCCAGGAGCTCTTCCGTCAAAGTCTGGCCTACCTGCTGGCGGTGGCGGTGCTGTCCGTCGCCGCCCTGATCGTTGCCATACGCCTTGCGCTGGAACCGCTGACCAAGCTTCGACGCCAGATCAGAAGCCGAGACCCGCGCACGCTGGCTCCCCTGGAGCTTGCGTTGCCACGGGAGCTGGCCGAATTAAGGGATACCGTCAACGAACTGCTGGCTCGCATGCGCCGCGTCAAAGCCAATCAGGAGCGGTTCATCGGCGATGCCTCCCACCAACTGCGCACCCCTCTTGCAGGCCTTTCCGCCCGCGCCGAGCTGGCCTTGCGTCAGACTGATCCGGAGGCCTGGCGGACTGCCTTGAGCGCCATGCATGCCACCAGCCAAGGCGCATCGCGACTCGCCATGCAGCTGCTGTCGCTGACCCGCCTGGACAACCCTGAGTACCAGCCCCAACTGACGCCCACAGGACTGGTGCAGGTAGCCCGCGAGGCCGTGATGACCCACTGGCAACGCTGCCAGCGCAGTGGCGTGGACCTGGGCCTTGATGCCCCTGAAGGGGAGGTCACGGTGCTCGCTCTGGACTGGCAGCTAGGCGAGGCGCTGGCCAACCTTATCGACAACGCCTGCCGCTATGGCGCTCGCCACGTCACGATCGTCGTTACCAATACACCCCCCACCCTGGCGGTAGTGGACGACGGCCCCGGCATCCCCAGCGAACGGCGGCTACTGGCGCTGCGCCCTTTCCATCGCGGCCAGCAATCCGGCGAAGGCTCAGGCCTTGGCCTGGCGATTGTGGACGGTATTGCCAGGACCCATGGTGCCAGGCTAACCCTGGCCGATGGCGGCACTGCACCTTCTCCCGGCCTTAGCGTGAGCATGGAATTCCAGGCCACGGTAACGCCGGACGACCCACCGGTGACGACAAGGCATTCGCTATCATGACGCTGTCCCGCTACGCCTCATCCTCCTGGCGCTGGCGCCGTCTGGGCGCCGTGCTGCTGCTTGGCCTTGCGGGGGTCGTCAGTTCGGCGATGGCGCAACAGGACGAGACTCCCCAGCAGCCCCTGCCCCCTCATGAGCAGGCGCATTTTGCAGCAAAGACGGATGAAGGCGTGCCCCTGATCATTCACGCGGCACTCGACATTCCGTACGCCATGCCGCTGCTCGAGGACTTCCACCAGCGTCACCCGCAATACGACATTACCTACCGCAACTTCTCCACCCTGGACGTGCATCAGCGCTTTCTCGATGCGCCCGCAGAGGCCGACGTGGTGATTTCGTCCGCGATGCCCTGGCAATACCTGCTGGTCAACGCGGGTCACGCGCAAAGCATCGAAACCCCCACGACGCGACGCTGGCCCAACGACGCCAAATGGCGCCACGAACTCTTCGCCTTCACGTTCGAGCCCATCGTCATGGTTGTCAGTCGGGCCCTTGAAGAGCGCGTTGGCCCAATCAACAGCCATGCCGACCTGCTCAGCCTGCTGGTGGAACAGTCCGACGCCCTGCAAGGGCGAGTCGTTACCTACAGCCCCGTCAGCGCGGGTGCCGGCTATACCTATGCCATTGAGGAGTCACGCCTGTCACCCCGCTATTGGGATCTGGTCGCGGCACTTGGGCGTGCCGACACCCAGCTGGTAGACACCACCAGCAGCATGCTGGATGGCCTGGCCGACGGGCGCTTTGACATCGGCTACAACGTGCTCGGCAGCTACGCCAGAGAAAGCGTCGCCGCTAGCCCGTCGCTGCGCATGGTGATCCCCGACGATTACGCGTTGGTGATCCGGCGACTGGCCTTTGTCCCTCGCCAGGCCCCCCACCCCTCAGCAGCGCGCCGTTTCATCGATTACCTGTTGGGCAGCCACGGACAACGCGTGATCGCTGAGGCCAACGAGCTGGGGGCGTTGCACCCGGAGCTCGATGGCCCAGGCACCGCCAATGCATTGCGCCGCGCACAGCCGGAAGGCCTGCGTCCTACGCCGCTCAGCCCCGGCCTGCTGGCCACGCTGGATGACCTCAAGCGTCGAGCCCTGCTAAGCCGCTGGCAGAGAGAATTCCACGACCAGATCGCCGGCAAGCCAGTCAACGGTCGCTAGACTGGCGTCACCCACACCAACGCAAGAAGGCCCGCCGTTGAACACATATCCAACAGGCGGGCCTTCTCACTTGACGACTTAGCGACTTCAACGACGTGCCGGCGCTTGTGACCCCTGGGAGATGCTGTGGCGTTGCTGGCCATAGCGCCCTGTTACCGCTCAGGGAAGGTAGGTCAAAAGGACCGGCGCGGTACCGCGTTTCAACATGCCAAGCTGGCGTGCTGCCTGCTTGGAGAGATCTATCACACGTCCCTTGACGAAGGGGCCGCGATCATTGATCTCCACTTCCACACTCTGTCCCGTGTCCCGTCGAGTCACCAATACCTTGGTACCAAAAGGCAGGCTTCGATGGGCGGCGGTAAGAGCTTGCTGGTCGAAGGTGTCGCCACTGGCCGTGCGACGTCCCTGGAACCGATCACTGTAGAACGACGCTTGGCCACGCTGGGAGGCGACATCGCCGTCATCTCTGGCCATCGCCGGGTCACTGGTCAGTGACGTTATCGATAGCAGGATAGCGGCCGCCCAGGCGGCCTGGGTCGATCGCGCAAAGCGTCGACGTTTACGCAAATGGGAGAACATCATCTTGACCTCAGCTAGCCCGCGATGCGCGGGGTTCGTTGCCTGGTGCGACATCTCCAGCAAAGGCGCGCGCTCAATCCGAGCGTTCCCGGGGCGACGGATGCTTGCCATGCATCCACCCACTACTCCCCGCTTGCGCATTATCGAACCAGGCTAATTGTTTGTGCAGCGACACAACGCTACCAACAATAATCAAGGTGGGCGGACGAATAATATCCCGATCATTCAATGTCGGCAAATCACCCAGACAGGTCAGATGGACGCGCTGACGTTGGGTAGTGCCCTGCTCTACCAGCGCTACCGGCGTGTCAGACGCCAGTCCTGCTGCCCCAAGCCCATGGCTGATATGCTCAAGACTGCCCAGTCCCATGTAGAACACGAGCGTCTGCCCGGGGCTGGCGAGGGCCCGCCAATCCAGCTCGCAGCCGCCCTCCTTGAGATGCCCGGTGATGAACCGCACCGACTGAGCATGGTCACGATGGGTCAGCGGGATGCCTGCGTAGGCGCTGCATCCGGAGGCCGCCGTGATGCCGGGCACCACTTCCACCGTTACCCCAGCCTCCACCAGCGTTTCAAGCTCCTCACCGCCTCGCCCGAAGATAAAGGGATCGCCCCCCTTCAGCCTGACCACGCGCTTGCCCTCGCGGGCCCACTTGACCAGCGCCAGATTGATATCTTCCTGAGGCAGACTGTGATCCGAGCGCGCTTTGCCGACGTAGTAGCGCTCAGCCGTCTCCGGCACCAGCTCGAGGATCTCCGGACTCACCAGACGATCATGCAAGACGACCTCGGCCTCGCCGATCCGCCGCCATGCTCGCAGCGTCAATAATTCGGGATCGCCGGGCCCAGCCCCTACCAGACTGACGCTGCCTGCCGGGAACGGGCTTCGATTCGGCAAGGGATTGTGACTCATGGGATGCGACTCCAACGTCAGGACATACGGACGGCGACAAGGCGCCATTATGCCATAATGGAATCAATCATCCAGTTCTTATTCCCTTACTCCCTTTAAAACGAAAGACGCCGCGACGACTGACACGTCACGGCGTCTTGTGCTCATGCAGCAAATGGCTGCGACATGTGAGCGTTGATCTAGTCGCTGGTCTGCAAACTGCGACGCAGTCGCGGGCTTACCAGCTCTCCAGCCAGGGTCAGGACCAGCAGAATCAGTACCAGCCACAGCCAGTGGGCACCGAAGTCCACGGCCACCAGACCCAGCGCATCCACAAAGATCACCAGGATGGCCAGCGGGCTCACGTAACGCACCATGAACAGCCACAGCGCGTAGATGCCGGCCGGCAGATTCAACTCGTCCTTCACCGCCTGACTCTTGAGTACGAAGCCAGCCAGCAGCGCCATGCCAAGACCACCCAGCGGCATCATCAGTCGCGATGTCAGGTAGTCAAGCCAGTCAAAGAAGTGCTTGCCTGCCAGCGTCCAGTCGGCGCCAACGTTGAAAGAGAGCATCGCCAAGGTACTGATCACCCAAAGCACAATGCCGGTCCCCCAGGCGGCAGCCTTACGGCTGACACCCTTGTTATCGGCAAGCCATGACACGGTTGCCTCGACCATGGAGATGGACGATGTCAGGGCGGCCATGGACAGCATGATGAAGAACAGGATGCCGAAGAGCGTGCCGAGTGGCATCGCCTGGAAGGCCAGCGGCAGGCTCATGAAGATCAGCCCCGGACCGCTGTTGGGCTCCATGCCATTGGCGAAGATGACGGGAAAGATCGCCAGGCCAGCCATTAACGCCACCAGCGTATCGGCAATCGCCACCGTCAGGGTGGTGCGGCCGATGGAAGCGCGACGCGGCAGGTAGCTGCCATAGGTCAGAATGGCACCGGAGGCCAGGGACAGGGTGAAAAAGGCATGGCCCATGGCCGCCAGCATGCCCTCGCTAGACAGACTGGAGGCATTGAAGGCAAACAGGAAATTGACGGCCTGACCGAAACCTCCGGAGAACATGCCGTAAATGATCATGACCAGCAGCATGATCACCATCCCCGGCATCATCCAACCCACGCTTCTTTCGATGCCTTGCTGCACGCCCTTGCCCACAATCACCATGGTGGCGACCGTCACCAACGTACTCCAGGCGCCAAGACTGAAAGGATTGGCGTTATTGGCACCAAAAATCGCCGCCATATCGTCGACGCTGGACCCGGCCAGGCCACCGGAGACCATCTTCCACAAATAGGCAAAGGACCAGCCCGCGACGACCACATAAAACGACAGGATCATGAAGCCACAGAGCATCGCCATCCAGCCCAGCAACGACCAGCCAGAGCTACGGCCCGACTCGGTGACAACGCGCCGAATGGCATCGATGGGACTACCTCGACCACGACGACCGAGCGCTATCTCGGTCATCATGATGGGCACGCCGACGCACAAGATGCAGGCCAGGTAGACCAGTACAAAGGCCCCTCCGCCATACTCTCCGGTCATGTAGGGGAACTTCCAGATATTGCCCAGACCGACGGCAGAGCCGGTAGCGGCCAGAACGAAGCCCCAGCGGCCAAGCCACTGAGTACGAGAGGGTTCGTTGGTTATCATGAATCACCAGAGATCGCTTGCGCACTATTGTTTGCCCACCATGGCGGTGGCGTCCTCCACATCAGCCTGTGGCCGAATCAGGGTGGAGGCCAGCGCGCCATTGTGACGGATTTTGTCGCGCTTGGGCAGGCCCGTCATCGTCGCGACTGGCTGCCAACGCAGTGTATCCCGGTTGACGCCACACCAGCCTCGACGATAACGCTCCTGCCTTGTGCTCAATCGGCGTCGAGCACACCTCGGCGGATCTGGTCTTCCTCGATGGATTCAAACAGCGCCTTGAAGTTGCCCTCACCGAAGCCGTCGTTGCCCTTGCGCTGAATGATCTCGAAGAAAATCGGGCCAATCACTGTCTCGGTGAAGATCTGCAACAGCACGCCCTGATCAGGCCCGCCATCGATCAACAGGCTCAGCTCGCGCAGGTCCTCTAGCTGCTCTTCGTGATTGGGCACGCGCACATCGACCTTTTCGTAGTAAGTATCCGGTGTGGACAGGAAGCGAACACCGTTGGCCCTGAGGGCTCGCACCGTGGCGTAGATATCCTCTGTCGCCATCGCCAGGTGTTGAATGCCCTCACCCTTGTACTCGCGAATGAACTCGGCGATCTGGGAGTTATCGTCGGCTGATTCATTGATCGGAATGTGCATCTTGCCGCAGGGCGCTGTCATGGCCCGGGAATGCAATCCGGTCTTCTTGCCCTCGATATCGAAGTAGCGATTCTCCCGAAAGTTGGCGATCCGGGTATAGAAATCTGCCCACGGATCCATCTGCCCCCGCTCCACATTGTGAGTCAGATGGTCGAGGTAGCGCAGACCGACGCTATTGTCGTTGGCTGAGCGCCCCTCGATGGCGTCGAAGTCAATGTCGTAGATGGTTCTGTTGTGCTCATCGGTTCGCTCGTCGACAAAGTAGAGCAGCGAACCTCCGATTCCCTCCACGGCAGGAATACCCACTTCCCCAGGCCCCACCGGGACATCAACGGGACGCGCGCCTTGTTCCACCGCGTAATCCAGCGCCTGTCGGGCATCAGCGACCTTCCATGCCATGGCGCAAGCACCGGGCCCATGCTGCTGGGCGAAGCGCGCCGCATGGCTGTCAGGTTCCGCGTTCAGTACAAAATTGACGCCCTCTTGCTGGAACAGACTGACGCCTTTGCTGCGGTGGCGCCGAGTCTCCGTGAATCCCATCGCCACGAACAGCCCACGCAAGGCCGCTATTCCTTCCGCGTCGGGAGCACTGTACTCAACGAATTCGAAACCATGGGTGCCGATAGGGTTATGTATGTCGATGGGAGCTACTGCGGTCATGTGTGCCTCCGATAGTGTCATGGTGGTGTCCGTAAGAGCCGAACCCATGCATCTATCCTAGGCGCCCCCTCCTTCGAGCCACATGCCTCCGAGCGGCGGGCTGCCAGCTGTGTGGCTGCCCAGGCTACCCTGAAGAGCCGCGGGGTGTAGCGCTGGCCTGACAGCCCTCGACCTTGCACAAGCCCTGCGTAACGCTAGCGTGACAGGCCGTCATGAAACGCTGACAGTTGACGAGATGCCGCTAGGCCGGATCCAGGGTGAGGATCTGCCACGCCACCAACAGCATCACCGCCGCGATAGCGCCATCGACCCACTGCCAGGCGCGTGGACTGGTCAACCGAGGCGCCAGCGCGCGGGCCAGTGCTACCAATCCGAAAAACCAGGTGAACGATGCCATGGTCGCCCCCATGTAGAAGCCCAACGGGCTGTCCTGCAGTGAGCCGATGGCTCCCAGCATCACCAGGGTGTCGAGATACACCTGGGGATTCAGCAACGTCACTGCCAAGGTGGCCACAATCACGCTGCCTAACGTGGTGCTGGCGTCCCTGCTGGCTTTCAGCCCTCGCGGATGCATGACGCGCTTGAAGGCCAGCCACGCCTGCCAGACCAGGAACCCTGCACCTCCAATACGCGCCAGCCACATCGCTCCCTCGCTTTGGGCAATCAGTGCGCCGAGCCCGAGAACCCCCAGACCGATCAATAGCGCATCGCACAGGGCGCAGATGCCGGCAACCCACCAGATGTGCTGGCGCCGAAGCCCCTTGGCCAGGACAAAGGCGTTCTGTGCGCCAATCGCGATGATCAAGCCCGCGCCAGTTACCACGCCTTGCAACACTGACAACCACATGCCGAAAACTCCTTTATCAAGGGCAACACCGCTGATCTCATCTCTCGCCACGTCAAGCAAGGCGGGGCGCGACAAGGCCGGCATGCCGGGCAACGAAAGCCATACAGGTCCGGGTGCAAGCCACCCAGGTAGACAAGAGTAAGGAGCGCGCTAGAATTAGAGAAACAACTTATCCGACTGCCTCATTAGAAATTCTAATGAGGCAGCGTCACTTCCAGGGCGACCCATGCTCGATTACAAGTTATTGAATGCCCTCGCCGCGATACTCGAGCATCAGGGTTTTGAACGCGCCGCCCGAGCGCTGGGACTGACACAGTCCGCCGTGTCACAGCGCGTCAAGCTATTGGAAGCACGCCTGGGACAGCCCGTACTGATCCGCGGCACGCCCCCTACCCCCACCGGGCTGGGCCGGCGACTGCTCAACCACGTCCAGCAGGTTCGCCTACTTGAGGCCGAGCTTATCGAGGAGGCCCCCTCACTGACCGTCGGCTATCGACAGCTGCGCATCGCCATCAACGCCGATAGCCTGGCGACCTGGTGGCCCCAGGCGGTGGGCGACTATCTCAAGCATCAGGCCATCACCCTCGATTTGGTCATTGAAGACCAGGACGTGGGGCTTGAGCGCATGCGCAAGGGGGAAGTCGCCGCCTGTCTATGTGCCAGCGACACCCCTGTACAAGGAGCACGCGTCATTTCACTCGGTGCCATGCGCTACCGAGCGCTGGCGAGTCCCGACTTTCTTGCGCGCCATTGTCCTCAAGGCGCTACCGCAGAGGCGTTGCAGCACTGCCCGGCCATCATCTTTGGCCCCAACGATCAGCTTCAGCACCGTTTTCTGGATGCCCAGGGCGTCACCGGGCCCTTCCCTCACCATCGCTGTGCCAGCGTCGAGGGATTCATAGGACTGGCCAAGGCGGGTCTGGGCTTTGGTCTGGTGCCGGACATTCAAGCCCGGCGAGAGCTGGCCGAGGGAACGCTGGTCGACGTGGTCGACGGCTGGTATCTCGATGTGCCGCTGTTCTGGCATTTCTGGCGCCACGGTGGCGATCCACTTGAACGCCTGGGACATCAATTGGCACAGGCTGCAGCCCATCACCTCATTCCTCTTACCTAAGCCTTAGGAAGGACGGAGCACGAGAACGTGCCTAGTGACTACTGCAACAGCACAGCCGACATGGCGCTGGCGAGCCTTTTTAGAGCGCGCGTCATCGGCGCAAGAAGTTCCTGTAACACAATGTATTACATACACATTTGTCACAGGCGCCCGCAGCATCCAGATACTGCATACCTGTAAAAGCAGAAAAACGTCGTTTTTTCTTAGCCCTTAAGGCTGATATACCCCTTTCGGCTAGCCCTTAAGATGGTGAGTTAAGCCCGATACCTCGGGTTGATCACTCTTCCTGCGGCCAAGGACTGCCTGACCATGGATGACTGCGCTAACACTTCCGCGACCAAGACGCATGCCGATGCGCAGCGTCTTGCTTGCCTACAGCGCGTACCCGGCGTGCTCTTCACTCTTCAACGTGACGCCAGGGGTCGTCTGCAGCTTCCTGCCTTGACCGGCGACGACCCGATGACCCGACGGCTCGCTCCCCTGGCCACTGCCAATGACGTGCGCCAGCGGCTCGGCGACCTGCTGGGAGAAGCCTACGGGGAATTTATCCGCGCCATCGAGCATTCCGCCCATTGGCTGTCTCCCGTGTCCACTCGGCTGCGCCTGCCCGTGGGCGAACTCAACCCCCACTGGTATTCCCTGGAGGCCCTGCCCGAGCGCTGCGACGACAGCATCCTGTGGCATGGGCTGCTCATCGACATCGAAGATCAAGTCGCGGAAGAGCAGCGCCTGCGCTACCTCTCTGGTACCGATGAGCTGACAGGACTGGCCAATCGGCGCTCGCTGGTCAGCCAACTGGATAAGGCAGCGTCCATGTCCAACCGCCACGGCGTGCCGTTATCCCTGCTGTTCGTCGACCTGGACCATTTCGCCCTGATCAACGACACCTGGGGGCGGGGGCTGGGCGACCGAGTGCTCTGCCAGATCGCCGCGCTGGCCTCCAGCCAGCTGCGTCAGGAGGACTATCTGGCGCGCATGGGCAGCGATGAATTCGCCCTGCTGCTGCCCATGACCCCCGCCGGCCGGGGGCGCGAGCTGGCGGAGCGCCTGCGCGAGAACATCTCACGCCATGACTTCGGTATCGGCCGGCACAAGGTGACGGTCAGCGTGGGGGTCAGTGACTATCAGCGAGGAGTCACCGGCGCCCAACTGATGCAGCAGGTGCACGCCAATCTGGTAGAGGCGAAACAGCAGGGGCGAAACCGGGTCATCCAGCGCTGGAGCCCACAGCGTAGCGAATAACCCTCGGCCCTTTCTGTACGCTAGCGAGTGTCACCCAGCGTGTTTCGACGGCGTCACTGCTGCGGGCCGGCTGCCAACCTGTACTTCATCCCCGGCCCACAACAAGGTAGCCTGTCACGCTGCAAATACTGCCACGTCACCCCAGCCTGTCCGCTAGGTGGCAAGGCTCCATTTTAGAGACTACCTATATTGCCTTCTGCCTCTCCCCGCATCGATGACACCTTGGCATCGGTCTTCGGATATCGTGAGTTTCGTCCCGGCCAGCGCGAGACGATCAACGCCCTTGTCGCGGGTCGCAGCGCTGCCGCCATTTTCCCTACCGGCTCCGGCAAGTCACTATGCTATCAGTTAGCCGCCCTGCACCTTCCTCATCTGACGCTAGTCGTGTCGCCGCTATTGGCGCTGATGCAAGACCAGCTCGCGTCCTTGCAACAGCGAGGTATCGCTGCGGCCAGCATCGACTCCAGTCAATCGCCAGAGCAAACGCAGCAGGTCATGTCGGCGGCTCGATCGGGCCACCTGCGTGTGCTGATGGTATCGGTCGAGCGTTTGAAGAATGAGCGCTTTCGCCACTTCTTGCAGGACGTGCGGGTATCGTTACTGGTCATTGATGAAGCGCACTGCCTGTCGGAATGGGGACACAACTTCAGACCCGACTACCAGAAGCTGCCGCACTACCGTCATGAATTCGGCATCCCTCAGGTGCTGCTGCTGACCGCTACCGCCACGCCCAAGGTGATTGACGACATGCGGGCCGCGTTTTCCATTGCCCATGAAGACGTGATCACCACGGGCTTTTATCGCGCGAACCTCGACCTCACCATCGCTCCCGTGCCCGCCGATGAACGGCCCCGATATCTTGCCCGCTGGCTGATCGCCCAGCGCGACCAGGCCCATGGGGAACATGGCAGCACCGTCATCTATGTCACGCTACAGCAAAGTGCACAGCGGCTCGCTGCCTATCTCAAGGCCGCCGGCCTGGAAGCGGCGGCCTACCACGCGGGCCTCGACGCAGACACCCGCGCCCAGCTTCAAGCGGCGTTCATGTCGGGCCAGTTACCGATCATCGTTGCCACGATTGCCTTCGGTATGGGCATCGACAAGTCAGACATTCGCTGCGTCGTGCACTTCGACCTGCCCAAATCCATTGAAAACTACAGTCAGGAAATTGGTCGAGCAGGCCGCGACGGTGCCCGCGCCGAGTGCCTGATGCTCGCCGGGCGAGAGAGCCTCCCTGTGCTCGAGAACTTCGTCCATGGCGATGTACCACCCCGGGCAGGCATCCAGGCGGTACTGGATGATCTCGCGGCGGCGCCGGGTGCCTGGGAGCTATCGCTCAATGCATTATCGCGGCAGACGGATATTCGCGAACTGCCGCTGAAGACGCTATTGGTCAAGCTAGAGCTGATGGGCATCATCCGCGCCAGCCACAGCTATTTTGCCGAGTACCGTTTTCGCCTCGAGATTGAGCAGGAAGCGCTTCTCGCTCGCTTCCCTGGAGAAAGAGGGGCTTTCCTGTCCGCCATCATCGAGGCGTCCGACAAGGGGCGCAGCTGGTATCGCCTGGACTTTGAACGCCTGTACCAGCTTGGCAAGGCGCGAGGCCTGGATACCTCCCGGGCAAGAGTGCTGAAGGCACTGGACTATCTCGACCAGCAACAGTGGATTCGTCTCGAGAGCAAGCAGATCACTGAGGTGTATAGCGTCCTGTCCGACGTGGACTCCCAGCATCTGGCCAGCGAACTCCATCAGCAGTTCGTGGCCCGTGCCGACATGGAGCTTCAGCGCCTGGAGGCCATGCTGGCGCTGTTCGAATCCACCACCTGCATCAGCGCTGGTCTTGCGAACTGGTTCGGAGATAGCGACGCGCCAAGGGCATGCGGACATTGCTCGGCCTGCCGCGGAGAGCGGGCGAGCCTGAGCGCCGCCTCACCGACGCTGCCTGCCGATGAGCAAACCCTGCATGGCTGGTTGACGGAGCTCAGTGACGCGCTGAGCGCAACGAAACCGCCCAGAAAGCTGGATGCTGACCTGGCCACACGTTTTCTGTGTGGCATCGTCAGTCCTGCGCTAAGTCAGGCAAAGGCGCGTAAACTCGCCGGCTTTGCAAGTCACGAACAGGTTCACTACCCCCAGGTGCGTGCCGCCGTGATCCAGGTCATCGGATCCTGACACGCCCTGCTCAGGTGCCCCCCAGCCCGTATCGCTTCAGCTTGTTGGCAATGGTGGTGTGGGAGACGCCAAGCCGCCGTGCTAACTGCCGGCTGGAGGGATGCAGCGGATACAGCGCGGCCAGCACCCGACGCTCCACGTCGGCCAGAATATCGTCGAGGGTCCCGTCCAGCTCGATGCCGGCCAGATCGCCAGAGGCCGGCCCTTCAGGCAAGCGCAGGTGCTCCGGCTCGATGCGACCGCTTTCACACAGCGATACCGCCTGGAACAGCACGTTTTCCAACTGCCGCACATTGCCAGGCCAGTCATAGCCGGCCATTCGCGCGACAGCGGCGCTGGACAGCTCAGGCAACGGGCAGCCAATCTGACGGGCAGCGCGGTCGACGAAATGATCTGCCAGCGCCTGAATCCCGTCCAGGAAGTCTCGCAATGGCGGTACGTTCAAGGACAGCACGTTCAGGCGATGGTAGAGGTCCTGGCGAAACAGCCCCTGATCGCACAGCGACAGCAGGTCCTGCTGAGTGGCGCACACCACCCGCACATCAAGGTAGGTCTCTTCGTCAGCGCCGACTCGACGGAAGCCGCCGTCCTGCAAGAACCGCAGCAGCTTGGCCTGAAGGCGCGGACTCATCTCTCCCACTTCATCGAGGAAGATGGTACCGCCCGAGGTCAACTCCAGCAGGCCCAACTTGCCCTCTGGCCTGGCGCCATCGAAGGCCCCCGGTACATAGCCAAACAGCTCCGTCTCGGCCATGGACTCCGGCAGGCCTGCGCAGTTCAAGGCCATGAAGGGTGCCTGCCCACGGGGGCTGGCCAGATGACACGCCCGCGCCAGTAACTCCTTGCCGGTGCCTGTTTCACCGAAGATCAGCAGCGGGGCATCCAGCGGCGCCATTCGCCGAGCCTCATGAATCAGCGACGCAAGCCGGGGGCTTGCGGTGAACATTGCCTCGAAACCACGCATTTCCTGGCGCTGTATCTGGTAGATCCGCTCGCCAATGCGATCAGCGCTATGCAGCGTCACCACCGCCCCCGCCAATGACTCGACATCGTCATGATGCTCACGGTGCAGCGGAGCGATATCGGCAAGAAAGGTGGCGTTCTTCAGGCGGACTCTGAGTCCGTTGACCCTGGCATTGTTGCGCCGAATCACATCGGGCAAGTCACAGTCCGGCAGATATCGATCCAGCGACAGACCTGGCACTTCATCTACCCGCACCCCCAGCAGCTGACTCGCCGCGCGGTTGGCCGCGACCAGATGCCCCTCCATGTCGATGGACATGACCGGGTCTGTCAGCGATGAAAGCAGCGCCTCGAGCTCAAGCTGGTGACGCTCACTCGGCATCAGGCTGACCTTGCGCACGCCAAAGACGCCAGACACGTCTTCCAGACGAGGCTTCAATGTCACCCATTGCGCGTTAAGCAGCAATGGCACGTGGAGATAGATGGCATTGCCGCGCTCGCCACCCACTTCGCCACGCGCCACGTTGGCGCCGTAGTCGGCAAGAAGTGACACGATGTCACGCAGGATACCGACGCGGTTCTGGCAATGTACTCTCAGGCGCATGCTGGCTTCGCGCTCCTTATCGATAGGCAGAAGACCCACGGGCAGAAGTTTGCTGTCACGGCGTCCGACCTCCATTGTCACGTTTTCCTTACAGCTTATCGAAGTCATTGCACACGAGACCTGCCTCTTTGGTCGAGCTATGGCCATGGGCTAGTGCCCTTGCGGCCCTGCTGTCACGTTTTTCTTACACTCGCCTCCCCTTCGTCACCAGATCGACCCGGTTTCTCTACCACAACCCCCTCGCACATGGCCTGCACTCGACCGACACTCTGTTGCAGGACAACACCCGCCTTTTCCGCTCACCATTATCTGGAGGCGCCATGAGCGCACCGTCTACGCACTCGCCTCTCGTTGGCTCACTTCACTCTCCTTCGAACCACTCCGCGGATGCGTCCGTCTCTGGCAAAGCGACGGCCTACGAGGCTCACACTCCTGACCACGATGGCAAGATCCACTGGAGCGAGACGGAGCACCGCACCTGGCAGACCTTGATGGAACGTCAACTGGCGCTGATCGAAGGACGTGTTTGCCACCAGTACCTGGAGGGGCTGGAGCGCCTTGCCCTGCCCACCGATCATATCCCGCAGCTCGATGCGATAGATCGGGTGTTGGACGACGCCACGGGATGGCGAACCGCCGCAGTCCCGGCGCTGATCCCCTTCGATACCTTCTTTGAGCTGTTGGCCAACCGGCGCTTCCCCGTCGCGACCTTCATCCGCACCCCGGAAGAGCTGGACTATCTCAAGGAGCCGGATATCTTTCACGAGATCTTTGGCCACTGCCCCATGCTGACCAATCCGGCCTTCGCTGAGTTCACCGCCACCTACGGGCGGCTGGGCCTGGCAGCCCAGCCCAAGGATCGGGTGTATCTGGCCAGGCTCTACTGGATGACGGTTGAATTCGGCCTGGTGGACACGCCAGAGGGCCGACGCATCTATGGGGGAGGCATCATTTCATCGCCACGGGAGACGCTCCACGCGCTTTCCGACGCACCGGTAACGCGTCGCTTCGATGCCCTCGATGCACTGCGTACGCCCTACCGCATCGACATCCTGCAACCGCTTTACTATGTTCTCGACAGTCTTGACGACCTCCAGACACTGGCCCAGCAGGACCTGATGGCGCTGGTGGAACAGGCCAAGGCGCTAGGACTCTTTGCCCCGCTGTTCACGCCCAAGGCGCGGTCACCCCGCGCCTGACGACCGGCAATTTCTGCCCTACCACTAGCATTTGGAGCTATCCCATGAGCGAACACCCATCGTCCCTGTCACAACAATCCTGCGAAGCCTGCCGCTGGGACGCCCCTCATGCCAGCGAGAGCGAGATGGCCAGCTGGCAAAAACAGCTGCCCGAGTGGCAGATCGTCGAGCGCGATGGCATCATGCAACTGGAGCGGAGCTATCGCTTCCGCAACTTCAAGCAGGCCCTGGCGTTCACCAACAGAGTCGGCGAGATCGCTGAAGAGGCTGGTCACCATCCGGCGCTGTTGACCGAGTGGGGCAAGGTCACCGTGACCTGGTGGTCCCACGAAATGAAGGGCCTGCACAAGAACGATTTCATCCTAGCGGCTAGAACCGACGAGGTAGCAAGTTAAATGTTCGAGAAGATTGAGCGGGTTCCCGGGGATGCCATCCTCGGGCTCATCGAGGCCTTCAAGAAGGACACCAATCCCCAGAAGGTCGATCTTGGCGTCGGCGTCTACCGCGATGCAAAGGGCAACACTCCGGTGATGCGTGCGGTCAAGGAGGCCGAGGCCCTGCTGCTCAACAACGAGACCACCAAGACCTACATCGGCTCACACGGTGCTCCCGAGTACGGTGCCGTGGTCTTGCCCATGGTGCTGGGCCAGGACTCACCGGTGCTGGAAGCTGGGCGTGCCAGTGCCACCCAGTCTCCCGGTGGCACCGGCGCTCTGCGCCTGGCGGCCGACTTCGTTGCCAGCCAGCTGCCTGGCAAGGGCATCTGGGTCAGCGATCCCACCTGGCCAAACCACCACGGCATCTTCACCGCCGCCGGTATCGCACTACACAAGTACCCCTACGTGGATGCCGACAACCGTCTCGACTTCGACGGCATGCTGGCGGCTCTGAAGCAGATTCCCCAGGGCGACGTGGTGGTCCTGCACGCTTGCTGCCACAACCCGACGGGCTTTGACCTGAACCACGAGCAGTGGCAACAGGTGCTTGAGGTGCTGCAGGAGCGTGACCTGCTGCCGCTGGTGGACTTCGCCTATCAAGGTTTCGCTGAAGGCCTGGATGAAGACGCCTACGCAGTGCGACTGTTGGCCGAGAACCTCGACAATGTGCTGATCACCAGCTCCTGCTCGAAGAATTTCGGCATCTACAACGAGCGTACCGGTGCGCTGATCGTGGTCGCGAAGAACAACGAAGAGATGGAAAACGTTCGTTCGCAAATCGCCATTGTCGCCCGCGAGAACTATTCCAACCCGCCCGCCCACGGCGGAGCTATCGTCGCCGAAATTCTGCACTCGGCCGAGCTCGCAGGCGTCTGGCGTGAGGAACTCACGGAAATGCGTGACCGCATCAACACCCTGCGTCGCGACTTCGTCGAAGCACTGAAGCCTTACGGGCTGAGCGAGAAATACGCGCACATTGCCGAGCAGCGTGGCATGTTCTCCTACACCGGTCTGTCACCGGAACAGGTAGATCGCCTGCGCGATGAGTTTGGCATTTATATGGTGCGCTCCGGCCGTGCCAACGTGGCGGGCTTCTCTCAGGAAAACCTGCCCTACCTGGCCAAGGCGGTTGCCGCGGTCAATAGCTGAGACACCACTGACGCCTCGCCACTACCGCTAAGCGGTGAGGCGTCATTGGAGAAAGCGATAACGCCCGGGTCCAGCCCGGGCGTTGTCGTATGCAGGTCAGCGCAGCAATGCCGGTAGCGCCGTTCAGCCCAGGCCATGCTTGGTTGCCCACACCGCCGCTTCCACTCGGGAGCGCAGGTCCAGCTTCTTGAACAGATGCTTGACGTGCACCTTGACGGTGCCCTCGGCGATGTCGAGTTCACGGGCGATCATCTTGTTGGACAGCCCCCGGGCCAGGGTGCGCAGAATATCTCGCTCTCGCGCGGTGAGGCAGGACATGCCATCGTCGCCCCCCGCCGGCAGCTCGCCCTTGACCACGCTGGCCAGCAAGGACGCCATTTGCGGCCCCAGCACCACCTGCCCCTGCGCGGCCTCGCGAATCAAGCGCAGCACCTCTTCCGGGTCCATGTCCTTGAGCAGGTAGCCGTCGGCACCTTCCTTGAGCGCCCGCACCACATCATCGTCGGCATCGGATACGGTCAGGATCACGATACGACTCTTGACCCGAGCGTCGCGCATCCGCCTCAGCACCTCAATCCCATCGATCGGATGCATGTTGAGGTCCAGCAGGATCAGATTGGGCTGAAGGTCAATCGCCTTGCGCACCGCTTCCGCACCGTCGGAGGCCTCGCCCACCACCACCAGGCTCGGGTCCATGTCCACCAGCTGGCGAACGCCACGCCGAAAGAGAGGGTGATCGTCCACGATCATCAATCGAAGCATGCTCATTGCCAAATCTCCTGAGTGAGTGCGTCCGACCTATGCCGGACGACACGTTCAGCTGACCGCGACAGGTAGCTGTACCAGCAGGCGCGGCAGAAAGCGGACGGTCACCACGGTGCCACATGGCTTGATGCCATTGACCGAGAGCTTTCCACTCAGGCTCCTCGCCCGCTCTTCCATGATGGCCATCCCATGGGAAATGGATGGATCTGACTGGGGACCGATACCGACCCCATCGTCCTTGATCGACAGCTGATAATGACCCGTCTCTTCTGCGGCAAGACTGACCGTACAGTGGCGGGCCCTGGCGTGGCGCGCCACGTTGGACAACGCCTCGCGCACGATCTGCAGGACATGAATTTCTTCGTTGGGCGTCAGCGCAAGCCCGCTCCATTGCCCTTTCAAGGTCAGCTCGAAGTCGCCCCGCTTGGAATACTCCTGCACCGTCTCATCCAGCGCCGCCTCCAGGCCCGCCTCGTGGATGCGCAGACGGAAGGTATTCAGCAGTTCGCGCAGCTGACGATAGGACGAGTTCAGCCCATGCCTCAGCTCGGCCACCACTTGCGCGACCTGTTCGTGGCGCTGCTGGTCCAGCTGCATCTGCAATCGCGTCACCTGAATCTTCAGGTAGGACAATGATTGCGCCAGGGAATCGTGAAGCTCTCTGGCAATGACGGCGCGCTCATCCATCAGCGCCAGCCTGCGCTGCTCATCGGACTTTTCCGACAATGACAGGGCCGCTGCGATCAGCCCTGCCACGGTTTCGACCAGCTCGATCTTCCACTGTGCCAACATGTGCCCAGGGGGCTGCTGGACCCGCAGTTCGCCGAAGTCGCGCCCTGCCTCGCGCACGCGCACCGCATACTCATTGCCGCTGCCTGGCGATGGAGAAGATGTCATACGACTGCCCGACTCCGATCGCGCTGTCGCAGCCTCGGCTTGATGATGGGCCGCGGGCCGAGGCACAAGGCGAATCATTTCCTTGCCGGCCCCACCGGTAGTGAGCCTCAGTTCGAACGGTCCCTCGTCGGTGACCGCCTCCAATTGACGCAGCACATCTTCAAGTTCCTCACGGGTCAATGGCGTCACGCCATTCAAACGTCGCGCCGTCAGGTAAAGCATGCGCAGCGCATCATTACTGCGCTTCAACTCATGCGTCTTGGCCGCCACTCGCTTTTCGAGCTGCCCGTACATTTCCGAAAGACTGGCATTCATCTTGTTGATCGTACGCGACAAGAGGCCAAGCTCGTCATTCCCACGGTAGGTCGTTCTACCAGAGAAGTCACCCACCATTACACCATTTACCACCCGAATAAGATCTCTAAAAGGCGGCATGACGCCACACACAATTCTGTACACCACCATCACCATAAAAACAACAAGAATGGTCAGCGACACACCCTGAAAAACTTCCAGAAAGACCACCTTAGACTCGGCATATTTTTGCAGACTCCCAACTAGAATATCCACTTTATCGACGAACTCTGCCACCTGGTCATCGAGGCGAAAGGCATTGCCGCCGTCAAAGGCATGGATATTGGGTCGCAGGTTTTCGTGCCAACATTCGACCACTCTGTCATAGGCGTCTCTCAGGGGGTCATCCACATCGCCAGGAATCAGACTGACAATGGCTGGGCTGGCAAGAGTGGCTTCCATCTGTTCCTGCTGCCAACGGCGCCGGGGATGGTCGGCAGGCAGCAATTCACTGGTCGACAGCAATCGGTAGGCCTGCATCCTCAGCGACCCCGCCTGATTGATGGCATCGGCGTAGCCACCCGCGCTCTGGGCGATAACAATCGAGCCCAGCAGGCTGACCAGCGCCAGACAGGCAATCGCGGCCATCGCGACCAGCATGCGCAGCATCAGAGAGCGGCGCAGGTAAAAGGCGCCGTTCATGGCTGCCCCTCGTGTCTTGTCTTCCACCACCCACTTCTATTGACCCAGATCAAGGGAGTTATCACCTAACCAATATCAGAATGTCTCATTAATGTTTCGAGGCAGATAATACGTGACGAATCTCTTAAAAACACCCGCATACCCCCATGGAGGTAAGAGATCAACGACGCTGGATATACCCTCCCATTCTGTTGATCACAATCAAGTGCCTTGCAGATACATTGTAGCAATGTTTAAGGGGACAAACCGGCCCCCCTACTGAGGAAAGCACATGCTTCAACATGACTCCGTACCGCGGCGTCAGCAGAATCAAGCGCTAGGTCTGGCCACCCTGGCCTTCACTCTCTGCTTCGCTGTCTGGACTCTCTTCTCGATTCTCGGCATTCAGATCAAGGAAGACTTTGGTCTTTCTGACACTCAACTCGGCCTGTTGATGGCCACGCCGGTACTGACCGGCTCCATCAGCCGTCTATTCCTCGGCGTACTGACTGACCGTTTCGGTGGCCGTTGGGTGTTCGGCCTGCTGATGCTGATCACGGCCACCTGCGTCTATCTGCTGACCTTTGCCAACAGTTACTCGATGCTATTGGTCGGCGCCCTGGGTATCGGCCTTGCGGGTGGTTCCTTCATCGTCGGCGTCGCCTACACCTCCGCCTGGTTTGAAAAGGAACGCCAGGGAACGGCTCTGGGCATCTTTGGCGCCGGTAACGTGGGGGCTGCTGTCACCAATTTTGGCGCCCCTTTCCTGCTCCTGGCACTGGGCTGGGAGAGCACCGCGCTGGTCTATGCCACCATCATGGCCATCATGGGCGTCGCCTTCATTGTGCTGGCCAAGGAAGATCCCGGCAGTCGCTCCCGCAACGCCGTGCGCCAGCCGCTGTCCGAGCAATTTGCGCCGCTGGCCGACCTGCGCGTGTGGCGCTTCTCGCTGTATTACTTCTTCGTCTTCGGCGGCTTTGTGGCCCTCGCCCTGTGGCTGCCCCACTACCTGATCGAGGTCTACGGCCTCAGCCTGGGCGCAGCGGGTATCGTCGCGGCGCTGTACACTATCCCAGCCTCGCTGTTCCGCATCCTCGGCGGCTGGATGTCGGATCGCTACGGCGCTCGTCGGGTGATGTACTGGACCTTCCTGGCCTCGGTCATCTGCACCTTCCTGCTGAGTTATCCGCCCACCCAATACACCATCGACGGAGTGCGTGGCCCGGTCGAATTCACCTTCGCCATGCCCCTGGTCGGCTTTATCCTGCTGACCATGGTGCTGGGCTTCTTCATGTCCCTGGGCAAGGCCGCCGTGTACAAGCACATCCCGGTCTACTATCCCAAGAGCGTAGGTCTGGTGGGCGGCGCGGTAGGCATGGTCGGCGGACTCGGCGGCTTCTTCCTGCCACTGACCTTCGGCATGCTCAACGATGTCATCGGCATCTGGCAGAGCTGCTTCATGCTGATGTTCGTCGTGGTCGCCGCGGCGCTGCTGTGGATGCATCACGCGATTCGTAAAGCCGAACGCATCGAGGCTCGCGACCGCTGCGAATCCACCGATCTGCCGGAGCTTTCTACCCCCAGCAAATTCGTGCTGCAGGACTGGCGCCCGGAAGACGAGTCGTTCTGGCAGACCACCGGCCGCAAGATTGCCAGTCGCAATCTATGGATCTCGATCCCCTGTCTGCTGCTGGCCTTCAGCATCTGGATGGTGTGGTCCATGGTGGTGGCCAAACTGCCCCAGGTGGGCTTTGACTACAGCCCGAACCAGCTGTTCTGGCTGGCCGCCCTGCCGGGACTGTCCGGCGCTACGCTGCGCATCTTCTACAGCTTTACCGTGCCGATCTTCGGCGGGCGTCGCTTCACCGCTTTCTCCACGGCCTCACTGATTCTGCCGGCACTGTGGATCGGGTTTGCGGTACAGAACCCTGACACCCCCTACCTGGTGATGGCGATCATTGCCCTGCTGTGTGGCTTCGGTGGCGGAAACTTTGCCTCCAGCATGGCCAACATCGCGTTCTTCTATCCCAAGCGCGAGAAAGGCAAGGCACTGGCCATGAATGCCGGTCTTGGCAACCTTGGCGTATCGGTGATGCAGTTTCTGGTGCCCGTGGTAATTTCTACCGGCAGCTTCGTGATGTTTACCGGAGACGGCCAACCGCTGTCAGACAGCGGCATGCTGTGGCTGCAGAACGCCGGCTTCGTGTGGGTGCCGTTCATCGCTATCGCCACCGTTGCCGCCTGGTTCGGCATGAACGACATCGCCAGCGCCAAGTCCTCGTTCAAGGAACAGTCGGTCATCTTCCAGCGCAAGCACAACTGGCTGATGTGCATTCTCTATACCGGCACCTTCGGTAGCTTCATTGGTTTCTCTGCCGGCTTCCCGCTGCTGACGAAGACCCAGTTCCCGGCCATCGACGCCTTGCAGTATGCCTTCCTCGGCCCGTTTGTCGGCGCCCTCAGCCGTGCTTGGACCGGCGGTCTTGCCGATCGCTTCGGCGGCGCCCGGGTCACCTTCTGGACCTTCCTGACCATGATCGCCGGGGTCATCGGCGTGCTGTTCTTCCTGATAAACAAGACCATGCCGATGGCGTTCTACGGTTTCTTCGCCTCGTTCATGCTGCTGTTCTTTGCCACCGGCGTCGGCAACGCCAGTACCTTCCAGATGATTCCGTCGATCTTCCGTAAGGAGGTGCCGCGCCTGATGCCCAACCTGACCAGTGCCGAACAGCTGGTCCACGCCGAGCGCGAATCGGCCGCCACCATTGGCTTCACGTCGGCCATCGCCGCCTACGGCGCCTTCCTGATCCCGAAGTCCTTCGGCACCTCGATTTCGCTGACGGGAGGACCGGAAGCCGCCCTGCTTGGCTTCATCGTCTTCTACCTGCTGTGTACCGCCCTGACCTGGTTCTACTACAGCCGCAAGGGCGCAGAAATCGAACTCAATCTGGACGCCGGGCCTGCCTGCAAGGGCCGCAGCAAGGACCACCCCAAAGAGGCTTCGGACGCATAGCACTGACATTCAGGACTGACGTTCAGTGCTGACGTTGAGAGCTAGCTCTGAGCTTCAAGACTCCACCAGACCGTGACATTCGAGTCCACAAGGACCGCCTAGCATGGCCCCCGCAAGGGGGCCTTTGAGGAGACCCCCCATGAGTCACTTTCTCGATCGGCTGAGATACCTGACCAAGCGTCCTCCCCAGTTCGCCAATGGACATGGCGAAACGAGGGAAGAGACCCGCGACTGGGAAGATGGCTATCGCGCTCGCTGGCAGCACGACAAGATCGTGCGCTCCACCCACGGGGTGAATTGCACCGGCTCATGCAGCTGGAAGATCTACGTCAAGAATGGCCTGGTGACCTGGGAAACCCAGCAGACCGACTACCCCCGCACCCGCGCCGACCTGCCCAATCACGAGCCACGTGGCTGCCCGCGTGGCGCCAGCTACTCCTGGTACCTGTACAGTGCCAACCGCCTCAAGTACCCGCTGATCCGTCAGGAGCTGGTCAGCCTGTGGCGTCGGGCGCTGGACAAGCACGAAGACCCGGTGGAGGCCTGGGCCTCCATCGTCGAAGATCCGGTGCTGGCCAACCAGTACAAGCGTGCCCGTGGCATGGGCGGCTTCGTTCGCGCCGACTGGGACGAGGCCCAGACCCTGATTGCTGCGGCCAACGTCTATACCGCCAAGACCTACGGTCCCGACCGCATCATCGGTTTTTCACCGATTCCCGCCATGTCGATGGTCTCCTACGCCGCCGGCGCTCGCTATCTATCGCTGATCGGTGGTGCCTGCCTGTCCTTCTATGACTGGTACTGCGACCTGCCGCCGGCCTCCCCCCAGACCTGGGGCGAGCAGACCGACGTGCCGGAGTCCGCTGACTGGTACAACTCTGGCTATATCATCGCCTGGGGCTCCAACGTGCCCCAGACTCGCACGCCGGACGCTCACTTCTTTACCGAGGTGCGTTACAAGGGCACCAAGACCGTGTCCATCACCCCGGACTACGCCGAGGTGTCGAAGCTCACCGACGAATGGCTGTCCGCCAAGCAGGGTACCGACGCTGCTCTGGCCATGGCCATGGGCCACGTCATCCTCAAGGAGTTCCACCTCGACTCCCCCAGCGCTTATTTCACCGACTACGTCAAGCGCTACACCGACATGCCCTTCCTGGTGGCGCTGGAGCCCCGGGAAGACGGCAGCTACGCGCCCGGCAAGCAGCTACGGGCGGCTGACTTCGATGCTTCGCTTGGACAGGACAACAATCCCGAGTGGAAGACCGTCGCCTGGGACGAGAAGCGCGACCAGCTGGTCGTGCCCCGTGGCTCCATCGGCTTCCGCTGGGGGGAAAATGGCGGCGAGGAAAAAGGCAAGTGGAGCCTTGAGTCACTCGACGCCGACGGCCAGGAGGTCGACCTGCGTCTGTCCCTGGCCGATGCCCATGACAGCGTCGCCAAGGTGGCCTTCCCCTACTTCGGCGGTATCGCCCACGAGCACTTCGACCACGTCGAAGGCAACGAGGTGCTGCACCACTGCCTGCCGGCCAAGAAGCTGGCCCTGGCAGACGGCAAGGAAGTGCTGGCCGTCACCGTGTTCGACCTAATGTGCGCCAACTACGGTATCGACCGTGGCCTCGGTGCTGACGGCGAAGACGACGGCGCCACCTCGCTAGACCAGCTGCGTCCCTATACCCCTGCGTGGCAAGAAAAGATCACCGGTGTGCCGGCCAGCCAGTGCATTCGCATCGCCCGCGAGTTCGCCAGCAATGCCGACAAGACCCAGGGTCGCTCCATGATCATCGTCGGTGCCGGGATGAACCACTGGTACCACATGGACATGAACTACCGTGGGCTGATCAACATGCTGGTGCTGTGTGGCTGCATCGGTCAGTCCGGCGGTGGCTGGTCCCACTACGTGGGGCAGGAAAAGCTGCGGCCCCAGACCGGCTGGCTGCCGCTGGCCTTTGGTCTGGACTGGCAGCGTCCGCCGCGCCAGATGAACGGCACCTCGTTCTTCTACAACCACTCGAGCCAGTGGCGCTACGAGAAGCTCGAGGTCAAGGAGCTGCTGTCACCGCTGGCCGACCCCAGCAAGTACGACGGCAGCCTGATCGACTTCAACGTGCGCGCCGAGCGCATGGGCTGGCTGCCCTCCGCTCCTCAGCTCGGGATCAACCCGCTGCGACTGGCGGGCCCCGCTCTTGAGGCCGGCATGTCCACCGCCGCCTACACGGTCAACGAGCTGAAGGCGGGACGGCTCAACTTTGCCTCAGAAGACCCGGACAACCCCCAGAACTTCCCGCGTAACATGTTCGTGTGGCGCTCCAACCTGCTGGGCAGCTCCGGCAAGGGCCACGAGTACATGCTCAAGTACCTGCTGGGTACTCGTCACGGCTTGCAGGGCAAGGATCTGGGAGAAACTGGCGGAGCCATGCCCAAGGAAGTCACCTGGCACGCCGAGGCGCCCGAGGGCAAGGTGGACCTGTTCACCACTCTCGACTTCCGTATGTCCACCACCTGTCTGTATTCCGACGTGGTGCTGCCCACCGCAACCTGGTACGAAAAGGACGACCTCAACACCTCGGACATGCACCCCTTCATCCACCCGCTGACCGCCGCTACCGATCCGGCCTGGGAAGCGCGCAGCGACTGGGACATCTACAAGGGCATCGCCAAGAAGTTCTCCGAGGTCTGCCCCGGCCACCTGGGCGAGGAGACCGACCTGGTCACCCTGCCGCTGCAGCACGATAGCCCAGGCGAGCTGGCCCAGCCCGAGGTGCTCGACTGGAAGCGCGGCGAGTGCGAGCCGGTGCCCGGCAAGACCATGCCGAGCCTGGTCGAAGTCAAGCGCAATTACCCTGAGACCTATGAGCGCTTCACCTCGGTAGGACCACTGCTCGAAAGCATCGGCAACGGTGGCAAGGGCATCAGCTGGAATACCGAGAAGGAGGTCGAACTGCTGCGGGGCCTCAATCACGTCAAGCTGGACGGCCCGGCCAAGGGGCAGCCGCGCATCGAGACCGCCATCGACGCCGCCGAGGTGATCCTGTCACTGGCACCGGAGACCAATGGCCAGGTCGCGGTCAAGGCCTGGGAGGCGCTGTCGAACATTACCGGACGGGACCATACCCATCTGGCGATTCCCAAAGAAGAGGAAAAGATCCGCTTCCGCGACGTGGTGGCGCAGCCGCGCAAGATCATCTCCAGTCCGACCTGGTCAGGCCTGGAAGACGAGCATGTCTCCTATAACGCGGGCTACACCAACGTCCACGAGTTGATCCCCTGGCGTACCGTGAGCGGCCGTCAGCAGTTCTATCAGGACCACGCCTGGATGCGCGACTTCGGTGAAAGCCTGCTGGTCTATCGTCCGCCCATCGACACCAAGGCCACCAAGGCCATGGCGATGCCGCGTCCCAACGGCAACCCGGAAATTGCGTTGAACTGGATCACCCCGCACCAGAAGTGGGGCATCCATTCCACCTATTCCGACAACCTGCTGATGCTGACCCTGTCTCGGGGCGGCCCCATCGTCTGGCTGTCCGAGGATGACGCCCGCGCCATTGGCGTCGAGGACAACGACTGGATCGAGCTGTACAACGCCAACGGCGCCATTGCCGCCCGCGCCGTCGTCAGCCAGCGGGTCAAGAACGGCATGGCGATGATGTACCACGCCCAGGAACGCATCGTGAACGTGCCCGGCTCCGAAGTGACCGGCACCCGCGGAGGCATCCACAACTCGGTGACCCGCGTCTGTCCCAAGCCGACCCACATGATCGGCGGATACGCCCAGCTGGCCTACGGCTTCAACTACTACGGCACCGTCGGCTCCAACCGCGATGAGTTCGTCATGGTGCGCAAGATGAAGCACGTCAACTGGTTGGACGGGGAAGGACAGGACAGCGTTCAGGAGGCAGTGAAATGAAGATCCGTTCACAAGTGGGCATGGTGCTCAACCTCGACAAGTGCATCGGCTGTCACACCTGCTCGGTGACCTGCAAGAACGTGTGGACCAGCCGTGAAGGCGTGGAATACGCCTGGTTCAACAACGTCGAGACCAAGCCGGGCATCGGCTACCCCAAGGAATGGGAAAACCAGGCCCGCTGGAAAGGCGGTTGGCTTAGGCGCGAGGACGGCACCATCGAACCGCGTATCGGCGGCAAGTGGCGGGTACTGGCGAACATCTTTGCCAACCCGGACCTGCCGGAGATCGACGACTACTACGAGCCGTTCACCTTCGACTACCAGCACCTGCACCAGGCCAAGCGGGGGCGCCACCAGCCGGTGGCCCGTCCGCGCTCGCTGGTCTCCGGCCAGCGCATGGAAAAGATCGAGTGGGGCCCGAACTGGGAAGAAATTCTTGGCACTGAGTTCGCCAAGCGGCGCAAGGACGTCAACTTCGATCAGATCCAGGCGGACATCTACGGTCAGTTCGAAAACACCTTCATGATGTACCTGCCGCGCCTGTGCGAGCACTGTCTGAACCCTGCCTGTGTGGCCAGCTGCCCCAGCGGTGCCATCTACAAGCGCGAGGAGGACGGCATCGTCCTGATCGACCAGGACAAGTGCCGCGGCTGGCGGATGTGCGTGTCCGGCTGTCCGTACAAGAAGATCTACTACAACTGGAAGACCGGCAAGTCCGAGAAGTGCATCTTCTGCTACCCGCGTATCGAGTCCGGCCAGCCGACGGTGTGCTCCGAGACCTGTGTCGGCCGCATTCGCTACCTCGGCGTGCTGCTGCACGACGCCGATCGTATCGAAGACGTCGCCGCCTCCAAGGACGACCGCGACCTCTACCAGCGCCAGTGCGAGATCTTCCTCGATCCCCACGATCCTGAGGTCATCGCCCAGGCCAAGCGTGACGGCATCGACGACAACGTGATCAAGGCCGCCCAGGAGTCCCCAGTCTACAAGCTGGCCATGGACTGGCAGCTGGCCCTGCCGCTGCACCCGGAATACCGCACCCTGCCGATGGTCTGGTATGTGCCGCCGCTCTCTCCCATCCAGTCGGCGGTGGATGCCGGTCACGTGGAGAGCGATGGCGTGCTGCCCAAGGTCGAGTCCCTGCGCATCCCGGTGAAATACCTGGCCAACATGCTGACCGCCGGTGACGAAGCCCCTGTGCTGCGAGCGCTCAAGCGGATGATGGCGATGCGCGAATACATGCGTGGCAAGCACGTGGATGGCGAGGCTCGCCTCGACGTACTGGACGAAGTCGAGCTGAGCGTGGCCCAGGTCGAGGAGATGTATCGCTACCTGGCCATCGCCAACTACGAGGACCGCTTTGTCATCCCGACCAGCCATCGCGAACTGGCCCGCGAGGCCTTCCCGGAGCGTGGCGGCTGCGGCTTCACCTTCGGCAATGGCTGCCAGGGCGGAAGCGACGATGTCAGTCTGTTCGGCGGACGCAAGCAGACCACCACCCTGGTCGACGTTGAGCAGTACGATCCCGCTCATCCGGAGGTCGAGCATGACTGATGCCGCCACTCAAGGGCCACTCGCCCAGGGCCTGCGTGCCCTGGCCCGGCTGCTCGACTATCCCGACCGAGAGCTGATCGCGGCTATCGATGAGGTCAAGGCCGCCATTGCCGCCATGCCACTGCCGGGGGGAGCCCCCCGGCAGGCCTTGCTTGACTGGTGCGATCGCCTGCGTGATGCCCGCCTGCTGGACGTCCAGGCGGCCTATGTCGCCCAGTTCGACCGCGGCCGCGCTACCTCGCTGTTGCTGTTCGAACATGTCCATGGCGAGTCCCGGGACCGCGGCCAGGCCATGGTCGACCTGCTCAGCGAGTACGAGGCGGCTGGCTTTGCCCTGGACAGCCGCGAGCTACCCGACCACCTGCCGCTGCTGCTGGAATTCCTGTCTACCCGTAGTGCCAACGACATCGCCAGCTGGATCGGCGATGTCAGCCATATCCTGGCGCTGCTCACGGCCCGCCTGGAGAGCAAGCAGTGCGATCAGGCGCTCATCACGCGCACGCTGCTGGCCATGATCGGCGCCGAGGATCAGGTGGACACCCACCGCGAGGCGGTCGAACAGGAGTCACCCGACAACACCCCTGCTGCCCTGGACGCCGTGTGGGAAGAAGAAGCCGTCCGCTTCTCGGCCGAATCGGATCAGGACTGTGCACTGACCTCGGCGGAAGGCAGGCGTCTTGCCGAACGTCGTGGCAGCGTCCAGCCCGACACCATTCGTCTTCCCGATGCCATGCCCTCTCGACCCACTGGAGGTCTGTCATGAACTACCTGCATACCCTGCTGTTCGGCCTCTACCCTTACCTGGCGGGCAGCGTCTTTCTCATCGGCAGCCTGCTACGCTTCGACCACGGTCAGTACACCTGGAAGACCGGTTCCAGCCAGATGCTATCGTCCAAGCGCATGCGCCTGGCCAGCCCGCTGTTCCACGTTGGCATCCTGGTGATCTTCTTCGGCCACCTGGTCGGCCTGCTGACACCACACTGGGTCTACGCGCCCTTCATCAGCGCTGGCACCAAGCAGGTGTTTGCGATTCTGGTGGGGGGCCTTGCCGGTATCGCCTGCCTGATCGGTGGCGCCATGCTGCTTCACCGCCGCTTCACCGATCCCCGGGTCAAGGCGTCCTCCAGCGTCATGGACAACCTGATCATCGTGCTGCTGGTGGTCCAGGTCACCCTGGGCCTGTTGACCATCCCTGCCGCCATGCACCACCTGGACGGTGGAGTGATGATCAAGCTGGCTGAGTGGGCCCAGGCCATCGTGTTCTTCCAAGGGGATGCCGCCTCCCATCTCGAAGGCATTGGCTTCATTTACCACCTGCACATCCTGGTGGGACTGACCATCGTGCTGATCTTCCCGTTCACCCGTCTGGTGCACGCCTGGAGCGCCCCGCTTGGCTATCTGGGCCGCCGCTATCAAATCGTGCGGCGACGCGCCTGAGGATCCTGATGATGAAAACCATTCCCTTGGAAACCTTGCCGGCCACACCTCGCCTGAGCATCCGCGTTGGCGGCGCCGTCATCGATGAGGCAGATATTGCCGGGGAAATGCAGTTTCATCCGTCATCGGATCGCGAGGCCGCCGCCAGGGCGGCGGCCCGCGCCCTGGTCATCCAGGCCCTGCTGCGACAGCGCGCCGAGATTCTGGGGATCGAGACGGGCACCCTGCATGAACCCGACGAGCGCGCCATTGCCGTCATGCTGGAGCAGGAATTGCAGATTCCGGCACCCGATGACGACGCCTGCCTGCGCTACCACGCCGCTCACCCTGAGCGCTTCTGCGAGCCCGCTCGCTACAAGGTCAGGCACATCCTGCTGGCGGCCGCCCCGGATGACGTAGCGGCCAGGGACGCCCAGCTGGCCCAGGCGGAAACCCTGATCAAGACCCTTCGCCAGCGCCCTGAGCGCTTCACCGAGCTGGCCCAGCGGCATTCTCAATGCCCGTCCAAGGACCAAGGCGGCAGCCTCGGCTGGGTGGCGCGAGGTCAAACCGTCAGCGAGCTGGATCGCGCCCTGGAGACCTTGCCGGAGGGACTGCATGACCGCGCGCTGCCCTCGCGCTATGGCTGGCATGTGGTGTGGGTCGATGCACGCCTCGATCGTCAGCCACTGCCCTACGCCGAGGTGAAGGAAAGCGTTCAGCATGAGCTGACCGAGCAGGCCACTCGAGTGGCCCTGCGCCACTACCTGCTGGCCCTGGAGAGCGAGATTGGCGTGGAAGGCTTCACCCTCGCCGACGAGGATGCCGACGGACCGCTGATGCGCTGAACTCGATGCACAGAGTCCGGGCCCAAGCCGTGCGCCAGCGCAACCTCGACAGCATCACCGTGGCTGGCGCCGAGCTCTGCGACTGACACTCACCCGCACCCTTTTCTTGCTACACGGAGGCCTTGCATGTCACATACGTCAACGAGCGCCGTCTTCATCCCTCTGGATGTTGCCCTGCTTACCGTCTCGGATAGTCGGGGCCTGGCGGAGGACGGCAGCGGCGACTTGCTGGCTGAACGTCTTGCCAACCACGGCCATCGCCTTACCGCGCGGGCGCTGGTCCCCGACGACATCTACCGCATCCGCGCCCAGGTCAGCGCCTGGGTCCTGCGCGAAGACATCCAGGTGGTGCTGGTCAACGGCGGCACCGGCTTTACCGCACGGGACAATACCCCGGAGGCACTGACGGTGCTGTTCGATAAGGTCGTCGAAGGCTACGGCGAGCTGTTCCGCCAGCGCTCGTTCGGGAGTATTGGTACCTCGACGATACAGTCCCGTGCCATCGGCGGCATCATCGACCGTACCCTGGTCTTCGCCATGCCCGGTTCCCCCAAGGCCTGCGCCATGGCCTGGGATGAGATACTGGCGGCCCAGCTCGATGCGCGCACGCGTCCCTGCAACTTTGTGGCCATGGTCGTCAACGACCCGCAGCGCTGCGCCAGCCGCCAGTCCTCGCAGGCGATGGACCACCGTCTGGAGGAGGTCTGATATGAGCGACACCTGTAGCTGTGACACTTCCAGGGAATCGCGCCCGCTCATCGACCTGTGGCAGGCCCGGGATCAGGTCGTTGCGCTGGCCACCCCGGTGACGGGAACAGAATGCGTGCGCAGCCACCACGCGCGAGGCCGTGTGCTGGCAACGTCCCTGCATGCCCGCATGGACGTACCCAACGTCGATAACAGCGCCATGGACGGTTACGCGCTGCGCCTGGCCGACCTCAAGGACCATGTGGGCCTACCGGTACTGCTGCGAGTGCCCGCTGGAAGCATGCCTGAACCATTGCCCTTCGGCGGCTGCGCTCGGATTTTTACCGGGGCTCAGATTCCCCATGGCGCCGACGCGGTGGTTCCCCAGGAACACGTGCGACTGGACGACAAGGGGCAGATCTACTTTCCCAAGGACCTGCGTCAAGGCCAGCATATTCGCCGTCGCGGCGAAGAGCTACGCGAGGGCGCACTACTGCTGGACGCCGGTGAACGTCTGGACGCCATTCGCCTGGCCTTGCTGGCCGCGCAGGGCTTGACCGATGTGCCCTGCCGTCGGCGTCTGCGTGTGGCGATCATCAGCACCAGTACCGAGCTGGTCAACCCGGGGCAGGCGCTGTCGCCCGGGCAGATCTATAACTCCAATGCCGAGATGCTGCATGCCCTCGCCCAGGACCAGCATGTCGAACTGGTAGATCTTGGTAACATCGAAGACACCCGTCAGGACCTCGAGAACGCCCTGCGCTATGCCTCCCGCCAGGCAGACCTGATCGTCTGCTCCGGTGGCGTATCCGTGGGTGAGGAAGACCATGTCAGGCCCTGCCTGGAGCAACTTGGCGGCATCAGCCTCAGTGGCGTGGCGATGAAGCCGGGCAAGCCCTTCACCCTGGGCTACATCGGCGAATCCCAGGCTAGCGGCACCCCATTGCTGGGACTGCCCGGCAACCCCACCGCAGCGCTGGTGTCATGGCACCTGCTCGGGCTTCCGCTATTGCAGCGGCTGCAAGGGCGCAACCTGGCGCCCCTCGCCCGCTTTCCCGTCCATGCAGGGTTTACCTTCCGCGCCAATCCAGCACGCCACCAATTGCTGAGGGTATATCTCGACCACAGCGATGTGGCCCCGGTGGCACGCATCGCCGGCGCCCAAGGCTCCAATATGCTGAAATGTGCCGCCCACGCCGACGGCTATCTGGTGGTACCACCAGGCCTTCAGGTGGTGCCCGGTCAACGCCTGGACTACCTGCCCCTGAGTCAGTTTGCCCGTTGATGCTGACACCGCAGCGACGCTGCCAGCACAGGGGCCGAGTATGGACCGTGGCCTCTCACTGTCAGCGCCCGACAGCGTGCTAGCGCCTGCGTCGGCGCCTGCACCTAGTGGTGTGACAAACCATATTCCCGCTCCACCAGGGAGACTCGGACCCTGTAGCTGGCATACCAGCGCTCGCGCCCCATGGTCTGAGCTTGACGATGGTCGAGCTGGGCCTTCCAGGCGCGGATGGACACCAGGTCGGCCCAGTAGGATACGGTGATGCCGAGGCCATTTTCGCCGTCCTCACGGGCCGATTCGATGCCAAGAAAACCCGGCTGCTGCGCGGCCAGTTCGACCATCTTGTCCGCCATGTCGGCGTAGCCGTGATCGCCGGCAGTGCGTAAGGACGTGAAGATGACCGCATAGTAGGGTGGCGTGGGGGTAGCGGCAAAAAGGCTCACCGGGGAAGGTCTCCTTGGGCTGTCTGATCGTTCACTCGGGCCATGGAGTAGGCGCTGACGTAGGTCCCGTTTCTGAAGGCAAAATGTCGCGACTCGCCCTCGATGTCAAAGCCGAATCCATGGTACAGCGCAACCGCTCGCGCATTGTCGACGTAGACCGTGAGCTCGATGCGTGTCACTGCCAGCCAGTTGTCGCATAGATCCAGCATGCTGGCCATCAGCGCGCGGCCCACCCCCTGTCCCTGGACATCATCTCTCACCCCCATGCCGAAGGTCGCCACGTGACGCCTTCGCGGAGAACGACACTGCTCGAGCCCCAGGCTACCGACAAGCTCATCGTTGAGCGCCGCCACAAGGAAGTGGAAGTGCTCATCGAACGACGCCAGGCGTTCCTTCCACAGACGGGTGCTGGGAAATGGCAGTTGCAACGTGTCGGCAAAGACAGGGGCTCGTTCATAGAGGCTCCTGAGGCCTTCCGCATCTTCGGGCTCTGCCCGCCTGACGACAACGTCCATATGGCTAACCTCCCTTCAAGCCATGCTCATTGACGTACTCATCGACGCGACGCCATTCATTGCTATCGATGCTCTGCAGATCGACTTCCTCGACGCTGTCCCAGAGCAGACCTGGCGCCACTCTCACGGTGCGCCTCAAGTACCCCCTCGCCCCAATATCTTTCATCTGCAATTCGATCACGAGGTCCGGAGTATCGACATGCCGATAGAGGATGGTCTGTGTTTTATAGGGCGTGACGAGCTCGAAAAGACGCAGCGTTGTCGTCGAGTTGATACTCTTTCCGATGCCAAAAAACACACTGACAAGCCCGACAACCAGCACAACAACAACGAGAAACCGTTTCACATGACGTCACCTCGCGGTACTTTAGCTTGCAGAGCTTTACCTCGCAGCGCTTTACCCCATAGCGCTGACCCTCGCACTGCTATGACTCACCCAACCATCACACCATGGCTCATCAGCGTCGTGTACCGACGCCATCGTTCGATAGCGTTGGCTAACAGCCTCATAGCTCGATGTACCACTTTGGCTTTATTCGCCCAAAGTCTCTGCGGACGTTGTTTTTCAGTGACTTCTTCGAGTCCAGCACGACAGCACTCCCGTCCCGCCGGTAAAACACCACCCAATGCCAGAATGGCGTGCCTCTCTCCAGGCGCCACTTGATCGCCAGCAGGGCCCTGTCGGGAAGCTGGTCCCAACCGCTGAACGCCGCTTCCCCGGCTGCTGCTTCAACACCCAATGCCTTAAGCAGGCGCCGAACATGATCCGTGCCGGACCACAGCGTGGGATCCTCGGCGAAGATCCCCAGCGCGTTCGCCTCAACCTTCGCCTGGGCGTAGTCGATACCGGCAAGGGTGGCGCAAGCGGCGATGCCACAACCGGAGATTTCTTCCTGCACCACGGGCGTCATTTCCCTGCACCTGCGTTATCAGTGTCCATCAAGCCCTCCACCGTGCTCAGAGGAACCCATCCCACCTGCCCCAACGCATTCTCGACACGGCCCCATCCCATCAGCTGATCCAGCACGTGCAGGCGCTCACCCACCTGGGTATTCAATTCCGTGGCGTCATAGTCCCGTGTGGCGATCCCCCTTTGCGGGTCGTCTGTCGCCTCGAGATAGGCAAGAGGCGCCCAACCGACCTTGCCGTCCCGGGTGGTGGTTCTCACCCAGCCCGGATATTCCAGATCCTCGTCACCCAGATGCACCTCATCGCCGCTCTTGAAGGTAATGGGGTCCGGGTATTCAGAGATGTGGGCCCAGATCACGACCACCTTCATCGTCATCTTCCCTCCTCTTCTTCTCTCTTCTCTCTTCTCTCAACCTCAGCTCCTTTCCACCTTTCCTGCTCAGCGCCTCAGCTCCTCTGCCACGGCTGTCTCGAGAAACATTGCAGGCAGGCGATGATCGCCAAGGGGCCAACGCCCTCAGCTTACCCGCGCTCAGCAGTAAACGCCCCACCGTGCCAGTGCCGAAAACGGCAGCATCGTCACCGTGCTAAAGCAAACACCAGCGCCGAGGATCATCACCCCACCGGTTGCCTCAAAATAACTTTCTACCAAGTTCTTCTTGCTGTTATCGCCGGATTGACCACCCGCCCAAAGGCCTCTTCCCCCTAAGTAAACTTGGCTTTTTCAGCATAGACCCACTTCTTTGCCCTGACGACAGCGGGTAACAATCCCTGGCCTTTTTTCCCCCCATAAACGACGACACCCCGGCGGGCGTTGCCCGTCGGGGTGTCGTGGTGTTGGCGTTGTGCCTGGTAGCGTGTTACGCCACCAGCCTGCCCTGGCGGTCTATCGGTTGGGTTTTCACCCTATCGCTTTGCCTTGGCTTTCCTCTGCGGGTTGTCGCTTCACGCCGCGTAGCGAGACACGGCCAGCCCGTTGGGGTCGATGGCGGGTGCACGACCGTCGATCAGGTCAGACAACAGCTGAGCGCTGCCGCAACTCATGGTCCAGCCCAGGGTGCCGTGGCCGGTATTGAGCCACAGGTTGTCGTACTTGGTGGCACCGATGATCGGTGTGGAGTCCGGGGTCATGGGACGCAGTCCCGTCCAGAATTCGGCCTTGGCCAGATCACCACCTTCCGGGAACACGTCGCGCACCACCATGGAGATCGTCGCACGACGCTTTTCCGCCAGGCTGAGGTCATAGGAGGCAAGCTCCGCGGTGCCGCCAACGCGAATACGGTTGTCGAAGCGCGAAATGGCTACCTTGAAGGTCTCATCCATCACCGTGGACTGGGGCGCACCGCCATCATCGAGCACTGGCAAGGTCAGGCTGTAGCCCTTGACCGGATAGATGGGCAGGCGGATGTCCAAGTCCCGCGCCAGGAACGGCGAGTAGCTACCCAACGCCATGACGTAGGCATCTGCGGTCAACTCTCCGGCACTGGTGTGCACTGCCTCGACCTTGCCAGACACGCGAGTCAGCCGCTCAATGGTGGTGTTGAACATAAACTCGACGCCGAGTTTCTCGCGGCAGTAGTCCGCCAGGCGATTGGTGAACAGGTGACAATCACCGGTCTGGTCATCGGGCAGGTGAAGACCACCCACGAACTTGCCGGGCACCCGCGCCAGCGCCGGCTCGACGTCAGCGATGCGACTGGCATCCAGCAACTCATGACGCACACCGCACTGCTCGAGTACCTTCATGTCCTTGCCGACGGCCTCGACCTGCTTTTCGCTGCGGAACAGCTGCAGCAGCCCCTTCTGGCGGTCTTCATAGCGAAGGCCAGTCTCATCACGCAGAGCATTGATGCAGGCACGGCTGTGTTCGGCGACGCGTACCATGCGCTCCTTGTTGATGGCGTAGCGCTCGGGGTTGCAGTTGCTGAGCATCTGCATCATGAAGCGACCCATGGTCGGGTCCATCTTGGGCTGGATCTTGAGCGGAGCGTGCTCCTGAAACATCCACTTCACGGCCTTCTGTGGAATGCCCGGCGCTGCCCAGGGAGAAGAGAAGCCGAAGGACACCTGGCCCGCATTGCCATAGCTGGTCTCCATGGCAACGGAAGGCTGGCGGTCCACGATCCGGACCTCATGACCCTGACGTGCCAGATAGTAGGCCGTTGTTACACCCACCACACCTGCGCCCAGAACCAATACCTTCATGTCGCCGCTCCTCTATTCTCATTGTTGGTGCCACGCCCGTCAGGGGCGCTGTCATGCCAGCCGTTGATGCAATGAGCCGCAGCTACGGGCTGCGGCTCGACATGACGCGAGTATAGAGGGGCTCAACCAGTGTTTTATTCTTTTTTTGCCCTTATGCACGAGATGGGAGAACGTTTTTTACCCACTAAGTAGAAGCATTAATCGCTTAACGACACAAAAAAAGCAATATCCACTACCCCTTCAAACCGCAGTGCCGCAGCGCTTGGGTCGCGACAGGGTGCGGCGCAACAGCAGGTAAGCGGCAAGGCCCGCCAGCAGGTTACCCAGCGCGGCTCCCATGCCGAGACCGCTGACCCCGCCTATCAGGATCACCCCGAGCCACAGACAGGGTAGATAGCACACAAACAGCCTGGCCGCGGACAGCAGCATCGCCCGCATCGGCCAGCCAAGCGCATTACCGGCGGACACTACCAGCATGCAGACTCCCAAGGCGGCGTAGCTGGGTGGCATGAAATGCATCAAGGTCGCCAGTGATTGGCTGACATCCTCCGTCCCGGCCAGCATGCCGGCCAACCATGGCGCGGCCAACGCCAGGACGATACCAAGGGCCAGTTGCCACCCCACGACTACCTTCAATGCCAGCCGCATCAGACGGTGAACTTGAGACCAGTCCCCCGCCCCATAACAGCGTCCGAGCCAAGGTGGCAGCGACATGGTCAGCGCCAGCACCACCATCAGCGACACGGTTTCCAGGCGGCTGGCCAAGCCCCAGGCCGCCACTGCCGCATCACCCAGCCCCGACACGGTCGAAATCGCGAGCATGGCCGCGAGCGGCGGCATTAGCTGGCTGATCATGGCGGGACAGGCAACACTGGCAAAGGCCTTGCCAGAGCTTCGCCACTCCTCGCCGAGGCCTTTTAACGCGAGCCACTCGCGCCCCTTCAGCTGCCAGGCCAAGACGCCAAGGCCGCTGCCGAAGGCCAGTACCGTTGCCCAGGCAGCGCCGGGCAGCCCCAGCCCCTGCCAGTCACCGATACCAAAGATCAGCACAGGGTCGAGGGCGAGGTTCACCAGGCTGGTCAGGACCATCATGCTGCCAGGCAGGCTGGTATTGCCGTGGGCACGAAACAGGCTATAGCCAAAGTACACCAGGGCGCCTAGCCAGGCCGCGATCAGCTGTGGCGCCCAGTAGGCACGAATCAGCGCTCGCGCATCGCTGTCAGCCCCCAGGGCACTGAAGATCGGGGTCTGCAGGACCCACAGCAGCAGCGCCAACGCCCCGATGGCGAGCGTACCCATCATCAGCGACAGGCTTCCCAGGCGCTGTGCTCTCACCGCCTCGCCCGCCCCCAGCGCGCGCGATATCAGGGCGGCAATGGCGATCCCCATGCCAACCTGGACACCAATCACCAGAAACGACAGGGGAAAGGTATAGGACTGCGCCGCCAGGGGAGCTGTCCCCAGGCGCGCCACAAATGCAGAGTCGACGAGTTGAAAGCCGAGCAGCGATAGCACCCCGATCGCCATCGGCCAGGTCTTGCGCCACAGGGTTGGCCCTAAGGCGCTGGAGTCGGAACTTAGGTGCACGGTATCTCCGATTGGTAGGTCTGGCCGCGTATGGTATAGCAACGCCGCAGCGCGCTCACCCTATCCCGCAACCACAGACCCCGGGCCTGGGCCCGGGGTCGTTGTACAGCCTGCGTGACGCCGCGTGTTACTGGCGAATGCCTTCGAACGTCACGTAAAGCTCAAGGCTGCGCATCGCTTCGGGGAACTTGCTCATGTCGATGTCGTAGTCGCCCAGCGCGAGCTCGGTCGAGCCCTCGAAACCTGCGCGGTAGCCACCCCAGGGATCTTCGCCCTCGCCCAGCAAGGTCACCGGCATTTCGATGGTATTGGTCACGCCATGCAGGGTCAGGTCGCCGGTCAACACGCCTTCTCCCTCGCCGGTGGACTCAAACCCGGTTGAGGTGAAAGTAGCCGTCGGATACTCGTCGGCGTTGAGGAAGTCGCCGCTCAGGATATGCTTGTCGCGTTCAGCGTGATTGGTCGTCAGGCTGGTCACGTCGACCTCGAGCTGTGCCGAGGCGCTGGCAGTGTCTTCACTATCGTAGCTGAAGGAGCCGTCAAACGACTCGAAGCTGCCGAGAATGTAGGAGTAGCCGAGGTGGCTGATCTTGAACTGGATAAAGGCGTGCTGCCCCTCCGAATCAATGGCGTAATCAGCGGCCTGAGCTTGCGCCAGGGGCAATAGAGAGCCAGCGGCCAGGGCGGCAATAGCGGTCTTCTTGAGCATGTCTTTCTCCTTGTGATGACGTCAGTCGTGCGTGAGTGACGTAACGCGTTCAACGACCTTTCGATTCGGCCGCATGTCGTCCTTGCTGTGACAGCCGAGGATCGAGCATACGCCGCAATGTGTCCTGACGGTCGACATAGTGGTGCTTGAAGGCCGCCAGTGCATGTCCCGCCGACAGAATGATCAGCACCACAGCGCTGTACCAGTGCACCACCCCAGCCCGTGACGCCTGCTCAGGCAGGTCACTGATCACCGCGGGAAGCGTGAACATGCCGAGCACCTCGATGCCCTTGCCATCCGCGGTAGAGATCAAGTACCCGCTGATCAGCACCGCCAACATCAGTACATAAAGCGCCAGATGCCCCCAGGAGGCCGCCTGACGTTCCAGCCGCGACCCGTGGGCGGCAGGCGTCGGCTGTGCCAGGCGCCAGGCTATCCTGCCCAGAATCATCAGCATGACCAGAACGCCGATGCCGCGGTGCCACCAAGGTGCCAGGTGATACCACTCACTGTAGTAGTCGAGCCCCGTCATCCACCAGCCCAGGGCGAACAGCCCGACGATGGCTACTGCACTGCTCCAGTGCAACACAATGGCGAGAAGCCCCCAGCCCCTTGGTGAATTGCGCCACATGACGGCGTCCTCTGATTCATCGATGAAATCGAGCTTAACTCATGTTGAGGCGCCAATCCGTGGAAAAATTCCGAATGATTGGTTCAATAAAACTGAGTCTGTCGTGGGGCTGAGCCCTCACGCTGCGTCGGCGTTATCGCTTGCGCAAAGATCGGACAGCTACACAGAAACGCTGCGAGCACCATCGGCTCTCCCGATGGCTGTCAGACCAGGCCCCAGCTCCGACGTTGGAGCCAGAGATGGTAAGGACGGAGTGCCAGACGGCGATATTAGGTTCGTCTGGATAGAACGACGCTAGATAGAGTACGGCTGGACAAGGACGGCAGAGCAGTGAATACCGCTCAACGAATAGCATTGGAAAGACCCGGACGGTGACGCAGACAGGAAGGAAGCATCAGCGGTCCATGAGACGGAAGTAGATCTGCTCTTGCGGGGGCCAGGCGGCCCCCGCAAGAGGGAAAACGATCAGCGAAGCGCGTCCAGGCCGCGAGCCAGATCAGCCTTGATATCGTCAAGATGTTCGAGCCCGACCGCAATACGAATCAGATTCTCGGAAATCCCGGCGATGGCTTTCTGCTCATCGGACAACCGCCCATGCGTGGTGGTGGCCGGGTGAGTGATGGTGGTCTTGGCATCGCCAAGGTTGCCGGTGATCGATAGCATGCGGGTCGCATCGATCACTGACCAAGCCTGCTCGCGGCCCCCTTTCACCTCGACCCCAAGCACCGCGCCAAAGCCCTGCTGCTGCTCACGCGCGACCTCATGCTGGGGATGGCTTTCCAATCCACTGTAGTGCACGCGCTCCACTGCAGGGTGGGCTTCGAGCCACTGTGCCAACGCCAGCGCAGAGGCGGCGTGGGCCTGCATGCGAAGACTCAAGGTCTCAAGACCCTTGGTAAAGATCCAGGCATTAAAGGGGCTAAGGCACGGCCCACAGGTCCTGACCACGCCAAAGACTTCCTCGAGCTCCTTGTCACGGCCCACCACAGCCCCACCAATCGCTCGCCCCTGGCCGTCCAGGTACTTGGTAGCAGAATGCACTACCAAATCCGCACCTAGTGCGAGTGGACGCTGCAGCGCAGGGGTCAGGAAGCAGTTATCGATGGCCAGCAATGCATCGTGACGATGGGCCAGGTCTGCCAGTGCACGAATGTCCGCCACCTCGGAGAGAGGGTTTGACGGAGTCTCGGCAAACAGCAGGCGAGTCGCCGGCGTGATGGCCGCTTCCCAGGCTGCCAGATCCGACAGCTCGACGTAGCGGGTCTTGATGCCGAACTTGCCCAGATACTTGTCGAACAGACTGACCGTCGACCCGAACAAGGAGCGTGAGGCCACGATCTCATCGCCTGAGGACAGCAATGCCAGCGCCGTGGACAGAATGGCTGCCATGCCAGAACTGGTCGCGACACAGCGCTCGCCGCCTTCCATCGCGGCCAGGCGGCGCTCGAAGGTGCGCACCGTGGGGTTGGTGAAGCGCGAGTAGATATTTCCCGGCTCCTCACCACCAAACTTGCGCGCCGCTTCGGCTGCACTGCCGTAGACAAAGCTCGAGGTGGTGAAAATCGGCTCACCGTGCTCCTGCTCGTGGGTGCGATCGTGCCCTGAGCGAATCGCCAGGGTGTCGATGTTCCACGTATCCTGCGTCGAATCCTGCATCTTGCTCTCCCTGACTGACGGCCGACGACCCCGGCACCGGGCCTGGTCAGGAATCGACCCGGCCCGATGCGCTGGCTATCAGTCTATATCGTCCTGATTGTGCATGCCGACCAGTGCGTGATCTCCGGCACTTTGTTCCTGCTTGGCACCGTCATTACGCGACGCTTCCAACTCGGCCAGGTACGCCTCGTCGATGTCTCCGGTAATGTATTTGCCATCAAACACCGAGCAGTCGAACTCGTCCAGAGCAGGATTGACTTCACGGCAGGCTGCCTTGAGGTCCTCGAGATCCTGGTAGACGATGCGATCGGCACCGATCAGCTCGCCCACTTCGGCCTCGCTGCGCCCGTGGGCAATCAGTTCGTTGGCCGCCGGCATATCAATGCCGTACACGTTGGGATAACGCACGGGCGGTGCGGCAGAGGCAAAGTAGACCTTGTTGGCCCCGGCGTCGCGGGCCATCTGAATGATCTGTTTGCAGGTGGTCCCGCGCACGATGGAGTCATCGACCAGCAGTACGTTCTTGCCCTTGAACTCGACATCGATGGCATTGAGCTTCTGGCGCACGGACTTCTTGCGCTGGGTCTGCCCCGGCATGATGAAGGTACGACCGATATAGCGGTTCTTCATGAACCCTTCCCGGTACGTCACGCCCAGATGCTGTGCCATCTCCAGCGCCGAGGTGCGGGAGGTGTCGGGAATCGGAATGACCACGTCGATATCGTGCTCTGGCCATTCGCTCTTGATGCGATCGGCCAGCTTACGGCCCATCTGCAGGCGCGTGCCATAGACGTAGGCACCGTCCAGCAGAGAGTCGGGGCGAGCCAGATACACATGCTCGAAGATACAAGGCGCCAGCACCGGACGGTCCGCACACAGCTGGGTGTGATAGTTGCCGTCCATGTCCACGAAGATGGCCTCGCCCGGCGCCAGGTCACGCTCAAGCTCAAAGCCACCCACGTCCAACGCAACAGACTCGGACGCAATCATGACTTCCTGGCCGTCACCCTGGTCACGGGTACCAAATACCACGGGGCGAATACCTTGAGGATCACGGAAGGCTACCAGGCCAACGCCGTTGATGACCGCCACCGCGGCATAACCACCGCGGCAACGCCGATGCACGCGACGCACCGCGTCAAAGATATCGCCAGGTTCCAGGTGCGGCCCCTGCTTGCCCAGCTCATGGGCGAACACGTTGAGCAGAACCTCGGAATCGGAGCTGGTGTTGATATGGCGCAGGTCCGACGAGAACAGCTCTTTCTTGAGCTGCTCGGAGTTGGTCAGATTACCGTTGTGAGCGAGCGCCAGCCCGTAAGGAGAGTTGACGTAGAACGGCTGGGACTCGGCCTCGCTGGAAGAACCGGCGGTAGGGTAACGGACATGGCCAATACCCAGATTGCCCTTGAGCCGCGCCATGTGGCGAGTGTGAAACACATCACGAACCAGACCATTGCTCTTGCGCAGCAGGAAACGGCCTTCGTTCCAGGTCATCATGCCCGCCGCGTCCTGACCGCGATGCTGTAGCACCGTCAGAGCGTCGTAGATTGCCTGGTTAACCGCCTGCTTGGCCATCAGGCCGACGATACCGCACATTCAACTTACCTCATTTGCCGTGAAACGCCGGCCGCAAGGCCAGCGCAAGAGTCGTCTGTCACTGCCGAAGTCAGAGCGCCGTACCGTTTGCTCTGCTCGCATCGTCGATGGCAGGTCCTTCTGCCTCACCGCCCGAAGACGGCGAAGATGGTACCGGGGACTGTCCTTGAGAGTGCCCTTCAAACTGTCCTTGAGACGGCGTCTGCATGTCTGGCTGCGGAAGCTCGCGCAGAGACTCGGGGAAATCCGGCAAGCGCCCGTCAAAGTCACTCAGCTGCCCCAGCCCCCAGTCACGCAATTGCTCGAAATGGGGGCGCACGCTGGCGTCTTGCCAGGCCTTCAATTGATCCAGCGGGGTAAATCCGATCAGCAGCGTCACAAGGGTCAGCACGGCTGTCGCCTTCACCCCGCCAAACACTGCGCCGGTGAGTCGGTTGAGAAACCCCGCCCCGACCCACTCCACCGCTGCCTGCACCATGCGGATCAGAATACCCCCGACCAGGATGGTAACGATGATGATCAACACGAAGGCGACGATCAGGCGGCCGTCCGGGCTCTCTATCCACTTGCCCAATAGATCGGCAACGGGCTCGGAAAACATCCGCGCCGCCAACAGGGCCACGATCCAGCTCGCCAGGCCAAGCGCTTCCCTGACCAAGCCTCGCACGAAGCCCGCGCCCACTGCCAAGGCCAGTGCCGCCACAAATACCCAGTCCACCCAGGTCGCAAGCATCAGCTATCCACCTTGACCAGCAAGCCCTGAAGGTTCTCACGAGACTTGAGCTCGCCCATGACCCCCTCGGCATCTTCCGAGGCCGCAAAAGGCCCCACGTAGACGGTTGTCAGCGAGTTGCTGCGGGCACGCGAGTAGGCAGGATAACCTTGATCGCGCAGCTTGTTCATCAGTCGATCAGCATTGGCGGACTCACCGAAACTGCCCACCTGAACGGCCCATTCACCGCCCTGCACCGCGGACGTGGCGGCGCGACCCTCTCGCTGATCCGCCTGGCGCGCCAAGGCAGCGATGGGGTCTTCAGCAGGTTCCTGACGCGGCGAGTCGGTGGAGGAAGACGACGTGGAAGCAGAGGACGAAGCGCCCTGGCCTGCCCCATTCTGGCGATCGGCGTCGGCGTTGGTGCCGGCAGTCACCTGCTCTGCGGGCCCCGGGTCAACCTGTGACTGGGTGGACGCATTGGCGCTGTTCTGCTGCTCACCCGATGAGGCTGACTCGTTGGCCCCCAGCGTGCTGGGCGGCGTGGGGTCCGCCACATCACGGCGCTCTACGTCCACTGGAGGGTCGATGGTCAGCACCGGCTCGGGCCGCTGCTGCTCTGACTCCGGCTCATCGAACAACAGGGGAATAAAGATGACACCCAAGGCCACCACGATGATGATTCCGCTAACGCGCTCGCGCATTCCGTATTTCATGTCGCTCCCTCGCAGGCATTGCCGGTTCCGGTCTGTCGGTCGCTCTGACGCTCCCCCTGACATTCCCTCTGACGTTCCCACCTCGCCAGTATGGCAGCAACGGTGAAGAAGGAACCGGTGACCAGAACGTCATCCGCTTCGCCGAAGCGCGATTCAAGCCAGTCCGCCCCTGCGTCAGGCGTGTCAGCCTGGTGCATCACGACGCCTCCCAGCTGTTCAATGCGCGCGGCCAGGTCCTGGCTGGGGCGACCTCGCGCCCCCTCGAGAGTCACCGGGACCCAACCGTCGACCACCGGCGCCAGCTCAGCCAGGACGCCATCGGCATCCTTGTCCTCCAGCATACCGATCAGGCACCACAGGCGCCCGCTTGGCTCGTCACCCCCTAAGGCGTGTCGACGGCTGTGGAGACGAGTGGCCAGGTAGGCGGCGGCATGAGGGTTGTGGCCGACATCCAGGCACCAGCGACCCTGCCACTGCATGCGCCCCGGTAGCGATACCTGGGCAAACGCGGCTTGGCAGGCCGATGCCTCCAGACTGCCCCGGGCCAGCCACAGCGCCTGTAGCGCACTGGCGGCATTATCCCGCGGCAAGCCCGGGTCGGGTAGATTTCCCACGCGAACCGTCGCGCCGTCCAACGCAGTGCCCTGCCAGGACCAGCTGGCACCGCTGTCCTGCTGGGTGACTGAACCAGAGGGCGACTGGGGAGTCGACGGATACGAGGCGTGTTGGAACGCCTGGCCAAGGGCGAAGACTGTCGCACCAATGCGGGCAGCATGCCCCGGCACGCTGTCGGGTAGAGCGGTACTACCGAGCACGGCGGGCTTGCCGGAACGCATGATGCCGGCCTTCTCGCGGCCAATCACGGTGATATCGTTGCCGAGAAACGCCGCATGGTCCTGGGCCACGGTAGTGACCACGGCCACATCCGGGTCGACCACATTGACGGCATCCAGCCGCCCTCCCAGACCCACCTCAAGAACGGCCAGCTGAGGCTTGGCTTGGGCGATGGTCCACAGCGCCGCCAGGGTTCCCACTTCAAAATAGGTGAGGCTGACCGGCGTTGGCGACAGACGGGCCTGCTCAACCCGAGCAAAACCCTCCATCAACACCGCATCGCTGGCCTCACGCCCGTCGAGGCGCAGGCGCTCGTTGTACCGCACCAGATGCGGCGAGGTGTACGCCGCCGTCGTCATCCCGTGGGCCCGCCCCAAGGCTTCCAGCATGGCCACGGTGGACCCCTTGCCGTTGGTGCCGGCCACTGTAATCACAGCCTCGGCGATGGGCTCAGCGGTCAGCCCAAGCCTGCCGGCGACCGCGGCAACGCGCTCGAGACCGAGGTCGATGCCCACAGGGTGGGCAGCTTCCAGCCGAGCCAGCCAAGCGTCCAGAGTGGTGGGAAGGGCGTGCTCGTCCATGAATCAGCGCGGAGCGTCCTGGGGACGGTCAGCGTGGCTGTCCTCCGACGCAGACCCGACATCCTCATCGTCCACTGCACGCAGAGCCTCTGGCTGTGGCGCGTCGGCCATGGCCAGGTTGCGCTCGGCTGCCTCGGCGGCATCCACCAGGTCGGGCGCATCCTCATCCGGCAAGCCTGCCGCCGGTTGATGGGTCAGCTTGCGTAGTACTCCACCGATACGGGCCCGCATGTCATGGCGATGGATAATCATGTCGACGGTGCCGTGCTCGAGCAGAAACTCGCTGCGCTGGAAGCCTTCAGGCAGCTTTTCGCGCACGGTCTGTTCGATAACGCGGGGCCCGGCAAAGCCGATCAGCGCGTTCGGCTCGGCCACGTTCAGGTCGCCCAGCATGGCCAGGGAGGCAGACACGCCGCCGAAGACCGGATCGGTCAGCACCGAAATGTAAGGCACACCCGCCTGCTTCAGGCGCTCCAGAGCGGCAGAGGTCTTGGCCATCTGCATCAACGAGAACAGCGCTTCCTGCATGCGCGCACCGCCGGAGGCAGAAAAACATACCAGCGGCTGGCCCTGCTCCAGGGCAATGGTCGCGGCACGCACGAACTTTTCACCCACCACGGCGCCCATGGACCCGCCCATGAAGGTGAACTCGAAGGCCACCGCCACCACCGGGATGCCATCCAACGAACCGCGCATGGCGATCAGGGCGTCATTTTCGCCGGTATCCTTCTGGGCCGCCGCCAGCCGGTCCTTGTACTTCTTGGAGTCACGAAACTTGAGACGATCTACCGGCTCCAGGTCAGCGGCAATCTCTTCGCGACCTTCCTTGTCGAGGAACCAGTCCAGGCGCTTGCGTGCCGTCAGGCGCAGATGATGGTCACACTTCGGGCACACATTGTGATGCTTTTCGAGTTCGGGCAAGTACAGTACCGACTCGCACTTGGGGCACTTGCGCCACAAGCCATCCGGCACGCTCGCCCGACGATCCTTGCGCTGAATGCGGCCCACCGAGGGCACAATCTTGTCTAGCCAGCTCATGTCAGAAGTCTTCCGTTGCAACGGCCGCCGGCCATGGCCGACGACAGGGTCGAATCTCTACCCTGGATGCCTGTCAGGCGTCCAGGGCATGGCGTATCTCTGTCATCACCGCCTTAATCTCGGCGATGGCGTCATGAGGAGCGTCACAGTGTTCAGCAATGCGCGATACCAGGGCGCTGCCGACGATCACACCATCGGCGACCTTGGCCACCTCTGCTGCAGAGGCCCCATCCCGAATGCCGAAGCCGACGCACAGCGGCAGATCGGTCAGCTGCCGCAGGGGCGCCAGATGCGCCGCTACGTCGTCAGCATTGAGTCGCGCCGAACCAGTCACTCCCTTAAGCGACACATAGTAGAGATACCCATGCGCGTGGGCGCATATTGTAGCGGCACGCTCAGGTGAAGTGGTAGGGGCGACGAGAAAGATTGGCGACAAATCCTCAGCTTCCAGCAGCGGGCCAAGCTCGTCTGCCTCTTCCGGGGGCATGTCGACCACCAGCACGCCATCGACACCGGCGGCACGTGCCTCCCGTGCGAAGCGCTCGATCCCGAGGCGCTCGATAGGATTGAGATAGCCCATCAATACCACCGGCGTCTCCTGGTCACGCTGGCGGAAGGTAGCGACCATCTCCAGCAGGTCCACCAGGCGGGTACCATGCTTCAACGCCCGCTCACAGGCCTTCTGAATCACCGGACCATCGGCCATGGGGTCGCTGAATGGGACGCCGAGCTCAATGACATCGGCGCCCGACTCAACCAGTGCGTGCATATAGTCCACGGTCACGCCAGGCACCGGGTCGCCCCCGGTAATATAGGGCACCAGCGCCTTGCGGCCCTGCTCGGCGAGAGAACGAAACCGCTGTTCGATTCGAGACATGGGATCCCCTTGTGCTTCCTTAAAGGTCGATACCGTCGATCTTGGCGACAGTGAGGATGTCCTTGTCACCGCGTCCGGACAGGTTGACCACAATATTCTGGTCGGGTGACATGGTCCGCGCCAACACCTTGGCATGGGCCAGGGCGTGGGCCGATTCCAGCGCTGGCATGATGCCTTCCACATGGGTCAGTTCACGAAAGGCCTCGAGCACCGCGTCGTCATTGGCGGCCACATAGTTAACCCTGCCCACGTCCTTCCACAGCGCGTGCTCGGGACCGACACCGGGGTAATCCAGCCCGGCCGAAATCGAATGCGTGTCGCTGACCTGGCCTCCTTCATCGGACATCAGGTAGGTACGATTACCGTGGAGTACGCCGCGAGGTGCGCCGGATGCCAGGGGCGCCGCATGACGGCCGCTGTCCAGGCCATCGCCACCCGCCTCGACGCCGTACATCTGCACGCCATCATCCTCGACGAAGGGATAAAACAGGCCCATCGCATTGGAGCCACCGCCTACACAGGCCACCAGGGCGTCGGGCAGACGACCAAATTCGTCCAGCGACTGCTGCCTGGCTTCCCGTCCGACCACGGCGTTGAAGTCGCGCACCAGCTGCGGATAAGGGTGAGGGCCTGCCACGGTGCCGATGATGTAGAAGGTATCATCGACGTTGGTGACCCAGTCTCTCAACGCTTCGTTCATGGCGTCCTTGAGCGTCCGCGTGCCCGACGTCACCGGGATCACGTTGGCCCCCAGCAGACGCATGCGATAGACGTTGAGCTTTTGCCGCTCCGTATCAGCCTCACCCATATAGACATCACAGCGCAGCCCAAGCCGCGCCGCCACGGTAGCGGTCGCCACGCCATGCTGGCCTGCTCCGGTCTCGGCAATCACCCTTGGCTTGCCGCTCTTCTTGGCCAGCAGCGCCTGGCCGATGGTGTTGTTCACCTTATGGGCGCCGGTGTGGTTCAAGTCTTCACGCTTCAACCAGATCTGTGCGCCACCCAGTTGCTGCGACCAGCGACGAGCGTGATACAGCGGCGACGGCCGGCCCACGTAATGGGCGAGGTCATGATCGAATTCAGCCTGAAAATCAGGGTCGTTCTTGAGGCTCTGATAGGTGCGGTCCAGCTCATCCAGGGCGAAGCTCAAGGTCTCGGATACGAAACGCCCGCCGTAGGCCCCGTAATGGCCCCTGGCATCTGGCCAGCGGGACAGCTCACTGAACTTGCTCATGTCGGACTCCTTCAGAGTTGTCTATTGGGCTCTGCGTCTTTGGCATGTAGCAACACCCCCGCCCCTTCGGCGACGACTGTTGCCCCCAAGCAAGCGCCCGTCTTGAGCGCCCTTCCTAGACGCTTGTCTGGTTCGCGACCCTGTCGCCCAATGCCACCGCATTGACGAAGGCACGCATCCGCCCAGCATCCTTGATCGCGGCAGCACTTTCGATGCCCCCCGACACATCCACCGCATGGGGCCTCACCTGGCGGATCGCCTGGCTGACGTTGTCGTCGGACAAACCGCCCGCGAGGATAACAGCTTTACCCAGCCCTGGTGGAATTCGGCTCCAGTCGAAAGTATCACCGGTACCACCTGGCACACCTGGGCGGTAGGCATCGAGCAGCAGCCCCCGGGCGCTGTCGTAGCAGCGTGCGGCGGCGTGAACATCCAGCCCGTCACGCATTCTCAGGGCCTTGATATAGGCACGATCATAGCGCTCGCACTCGGCGGCGGACTCATCACCGTGAAATTGCAGCAGGTCCAGCCATGGCAGGGCCCGACTCACCTCTTCCGGGGCGGCATCGACAAACAGCCCCACCCGCGTAATGAACGCCGGCACCCGAGTCGACAAGCGCGCCAGCTGATCCACGTCGACGGCCCGCTTGCTGCCCGCCCACAGTACGAAACCGATGGCATCAGCACCCAACGCCACGGCGGCGTCGACGTCCTGTTCCCGGGTGAGGCCGCAGAACTTGACCCGAGTACGCTGCATTGCTGCTGTCATGACCTTTCCTCAGACGTCTTGGACGGTGCTCCATCCAGCTCCTCGGCGCGAACGGCTCGGCGTGTCTCGGCAATCGGGCGGCCACGTCGGAACTCGACCATCGGACAGTCCGGCAAGGGACGCTCACCGGTCCACTCGCCCAGAAAGGCCAGTAGGTTGGGCCCCAGAGGCTCCGCCGGTAACTGCCACTGCTCATCATACAGGGTGTCGACAAAGTGCAAGCCGCAGCCGGGGGCGGTGACGTCACTCTTCTGGCGGTCGCGCAACGCCAACAGCCGCTGAATATAGTCGGTGCCCTGCTCGCCACGTCCAACGGTGACCAGCGCGCCAACGATGTTACGGACCATGTGATGCAGGAACGCATTGGCCTGCAGGTCGACCACCACCAGCGGGCCATGCCGATGGACTTCTATGAAGTGCAAGTGCCGCCAGGGCGTCTTGGATTGGCAGCCAGCCGCGCGAAAGCTTGAGAAGTCATGCTCGCCTACCAGAGCCTGGGCAGCCACGTGCATGGCGTCCGCATTCAGAGGGTCACGGCACCAGGTGGCATTGGCACGCTCCAGCACCGGCCGACTGGGCTGATTCAAGATCACGTACCGGTAGCGACGGGCCAGCGCCTTGAACCGGGAGTGAAACTCATCCGGCACCTGACGAATCCAGCGGATGGCGATATCGCGAGGAAGGTTGGCGTTACCGCCAAACACCCAGGCCTTTTCCGAACGCTGCACAGGCGGATCAAAGTGGGCGATCTGCCGCGTGGCATGCACGCCCGAGTCAGTGCGGCCGCTACAGTGCAAGGTGATCGGTGCGCCCGCCACCTTGGCCAGCGCCGCCTCTACTGCGCCCTGAACAGAGGGCGCGTGCTTGAGCCGCTGCCAGCCACAGTAATGGGTTCCATCGTACTCAACGCTGAGCGCGAGCCGACCCTCCATGGGAGTACGTTCGTCAAGGTGATGAAAGAAGGACATACGACCTGCAAGCCGAAGAAAGCGGTGGCCACGCAGGAATCTGCGCGAATGAGAGGTGCATTATCCCTTAACCGCTCGGTGACGACCAGCCTTGCCACAGGCAGGCGCTGCGACCAGCGCATCTTGCTCGAGGAGCGTCCGTCTGGTCGACCAACCGGGGCACTCCAGACCGTGACGATGCAGCCGAGAAACGACATCGGGGCACCCTGAGGTGCCCCGATACGTTTCACTACCTTATCCACTGCCTTGACGCCAGTCTTAGCGTTCGCGCAGCACCTTGAGCATCCGCTTGAGCGGCTCGGCGGCCCCCCACAGCAGCTGGTCACCCACGCTGAAGGCGCTGAGATACTCGCCGCCCATGTTCAGCTTGCGCAGACGTCCCACCGGGATGTTCAACGTGCCGGTTGCCGCGGTCGGCGTCAGCCCGTCGATGGTGGCGTCCTTGTCATTGGGAATGACGCTGACCCACTCGTTGTGGGCAGCAATGCGCTCTTCGATCTCATCCAGCGGCACATCCTGGCGCAGCTTGATGGTGAACGCCTGGCTGTGGGAGCGCATGGCACCGATACGGACGCACAGACCATCGATCGGCACCGGCGTGTCCTGGCGACCGAGAATCTTGTTGGTCTCGACGAAGCCCTTCCACTCCTCGCGGCTCTGACCGTTGTCGAGCTTGGAGTCGATCCACGGCAACAGGCTACCGGCCAGCGGCGCACCAAAGTTGTCCGTCGGAATCTCGCCGGAGCGCATGGCCGCAGTGACCTTGCGATCGATATCCAGAATCGCGCTGGCGGGATCGGCCAGCTCGCTGGCCACGCTGTCACGCAATCCGCCCATCTGGTTGAGCAGTTCGCGCATGTGCTTGGCACCGGAGCCTGACGCCGCCTGATAGGTCATGGACGTCATCCATTCGATCATATCGGCTTCGAACAGACCGCCAAGGCCCATCAGCATCAAGCTGACGGTGCAGTTACCGCCGACAAAGGTCTTCGCGCCAGCATCAAGCTGAGCGTCAATCACCTTGCGGTTGACCGGATCAAGCACGATGGTGGCATCATCGCTCATGCGCAGGGTGCTGGCAGCATCAATCCAGTAGCCCTTCCAGCCACCGCCACGCAGGTCCTCATAGACCTTCTTGGTGTAGTCACCGCCCTGACAGGTGATGATCACGTCCAGCGCCTTCAACGCCTCGATATCGAAGGCGTCTTTCAGCGGAGGCACGTCCACACCTACGTCGGGGCCGGCCTGACCAACCTGGGAGGTGGTGAAGAACACCGGCTCGATGCCGTTGAAATCCCCATCTTCCACCATCCGCTGCATGAGCACGGAACCCACCATGCCACGCCAACCGACGAAACCGACTTTCAACATGTGAAGTCCTCTAGAAATCGAGTGAGACAATCATTATACAGAAACCGGCAGCACCTTTCAGATGCTGCCGGTAGGCTTTCCGCTTCACCTTCGCGAGACGCCGATGGCCCCTCGCTCAGCGTTGTGTTCCGCTCTCGCTCAGTCCAGTGCGGCGAGCACCGCGTCACCCATCTCGGCGGTGCTGACCTGGCGGGTGCCCGGATAGGCGATATCCGCCGTGCGAAGCCCCTGATCCAGCACCTTGCCCACCGCCGCCTCGATGCGCTCAGCCATGGCTGGCTCATTAAGAGAGTAGCGCAACATCATCGCCACCGACAGAATCGTGGCGAGCGGGTTGGCAATGCCCTTGCCGGCGATATCCGGAGCACTACCGTGACAAGGCTCGTACATGCCCTGACCGGATTCATTGAGAGACGCTGAAGGCAGCATGCCGATGGATCCCGTCAGCATGGCGGCGGCGTCCGACAGAATATCGCCGAACATGTTGCCGGTTACCACCACATCAAACTGCTTGGGCGCACGCACCAGCTGCATGGCCGCGTTGTCCACGTACATGTGGGACAGCTCGACATCGGGATACTCTGGTGCCAGACGCTCCATGACCTCACGCCACAGAATGGTGACTTCCAGCACGTTGGCCTTGTCCACGCTGCACAGTTTCTTGCCGCGCTTCTGAGCCATCTCGAACGCGACACGCCCGATGCGCTCGATCTCGCTTTCGCTGTACACATAGGTATTGAAACCGACCCGCTCACCGCCACGTTCTTCGACACCACGGGGCTGACCGAAGTAGATCCCGCCCGTCAGTTCACGCACGATCATGATGTCGAGCCCAGACACAACGTCAGGCTTGAGCGTTGAGGCTTCTGCCAGCTGCGGATACAGGATCGCGGGGCGCAGGTTGCCGAACAGGCCCAGCTCCTTGCGCAGGCCCAAGAGCCCCTTCTCCGGGCGCTTGCTGAGGTCCTCGATGGTATCCCACTGAGGGCCTCCCACCGCCCCCAGCAGAATGGCGTCGGCCTGTCGCGCCTTGGACAGCGTCTCGTCAGGCAGCGGCACCCCATGCACGTCATAGGCACCACCACCCACCAGCCCCTGCTCGACCTCGACGTCCAGCCCTTTCGCCTTCAGGGCGTCCAGCACGCGAGTGGCCTGGGCGGTAATTTCCGGTCCGATGCCATCACCGGGAAGGACAAGAATCTTGCGGGTCATAACCATGTATTCCTGAGACAGTGCAAACAGTCACCCGGCCTGCTCCAGGCCGGGCGGTAAATCGCCTAGGCCTTGGCGGGCTCGCGGAACAGCCACGGACGAGCGGCCCGATGGCGAGACTCAAAGGCCGCGATGGCGTCTTCATCCTGGAGGGTGATGCCAATGTCATCCAGCCCTTCAAGCAGACAGTGCTTACGGAACGCATCTACCTCGAACTCGAGAATCTCGCCACTGGGTGTCGTCACCCGCTGGTGCTCAAGATCCACATCGAGGCAGTACCCCTCGTTGGCGTGCACTTCAGCAAACAGACGATCCACCTGATCTTCACTCAACGTGATCAACAGGATGCCGTTCTTGAAGGCATTGTTGTAGAAGATATCGGCAAAGCTCGGCGCGATGACAACGCGGAAGCCGAAGTCCTCCAGCGCCCAGGGCGCATGCTCGCGCGAACTCCCGCAACCAAAGTTACGGCGCGCAAGCAACACCTTGGCCCCCTGGTAGCGCGGCTGATTGAGCACGAAGTCCGGATTCAAGGGACGCTGACTGACGTCCTGACCCGGCTGCCCTTCGTCCAGGTAGCGCAGTTCGTCAAACAAGTTGACGCCAAAGCCGGTGCGCTTGATCGACTTGAGAAACTGCTTGGGAATAATCAGGTCGGTGTCGACATTGGCGCGATCCATTGGCGCCACCAGACCTTCGAGGCGTTCGAACTTTTGCATGGCTCAGGCCTCCTGGCGAGCGGTAGTGGAATCAAAGCTGCGCACGTCGACAAAGTGTCCGGCGATCGCAGCGGCGGCGGCCATGGCCGGGCTCACCAGGTGGGTGCGACCGCCATACCCTTGGCGACCTTCGAAGTTACGGTTGGAGGTGGAGGCACAATGCTCTCCCGCACCCAGCTTGTCGGCATTCATCGCCAGGCACATGGAACAGCCGGGCTCGCGCCATTCAAATCCCGCCTCGATAAATACCTTGTCGAGACCTTCCTGTTCGGCCTGACGTTTCACCAGACCGGAGCCGGGCACGACCATGGCCAGCTGAACGCTGTCCGCCACCTTGCGGCCACGGGCCACCTTGGCCGCTTCGCGCAAATCCTCGATGCGCGAGTTGGTGCAGGAGCCGATGAATACCTTGTCGAGCCGGATATCGGTAATCTTCTGACGTGGCGCAAGGCCCATGTATTCCAGCGCACGGGTGATGCCGGTGCGTGCGGTGTCGTCTGCCGCCTGAGCGGGATCCGGCACCTCGCCACTGACTCCGGTCACCATTTCCGGGCTGGTACCCCAGCTGACCTGAGGCTCGATGCTCTCGGCGGCGATGGTCACTACCTTGTCGAAAGCGGCATCGGCATCAGACACCAGCTGGCGCCAGTCAGCCACCGCTGCCTCCCACTGCTCGGCGGTAGGTGCGAAGGGACGTCCGGCGAGATAGTCGATGGTGGTATCGTCGACGGCAATCAGCCCAACCCGTGCTCCTGCCTCGATGGCCATATTGCAGACTGTCATGCGCCCTTCCATGGTCAGGCTCTGGATCGCACTACCCGCAAACTCGATCGCATACCCGGTACCGCCAGCGGTGCCGATCTCGCCGATGATGGCAAGCACCACGTCCTTGGCGGTGACGCCCTGACCCAAGGTGCCCTCGACACGCACCTGCATGTTCTTCATCTTCTGCGCCAGCAGACACTGGGTCGCCAGCACGTGCTCGACCTCAGAGGTACCGATCCCGTGGGCGAGCGCGGCAAAGGCGCCATGGGTGGCCGTGTGAGAGTCACCACACACCACGGTCATGCCGGGCAGGGTTGCACCCTGCTCAGGGCCGACCACATGCACGATGCCTTGACGCGGATCATTGATGCGGAATTCCTCGATGCCAAACGCATCGCAGTTGTCATCCAGCGTCTGGACCTGGATCAACGACACTGGATCCTTGATCCCGGTATTGCCCTCGGCCCGTTCTTTTACGGTCGTTGGCACGTTGTGATCGGGGGTTGCCAGGTTGGCATCCAGGCGCCAGGGCTGGCGACCGGCGATCCTGAGCCCCTCGAACGCCTGGGGCGAGGTCACCTCGTGGAGCAGCTGCCGATCAATGTAGATCAGCGCCGTGCCGTCGTCGCGCTCTTTCACCAAGTGCTGCTGCCACAACTTGTCGTAAAGCGTCTGGCCTGCCATGCGGAATCTCCTGCCTCAAGTCCTGCCTCGAGCGTTTGCGTCAAGGTCTGTCTAAGCGTTGCGGAGGCTTGCCACGGACCGCCATGTCGGCTGGCTCGGCATCCGTGTGTCATGCCTCTCTGCGTGCTGCCACGGTGTAAGGGTATCGCTGATCTTTCTAGTGCCACTGCCCAGTGGCTTGTGCTGTGACCGGGTCGTGTCATCGCCACCAGGTGCCCTGCCGGGTCATTCTGCCGGGTCATTCTACCGGGCTATCCGGGCACGTCGCGCTGGCGATAGGACGAGTCTCGCGCCACTCGCCAATAAAATCAATTCATGTTATTTATTCAAACGATTCCTGTATGGAATACATCTTTTTCTGGAGCCCGTCATGGATACGCAAAGTCTGCAGGCGTTCCTGGCGGTGGCGGACAGCGGCAGCTTCTCTCGCGCCGCGGAACAGCTGCATCTGACGCAGCCGGCTGTCAGCAAGCGCATCGCCACCCTGGAAACCCTGACCCGTGCGCGCCTGTTCGACCGTATCGGCAGGCGCGTCAGCCTGACCGAAGCGGGACGCCTGCTATTGCCCAGGGCGCGCCAGATCCTGGTCATGGTCGACGACAGTCGCCGGGCGCTTGGCAATCTTACCGGCGATGTCTCGGGCGCCCTGATTCTAGCGACCAGCCATCACATTGGCCTTCACCGCTTGCCGCCTATTCTGGAGGACTACGTCAGGCGTTTTCCCAAGGTGCGGCTGGACCTGCGCTTTCTGGACTCGGAACAGGCCTATCAGGGCGTGCTGGACGGCGACATCGAGGTCGCACTGGTCACGCTGTCTGCCGCGCCAGACAGCCAGCTGCATGCTCGCCAACTGTGGACGGACGAGCTGAGCTTTGTCGCGTCTCCTGAACATCCGCTGTCTCGAGAGCACCCGCTGGACCTGGCGTCCCTGGCACGCCACGACGCACTTCTGCCGGGCCCGCTGACCTTCACCCGGCAGCTGATCCTCGAGCGGCTGGCCGCCCATGGCCTGGTGCCTACCGTAGGACAGTCGACCAACTATCTGGAAACGCTGAAAATGATGGCTACCGCTGGGCTAGGCTGGACCCTCTTGCCGGACTCCATGGTCAGGCGCGAGATTGTCGATGGACGGCTCGTTAGACTGATGCCAGACGCCCAGCCTATCCATCGTCCCCTCGGCTACCTGACCCACCGGGACCGGACGCTCTCCAATGCGGCCCGCTCACTGCTGGAGCTGTTCGACACGCATGCAGAAACGCCTGCTGCCGCTGCCGATTGACACCTGATCGTCGTAAGGTGCCTCGCTTCATGACAGCGCACCTTGCCAACAGACCTAACTCGCCAGCAGACCGAACTCGTCACTCGACCCACTTCGCCACTCGACCCAACAGGACCACCAACGCCAAAGGGACTCAGGCATGCACACCTCATCCGCCGCGAACACGCCTCCGCTGCCCCCCTTGCGCCATCGCCTGGCGGCGCTACTGCTGCTTACCGGCTTGGCCATGCAGGTTGCGAGCATGCTGGCGCCATGGCTGCCGAGCGTGAGCGTCAGCCTCCCGTTCTGGCTCGCCAGCGCCCTGCTATGGCCGGATATCCCTCGGCGAAACCAGTGGCAGGCGGGTGTTCTGGCGCTACTCGGCGTCCTCTTTCTGGCCGTGGCAATGACGCTGTTCGATGCGCGCCCAGCGCTGATGACGTTGCTGGACGGTAACGCCTTCGTGGTGGCCATGTTGACCGGCGTCAGCTTCATCGCGCTGATCGGACGCCCGCCAACGCGCGAGCCCACAAGTCAGCCCGTCACGGGTCGCAGGGGGTTGATCGGGACCTGGCTAGGGGTCCATCTGCTCGGTGGCATCCTCAATCTGTCCACCGTCTTCATGGTCGGTGATCGCCTTGAACGGCGCGGCCCTTTGTCGGAGCCTCAACTGCTTGGGCTCAACCGTGGATTGTCCAGCGCAGCGCTGTGGTCACCCTTCTTCGCCGCCATGGGTGTCGTGCTGTCCCTGGCGCCGTCACTCCAGTACACCACCCTGCTCAGCGTTGGCCTTCCGCTGGCCTTCGCTGGAGGGCTCTACAGCGTGATTGAACTGTCACGTCGCTTCGACGTGTCGACGGTGCCAGGCTTCTCACTATCCCCTGCTAGCCTGTTGATGCCGGCCGTCATCGCCGCCCTGGTCATGTTGTTCCACTTCGTCGTGACACCGTCACTGACGATCGTCAGCATCATCACCTTTCTTATGCCCCTACTGGCTATCGTGACGAATCTTGCACGGGGACTGAGCGTGGCCCGCGAACGCATGGTCCGGCACTTCCACTACCGACTGCCGGGCATGCGCGGGGAGATCACCCTGTTTCTCTGCGCCGGTCTGTTGACCAAGGGACTGTCGGTACTGGTGGATGCGGCAACGGCGGGCAACTGGACGCTCTTCCCGGAGTTTGGCGCGCTCGCCGCGGCCTCAAGCTACCTGGCCATCGTCATCAGCGCGATCGCTGGCCTGCACCCGATCATTGGCGTGTCGGTACTGGCCTCCATGCTGGAACTGGACGGCCCCCACCAGACCCTATTTGGCTTTGTCGCGCTTGCCTCCTGGGCCGTAGGCACCAGCGTCGGCCCACTGTCGGGCATCAACCTCTCGCTGCAGGGACGCTACGGGGTCAGCGGTTACCGCATGATGCGACACAACTTGCGTTACGCGCTGGTCATGTCACTGCTGGTGCTGGCCGCCATCGCCTGGCTCGGCCACGCTGTGGCGGCCTGAGCCCGGTCCAGGTCGCAAGGGCGCGCATTCACTCAGCGAAGGGGCCGACGCCCCTTCGCCCAAGCATTGTCACCCGACACCCGTACGCCTCAGGCAGCGCGCACGAAATAGCGATGCCCGCATTGGTGGCATGGTTCAATGCGCGTGACGCCGTGCAGCTCGACCGCCGCATCGCAGTGCACGCAGGACATCCGTCCCGGCGCGGCAAGTTCGCCCGCCGTATAGTCGGCACGGGACGCCTCCAGGTCGTCTTCAAGCCTCTCGCGCTCGATGACGCTGCGGTCGGCAATGGACAACAGCGAATCCACCACCTTTCTCGACAGAATGGTCAGGTCAATCCCCAACCAGCTGGCGACCCCCTCTCCCCCGGCGGCCAGGTAGCGGCGCATGTCTCTCAAGTCACGCTCGACCCAGGCTCGCAGCAGCGCCAGCTCATCCTTGGTGTATTCCTCAAGCTCTGCCTCGAATTCGACCGCGTCGTCCAGATCCTTCTGCAGGTTGTCCCAGGTCAGGTCCTCGGCGCCTTCCTTGAGGCGCGCAAGCATCCGCTCATAGCCGTCCCTCAGCCGATGCTCTCCTGGATTGGAATGCTGTTCACTCATGACCGTATCCTCCTTGAGATGAACGTTGCTGCCCGGGCTTACCAGGCGCAACACAAGCGGCCCACCATAGCCGGACCCCAGGCAGCTGGGGTATCCTTGCGTGCATCATTGCCGCGCCGGTGGTCGCCGCGCTAACTGTTGATTCTGCACAACCCTGCCACCGGACGATACCCACACCCTGCGCGCCGCCTTGGGCGCGCCTTGATTGCAAGGTACTCGAAGACCGCGATGGACGCCCAGTACAAGCCCCACGAAATCGAACGCGACGCTCAGACATTCTGGAACGACAATCAGTGCTTCAAGGCACTAGAGGACGCGAACCGGGAAAAGTTCTACTGCCTGTCGATGTTCCCCTACCCCAGCGGCAAGCTGCACATGGGGCATGTACGCAACTACACCATCGGCGACGTGGTAACACGCTTCCAGCGCATGCAAGGCAAGAATGTGATGCAGCCTATGGGCTGGGACGCCTTTGGCATGCCCGCCGAAAACGCCGCGATCAAGAACCAGGTCCCCCCCGCCAAGTGGACCTACGAGAACATCGACTATATGCGGGCACAGCTCAAGGCGCTGGGCTTCGCCTACGACTGGGACCGCGAGTTCGCCACCTGCGACAGCGACTACTATCGCTGGGAGCAGTGGTTCTTCACCAAGCTGGTCGAGAAGGGCCTGGTCTACAAGAAGATGTCCACCGTCAACTGGGATCCGGTCGATCAGACGGTCCTGGCCAACGAACAGGTCATCGATGGCTGCGGTTGGCGCTCCGGCGCGCCGGTCGAGCGCAAGGAAATCCCGCTGTGGTTCCTCAAGATCACCGACTACGCAGATGAATTGCTGGCAGACCTCGACAAGGTCGAGTGGCCTGAGCAGGTCAAGACCATGCAGCGCAACTGGATCGGCAAGTCCCGCGGCGTGGAGCTGGCCTTCGATGTGGCTGGCGACGACCCGCTGCGCGTCTACACCACCCGTCCTGACACGCTGATGGGGGTGACCTACGTGGCCGTGGCCGCCGGTCACCCGCTGGCCATCAAGGCAGCCAGCGACAAGCCCGAACTGGCCGCCTTTATCGAAGAGTGTGCCCAAGGGGGAACGTCCGAGGCCGAGCTTGCCACCATGGAAAAGCGTGGCATGGCCACAGGCTACGAGGCGATTCATCCGCTGACCGGCGATCGCGTGCCGGTATACGTGGCCAACTTTGTGCTGATGGAGTACGGCACCGGCGCCGTCATGGCCGTGCCTGGCCACGACCAGCGCGACTGGGAGTTCGCGACCAAGTACCAGCTGCCGATCCGCGCGGTGATTGCCGACGCTGACGGCAACGCCCCCGACCTGTCCGCAGGCGCCTGGGTCGAGCACGGCCCCCTGATCAACTCTGGTGAGTTCGACGGCCTCGACTTCCAGGCCGCCTTCGATGCCATCGCCGCTCGCCTCGAGCAGGAGGGTCGTGGCAACGTCAAGACCAACTACCGCCTGCGCGACTGGGGCGTCGCTCGTCAGCGCTACTGGGGCGCCCCGATTCCGGTCAAGTACGGTCCTGAAGGCCAGACCGTGCCGCTCACCGATGACGAACTGCCGGTCGCCTTGCCGCTGGAAGTCACCGTGGACGCGTCAGGCTCGCCGCTCAAGAAGATGCCCGCCTTCAGCGACCTGGGCGACGGCTGGACCCGGGAAACCGACACCTTCGACACCTTCATGGAGTCGTCCTGGTACTACGCCCGTTTCTGCTGTGCCGACAACACCGAGGCCATGCTGGATGAACGGGCCAATTACTGGCTGCCTGTCGATCTCTACATCGGCGGCATCGAACACGCCATCCTGCACCTGCTGTACGCGCGCTTCTTCCATAAGCTGATGCGCGACTTTGGCCTGGTCGACTCAGACGAGCCGTTCCAGCGCCTGCTGACCCAGGGCATGGTCATCGCAGAAACCTTCTATCGGCCCCAGTCCAACGGTGGCAAGGAATGGTTCAACCCGGCCGACGTCGAGGTCAAGCGTGACGACAAGGGCCGTCCGCTTAGCGCCACCCTGATCAGCGACGGGCAGCCGGTAGAGATGGGCGGCATCGAAAAGATGTCCAAATCGAAGAACAATGGTGTCGATCCCCAGGCCATGATCGATCGCTTCGGGGCCGACACGGTGCGCCTGTTCATGATGTTCGCCGCACCACCGGAGCAGTCGCTGGAGTGGTCCGACTCTGGCGTTGAGGGCGCACACCGCTTCCTCAAGCGCCTGTGGCGCCAGGTCTCCGAACACCTGGACGCCGGTGCGCCAGGCACGCTTGACCAGGCCACTCTTGAGACGCTCGATGACACCCAGCGGGAACTGCGTCGCAAGACCCACGAAACGATCAAGAAGGCCGGTGACGACATTGGTCGTCGCACCACCTTCAACACCGCCATCGCCGCGGTCATGGAGCTGAGCAACGCGCTCGCCAAGTTCAACGACACCTCCCCGGCCGGCCTGGCTGTGGAGCGGGAGGCCATCGAGGCCTGTGTGTTGCTGCTGGCGCCGATCACCCCCCATGCTTGCCACGCCCTGTGGCAGACACTGGGCCACGAAGGCGCCGTCATCGACGCCAGCTGGCCTGAAGTGGACGACAGCGCCCTCGCTCGCGACAGTATCGAGCTGGTGGTACAGGTCAACGGAAAGCTGCGAGCGCGCCTGGAAGTGCCCGCAGACGCCGACAAGGCCCAGGTTGAAGCCCTGGCGCTGGCCAACGACAACGTGCAGCGTCACGTGGATGGGAAGACGTTGCGCAAGGTCATCGTCGTGCCTGGCAAGCTGGTGAATATCGTTGCCAATTGAATGCACTGGCTCCGTCCTGCACGGGGCTCAACGCTAAATGCAGACCGCCGGGGCATCCGCCCCGGCTTCTCCGTATCGCGACAAGGAGTTCACATGCAACGACGCGACTTCCTCGGCCTGGCTCTGGCCTCAGGCGCAGGACTTTTGTTGGCCGGTTGCGGTTTTCACCTCAGGGGCGTCGGCGGCGAGGTGCTGGCACTCGACAGCCTGGCGCTGGAAGGTGCCGACACTGACTTTGCCAAGCAGTTGGCCTCGCGCCTTGAAAACCTCGGCACTCGCATCGACGCCGATGCCCCGCTGCGCCTCAACCTGGGTGGGGAAGATATCATCACCCGTCAGGTGGGTGTGCTGGATACCGGCTCACAGGACCAGGAGCTTGTCCTGCGAGTGCCATACTCCATCCAGCGAGCCAGCGACGGCGCCTACGTGGCGGACCGCCAGGCGGTGGAAGTGATCCAGGAGTTCTCGATCACCGACGACAACCTGCTGTCCCAGGACGAACTGCGTAACGATGCTCTCGAGGATGCCCGCCGCGAGGCCGTGCGTCAGATGATTGATCGCCTGCGCGCCATCCAGGAAATCTGAGTCGTTCATGAAGGTTTTCGCCGACAAGCTGCCTGACGCCCTGGCAAAATCCATTCCCCCGGTGATCATCGTCGCCGGGGATGAACCTCTGCAGCATATGGAAGCCTGTGACCTGGTACGAGCCAAGGCCAAGGACAGCGGCGTCGAGGAACGCGACGTGCTCCACGTGGAAGCCAATTTCGCCTGGGGTCGGCTGATCGAATCTGCTGCCAGCATGTCGCTGTTTGCCTCGCACAAGCTGATCGAGTTGCGTCTCGGCAGCGCCAAGCCCGGTCAGGAAGGTGGCAAGGCGCTGAAGGAGTACGCGGAGCAGGCCCAGGGCAGTGACAACATACTGCTGGTCAGCTGTGCCAAGCTCGATGCCAGAGAGCAGAAAAGCGCCTGGTTCAAGGCCCTCGACAAGCTGGGTCTGTTTGTACCGGTGTGGCCGGTTGATGCCTCCCGTCTAGGTTTCTGGCTCAGGGACCGCGCCCAGCGACACGGCCTGTCCATGTCAATGGACGCCGCCCGGCTGCTGGGCGAGCGCACCGAAGGTAACTTGCTGGCAGCAGACCAGGAGCTGCAGAAGCTCGCCCTGATCCTGCCCGCCGGCACACAGATATCGCCACGGGAGGTGGCTGGAGGGGTCGAAAGCAGCGCCCGCTACGACGTATTCACCCTGGTGGATGCCTGTCTCAAGGCAGAACGTGAACGCGTGCTGCGGATCCTGGCTGGCCTGGCGGCCGAGGGCACTGAACCCCCCATCATCCTGTGGGCCCTGACCCGGGAAATTCGCACGCTCCTCTCCCTGCATCAGCACCTCGATCAGGGCCAGAGCTTCGAACACGCCTGCAAGGCGCAGAAGCCCCCCATCTTTGACCGTCGACGACCCGCCTATCAGGAAGCGATTCGACGATTGCCGCTGAAACGTCTTCACAAGCTGCTGATGTTCGCTCAGCGCCTTGACCTGGCCATCAAGGGCGCCGCAGACCTGCCCCTGGAGCAAGGCATTCAGGACCTTACCCTGACGCTGGCCGGCGGACGTGGCCTACTGGCCGAAATGCCCTGGGCCTACCGGGTAGCGCAGTAGTCGTTTGCGGGCACCTCTACGCTGCCAGACGACTGACAGATCGTCTGGCTGGTCGGCTGACAGATCTGCTGACCGTTCTGTTGCCAGGGCCGTCGATGCTGACAGCGGGCCTGCCCGCTGCATCAGTGCTGGTGGTAGCGACGGTGATGGGTACTGACGTCGCCGCTGGGGCTACAGGTTCAGGCCCAGAAGAGGTAGTGGCCCGCAGCGTGGCACAGAAGGCGTAGACTGAGGCAATTCCCGCTTCCCTCTTGCCCACTGAACAGCGGTCCGCCAGCGTATGAACTCTCCCGCCCCCTCCCTCAAGCGGGCCGTCATCATGCCCCTGACCATCGCCGCCACCCTGGTCCTGGCGATGGCCGCTCTACTGCTGATCTGGCACCTCGGCGAAAATCGACAGCTGCTGGGGGCCAACCACAATGCCTTGATGGTCGACGTCGCCAGGGCCCAAGAAGAAGCGATCCGGCTACGGGCGTTGCTCAATATTCGCGATAGTGACGACGTCAGCTACTTCGAGGAAATGCAAAAGGTGGTGGTCCTGGTTGGGCATCGGCTGCATCGACTCGGTGACTCCATGTCCATGGTCGCCGCCCCCCAGGATGACGACTTCTCCCTCCACGTCTCAAGCTTGAGCGATCAACTCAGTGAGGCCGATGGGCTACAGCAACGTCTGGCCCAGGCGTTGTCTCATCCGCCGGAGCCGCTGACACCAGATACCCTCAAGGCACACACCCTGACGCCGGAAACCCTGATGCTGGCCGAGCGCCTGGAGCTGGCGCTGGAAGATATCTACACCGAGCTGGACAAACGCCTGCACGCGAGTGGCGCCCACCTGATCGAAACCAATCGCGACCTGGCGCTGGCCGTCATTTTACTGGTCTGCATGGTGCTGGCGGTTAGCATGGGACTCCTCATCACCTGCCTGCGGCTGCGACGCTACAGCCACTCGCTGCGCCAGCTGGCCATGACCGACGAACTGACGCAGCTCAGCAATCGCCGCCAGTGGTTGGGTCAGGTGCACCGGCAGCTCGCCATGCGTCAACCACCGGATAGCCCCGTGGCACTGCTGCTTCTCGACCTCGACCACTTCAAACAGGTCAACGATACCTTCGGACACCCCACGGGGGACAATGTCCTGGCGGCCTTTGGCATCATGCTCAAACGCCTGGCTCGCCGCGGAGACCTGGCGGCGCGTCTTGGTGGCGAGGAATTTGGCCTGCTGCTCGCCAACAGCAATGCCCACAGCGCCGAGGTAGTGGCTGAACGCATTCGCTGCGAGACCGAACGATTTACCCTGCCCGAACCTGCCCACCGCATGCAGCTGACCGTCAGCATCGGGATTGCGGTGTCTGGCCATCGCGACGACGACTTCGGCACCTTGTATCGACGTGCTGATCAAGCTCTGTACAGCGCCAAACAGGAAGGCAGAAACTGCGTTCGCCTGGGCTAGCGTGCCGCCGCTGTCAGCAATGACGACCGCTTTACCTTGACGGGGGCATGACGGACTCCGCTTTGCCACGCTGAGCACAGACTGGCGTTGCCTGGGCGTGGAATTCATCCTTCCTAGCCACATGAAAAAACTGGTGCATCTTGGTTATACTCCCCCTGTCGCGCGATATCGACGCACAGGAGGTTCGTCGCTATCGGTCGCCATCACAGAACGCTCAACAAGACACCCAGCCCTACAAGGAAGCCGCTATGACCCTTACACTTCGCCGACTGCTGTGTACTGCCCTGATGGTCTGCCTGACCCTTGGCACCGCCAGCGCCAGTGCCGCCACTGCCGTCTCAATGGCCTCGACCAGCGACGTGCTGGCAAGCCAGCAGACACAAGATGCCCGCGAGCGCATCCACAGCGTGCTGGCCCGTGACGATGTCCGCCAGCAGCTGGAGCTGCAGGGTGTCGATCCTGCCGATGTCGAACAGCGTGTCGCCGCCCTGTCCGATCAGGAAGCCCAGCAAATGGCTGACCAGCTTGACCAGATGCCTGCCGGCGCCAGCGTTATCGGTGTGCTGTTTGCGGTTTTCGTGATCTTGCTGGTCACTGACATCCTCGGCCTGACAGACGTCTATCCGTTCACGCGGTAAGCCCATGTCTGTCTCGCACGTGATCATGTCGAGCGCCCGCCTGGCGGGCGCTCTTGCGTTGTTGGCTGTGCTCTCAGGCTGTGCCGCTGCACCCGACCTGGATACCAGCCGCACGCAATCACTGTCGGCCCAGCGACTGCTGGACGACGTTCCCTTTCACCCCCAGCGTGACTACCAGTGCGGACCGGCGACCCTGGCCATGTCGCTCAACCATACTGGCGTCGATGTCAGCGTCGACGATCTGATCCCGGATATCTACGTTCCGGCTCGCAAGGGCAGCTACCAGCCGGAAATGCTGGCCGCAACGCGGCGCCATGGGCGCATCCCCTTTGTGCTGGCACCGCGCCTGGAGTCTCTGCTTGAGGAAGTCGACGCCGGGCGTCCCGTGGTGGTGCTCCAGAACCTGTCACTACCCGCCTTTCCTCTGTGGCACTTCGCCATCGTCAATGGCTACGATCTGAATCAGCAGGTGCTGCGACTACGCACGGGCGTAACGCGCCAGGACAGTACCGAGTTTGGGCGTTTTGACGCCACCTGGCAGCGTTCCGATCGCTGGGCCTTCGTTGCCCTGCCGCCAGGCCAGCTGCCGGTTTCCCTCTCGGCCAGCGAGGCGATCCAGGCCACCTCCGATTTTGAACGTGTGCAGGGCGCTGGCAATGCGTTACCGGCCTGGGAGGCCGTCGTGGAGCGTTTCCCGGACGCGGCCATGGCGCGCTTTGGCCAAGCGAACGCCTATCACGCGCAAGGCCGGTTGGAAGATGCCGTCGATGCCTGGAGGGCTGCGACGCAATACGACCCGGAGCTCGCCCCCGCCTGGCTCAACCTGGGTCTCACCCTGGCCTCTCAAGATGAACCTCAGGAGGCGGTACAGGCGCTGCAGCGGGCGGCAGCATTGCCAGGACCCTGGCAGGCCAGCGCACAGGAGGCACTGATCGAGCTGGAGGGCACACCATGATGCGCTACGACATCGTCATCAAGCGCGTCTACCAGTCCCCGGCGGAAAACGACGGCGCGCGGGTATTGGTCGACCGGCTCTGGCCCCGAGGATGTCGACGGGAGTCACTGGCGCTGACCGACTGGTATCGAGAGGCCTCCCCCAGCCAGGCTCTGCGACGCCAGTACCATCAAGGCGAGATCAGCCGTGCGGTGTTCGAGATCCGCTATCGCGGCGAGCTACGGGACCACCCGCATAAACTGCTGCCGCTGATGCGACTGGCACGCCGCGGGCGCCTGACGCTGCTGACGGCCACCCGTGAACTCGACGCTTCCTATCTGGCGCAGCTGCGCGAGCGCCTGCTGGAAGCCCTGCAGCAGGAAGACAGGGAAGACCTCGAGCCAGCGTCGCCGCCATGCATGGCCCACTTGCTTGGCGACAACGACTAGCCGGCACCCGCTCAGCCCATGCGGGGCGAACCCCGCCTGCAGGGGCATCCCGTAGACCCAAAAAAAGGTGCCTGTTGGCACCTTTTCTGGTCATGGCCGCTGGCGTCAGAAGACTCGGTTCAAACCATTCTGAGCTGCCACCCGGTAGGCCTCGGCCATCGTCGGGTAGTTGAACGTGGTGCTGACGAAGTACTTCAGCGTGTTCGCCTCACCTTCCTGCTGCATGATGGCCTGGCCAATGTGCACGATCTCCGACGCCTGGTCACCAAAGCAATGAATGCCGTAGATCTCGAGAGTGTCCTGATCGAACAGGATCTTCAACATCCCCACCGTATCTCCGGTGATCTGCGCACGAGCGGTATCCTTGAAAAAGGCGTGTCCCACCTCGTAGGGCACCTTGGCTTCTGTCAGCTCTCGCTCGGAACGGCCAAAGGAGCTGATTTCCGGAATGGTATAGATACCGGTAGGCACCTCGGTCACATAGCGGAAATCCCGATCCAGCAGCTCGTCGCAGGCATTCAGCCCCTGGTCATAAGCCGCGCTGGCAAGACTCGGCCAGCCCACCACGTCGCCCGCTGCATAGATGTGCGGTAGCGCCGTGCGATAGTGTTCATCGACCTGCAACTGTCCACGACCATTCGCGGTGAGACCAATGTTCTCAAGCCCCAGCTGGTCGGTATTCCCGGTGCGTCCGTTGGCCCACAGGAAGGCGTCCGCGCGCAACCGCTTGCCTGACTTCAGGTGAACGGTGACCCCATGCTCGTCACCCTCGACGCGCTCGTACTCTTCGTTATGACGAATCAACACACCATGCTTGCGCAGGTGGTAGGACAGCGCATCACTGATTTCATCGTCCAGAAACGACAGCAGGCTGCCGCGGTTATTGATCAGGTCCACCTTGAGCCCAAGGCCGGAAAAGATCGACGCGTATTCACAGCCGATAACTCCAGCGCCAAAGATAATCAGCGTGCGCGGCGTATGCTGAAGGCTGAGTATGGTGTCCGAGCAGTAGATCCGCGGGTGTCGAAAATCGATATCCGCCGGGCGGTAAGGACGTGACCCAGTGGCGATGATCACCTTGTCGGCGATCAGTTCTTCCTGGTTGTCTCCCTGCCCGCGCACCGTCAAGGTATGCTCGTCCTTGAAGCGGGCAATGCCGTGATACAGATCGATGCGGTTACGCGCGTAGAAGTTGGTACGCATCGCCACCTGCTGATCGATCGTCACCCGGGAACGTTCGCGGACCTTGGGAAAGGAAAACCAGCGGGGTTCACCGATGTCGCGAAACATCGTATTGGTGTTGAACGACATGATCTGGCGAACCTGATGACGCAGCGCCTTGGACGGGATGGTGCCCCAATGGGTGCAGTTACCGCCCACGCGCGCCTGCTTCTCGATCACTGCCACTCGCTTACCGTGCTTCGCGGCGTTGATCGCGGCGCTTTCGCCGGCGGGGCCTGTACCGATCACCACTACGTCGTAGTTGTGCACTGCCATCGTGTCATCCTTATCCTGGAAAAGTCCCTCGACCGTACAAGGGACAGCATCATCATGCAGACGGCGCCCACAGGGCGCCGTCACGGTCAGGCAAACCAAAGCATGCGTCACGCATACCGGTAGGCGCAGGCTTCTCGCTGCAACGCCTTATCGGCGGGTGGCGTCGTAGCCCAGATCAAGCCCGCGATTCTCATCGGAGCGGCGACGTGCGCTGGCGGCGCGCTTCTTCGACTCCTCCTCACACACGTCGTCCTTACCGCCACAAATCTCGCAGCCATCCTTGAGGCCAAGCTGGTTAAGCCCGCCGCAGGAGCCGGCGATCGGCTTGCGTCCAAGGATGACGCCGATGGCCATGGCGCCGATAATCAGCAACATGGCGCCAAATACGATCAGGTAGGTGGTCATACGAGTGTCCTCTTGATGGAACGACAGGCCTGCCGAAGTGAGTAGCACACAGCTGCGTGAACCTTGCACCGCATCGGTCTGGGATCAGCCTTCACATGCTCGGCACACGGGACCTGCCCCAGCAACACGACCGACCGCCCTGAAGCCGTCGAGTCGCACGCCCTGTCGACCAAAGGATTATGCCAGATTTATCCTCTGGGCAGAAACCGTCATGGCGCCTACTGCCCTTTCCGTTCTTTCATGGCACTTTCACGGCGCCTCCAAGACACTTTCCCAGCGTCACCGGGACCGATAAACGAAAACCTCGCCACGAGGGCGAGGTTTTCGACATGCCATGGTAGGCAAGGCATCAGCCGCCAAAGTCATCCAGCATGATGTTCTCGGGCTCGACACCCAAGTCCAGCAGCATCTTGATGACAGAAGCGTTCATCATGGGGGGCCCACACATGTAGTACTCGCAATCCTCAGGCGCCGGATGGTCCTTGAGGTACATGTCGTAGAGCACGTTATGGATGAAGCCGGTCGGCCCCTCCCAGTTATCCTCGGGCTGGGGATCTGACAATGCCAGATGCCAGTCGAAGTTGTCGTGCTCTTCAGCCAGCTTGTCGTATTCTTCGTTGTAGAACGTTTCACGCCAGGAGCGTGCACCGTACCAGAACGTCATCTTGCGCTTGGTATCAAGACGCTTGAGCTGGTCGAAGATGTGGCTGCGCATCGGTGCCATGCCGGCACCACCGCCGATGAAGACCATCTCGGCGTCAGTGTCCTTGGCGAAGAACTCACCGAACGGCCCCATCACCGTCACCTTGTCACCAGGCTTGAGACTGAACACGTAAGTGGACATCAGGCCGGGCGGGTGACTGGAATTGGGGGGCGGCGTGGCGATCCGGATATTGAACTTGAGAATGCCCTTCTCTTCCGGATAGTTGGCCATTGAGTAGGCGCGAATGACCTCCTCAGTGTTCTTGTGGGAGACGTTGAACAGGCCAAACTTCTCCCAGTCACCACGGTACTCTTCCTCGATATCGAAGTCGGAGAACTTGATATCGTAGGCAGGAGCCACCAGCTGCACATAGCCGCCAGCGCGGAAGGCGACTTCCTCGCCCTCAGGCAGCTTGAGGTTCAGCTCCTTGATGAAGGTGGCGACGTTGGGGTTCTCGATGACCTCGCATTCCCACTTCTTGACGCCGAAGACCTCTTCAGGGACCTGGATCTTCATGTCCTGCTTGACCGGCACCTGGCAGGACAGACGCCAGCCCACCTTCTTCTCACGCAGGGTGAAGTGACTCTCTTCCGTGGGCAGGATGGAACCGCCCCCTTCTTCGACGCGGCACTTGCACTGGGCACAGGAGCCACCGCCGCCGCAGGCGGAAGAAAGGAAGATGCCGTTGGCTGCCAAGGTGTTGAGCAGCTTGCCGCCGGCCTGGGTGGTCAGGGTGTTCTCGGGATCGTCGTTGATCTCGATGGTCACATCGCCCGAGCTCACGAGCTTGGAGCGGGCCGCCAGAATCACCGCCGTCAGACTGATGACGATGACGGTGAACATGACGACGCCGAGCACGATGACTGTTGTATCAACCATGTCGGTTTCCTATTGCTAGCGTTCGGAACCGAGAAGAGTGCTCTGGCACCCTTCCCGTCTCACTCAGAGCTGGATGCCGGAGAAGGACATGAAGCCCAGGGACATCAGACCCACGGTAATGAAGGTGATGCCCAGCCCCTGCAACGAGGCAGGCACGTCACTGTACTTCAGCTTCTCACGAATTCCAGCCAGCGCAGTAATGGCAAGTGCCCAGCCAACACCAGCGCCCAGGCCATAGACCACGGACTCGCCGAAGTTGTAGCTACGCTCGACCATGAACAGGGTGCCACCGAGGATGGCGCAGTTCACGGTGATCAGCGGCAGGAAGACGCCAAGCGCGTTGTAGAGCGAGGGCACGAACTTGTCCAGGAACATCTCGAGGATCTGCACCAGAGCGGCGATAACGCCAATGTAGGACAGCAGACCCAGGAAGGTCAGATCGATGTTCTCGGCACCGGCGATACCGGTCCAGGACAGGGCTCCCTCCGCCAGCAGGTACTTCAGGATCAGATTGTTGACCGGAACGGTGATGGTCAGAACCGCGACCACCGCGATGCCCAGGCCAATGGCAGAGGACACCTTCTTCGATACCGCCATGAAGGTACACATGCCCAGGAAGAACGCCAGGGCCATGTTCTCGACGAAGACCGAGGCAACGAAAAGGCTCAGATAGTGTTCCATCTTACACGGCCTCCTTCGGCTGGGTGTTTTCCTTCATCACGAACTCGTTGTCCTCGACCTGCTCCGGGTTCAGGCTACGCAGCACCCAGATAATCAGACCAATGATGAAGAAGGCAGACGGCGGCAGCAGCAGCAGGCCGTTCGGTACGTACCAGCCACCGTTCTGCACGGTCTCGAGGATGGTCACGCCAAACAGGCTGCCGGAACCGAACAGCTCACGGAAGAAGCCGACCGTCATCAGGATGAAGCCGTAACCAAGACCGTTACCCACGCCATCCAGGAACGACAGCGCAGGCGTGTTGGTCATGGCAAAGCCTTCAGCGCGACCCATCACGATGCAGTTGGTGATGATCAGGCCAACAAAGACCGACAGCTGCTTGGACATCTCATAGGCAAACGCCTTGAGGATCTGGTCCACCACGATGACCAGCGACGCAATGATGGTCATCTGCACGATGATACGGATAGAGGACGGAATATGATTCCGAATCAGCGAGACGAACATGCTGGAGAATGCCGTCACGAAGATAACCGCCAGACTCATGACCAGAGATACGCTGAGACTGGAGGTCACCGCCAGCGCCGAGCAGATGCCAAGGATCTGCAGGGCGATGGGGTTGTTCTTGAAGATCGGCGTCAGGATAACGCCCTTGGTTGTCGGTGCGGACATCGTCAGACTCCTTCGCTGTCGTCAGAGGGGCTGGCGCTGGCAGTCGCCTGGCTGTCACCACCTTCGCGGAAGTGCTCCAGGTAGGGGCCAAAGCCTTCTTCGCCCAGCCAGAATTGCACCAGATGCGTCACCCCACGGCTGGTCAGGGAAGCACCGGACAGTGCGTCGACCTCAGTGGAATCGCTGGCGCCACCCTTCACCAGCTCGATGGCCGGATCCATGGAGTCGCTGGAGGCGTAGATTTCCTTGCCTTCCCACTGCGCTTTCCAGCGCGGGTTGTCGACCTCACCACCCAGTCCGGGTGTCTCGGAGTGGGAATAGAAGGTGATGCCACCGATGGTATTGCCATCGCCCTGCACGGACAGGTAACCACGCATCAGGCCCCACAGGCCCTGACCGCGGATCGGCAGCACGATCTGCTCGGGGTTCTCCTCGTCACCGACCAGGTAGACGGTAGAGTACTTTTCCTGACGACCGATGCCTGCGACGTCACGCTCGCCGGACAGGGTGCGCGACTGTGCAGGATCCTTGGCCGCCTGGAAGCCGTCGTAGGTCTCGGGGTCGACCGCGTCGGTATACTCACCGGTTTCCAGGTCGACGACCTTGGCGGTCACGGCCTGGGAGAACTCCTTGCCGACGTCCATCCCGGGCTCGTAAAGGTCCGCCACGGCCAGGATGTTGGACTTGCGGTCCAGCTCCTGGTTGCGTTCCTGACGCGCCTTGAGCCCCACTGCCGCCGTCGACACGATGATCGAGCAAACGATACACAGGGAGAAGGCGACCGTAAGGATCTTCTTGATGGAATTGTTGCCTTGTGCCATCAGGTGGTCTCCTCAGCCACAACCGCCGTGCGCTTGACGCGACGCTTGATGTTGGCCTGAACAAAGAAGTGATCGATCAGCGGGGCAAACAGGTTGGCAAACAGAATCGCCAGCATGATGCCTTCCGGGAAGGCCGGGTTGACCACGCGAATCAGGACCGTCATCACACCGATCAGGGCACCGAACAGGAAGCGACCCGGGTTGGTCATGGACGCAGACACAGGGTCAGTGGCCATGAACACCATGCCGAAGGCAAAGCCGCCCACCACCAGATGCCAGTACCAGGGCATCGCAAACATGGCGTTGGTGTCGGAGCCGATCAGGTTGAGAATCGAGCTCATCGCCACCATCCCCAGGAACACCCCGAGCACGATGCGCCAGGAGGCAATTCGCATGCCCAGCAACACAACGGCACCGATCAGGATCGCCAGGGTCGAGGTCTCACCCACCGAACCAGGGATGAAGCCGAGGAAGGCGTCCCACCAGCTGAACTGATCCTGCAGGGCTGCCATGCCGCTCTGATAGGCCGTGGACAGTGCAGTGGCACCGGTATAGCCGTCTGCCGCGACCCAAACCGAGTCACCAGAGATCTGGGCCGGATAGGCGAAGTAGAGGAAGGCACGACCGGTCAGCGCCGGGTTGAGGAAGTTCTTGCCGGTACCGCCGAAGATTTCCTTGCCGATCACCACACCGAAGGTGATGCCCAGTGCGACCTGCCACAGGGGAATGGTGGCCGGAAGAATCAGGGCGTAGAGCACGGAGGTGACGAAGAAGCCTTCGTTGACCTCATGGCCGCGCTTGATCGCGAACAGCACTTCCCAGAAGCCACCGATGGCAAACGTCACCAGGTAGATGGGCAGGAAGTAGGTCGCACCCAGCACGAAGTTCGACCACAGGCTGCCTGCGTCATGACCACCCGCCAGGGTCAGCAGGATCATTTCGCGCCAGCCACCCATGGAGTCGTAGCCCGCGGCAATCGCTTCGTTGGCCTGCCAGCCGGCGTTCCACATGCCGAAGAACATGGCCGGGAAGGTGCAGAACCAGACGGTGATCATGATGCGCTTGAGGTCAATACCGTCGCGCACGTGAGCCGTGGTCTTGGTCACGCTGGGGGGAGAATAGAAAATCGTGTCTACCGCCTCGTAGAGCGGATAGAACTTCTCGTATTTGCCGCCCTTGTGGAAGTGCGGCTCGAGATTGTCGAGTGTCTGTCGAATACCCATCATCAGGCCTCTTTCTCGATCATGGTGAGGTTGTCACGCAGGATGGGACCGTACTCGTACTTGCCCGGGCACACATAGGTGCACAGCGCCAGGTCTTCTTCATCCAGCTCCAGACACCCCAGCTGCATGGCAGTCTCGATGTCACCGACGATCAGCGAACGCAGCAGCTGCGTGGGCATGATGTCCAGCGGCATGATCTTCTCGTAAGCACCTACCGGTACCATCGCGCGCTCGGAGCCGTTGGTAGAGGTAGTCGGTGCATAGTTGCTCAGCCCCTTGAGGCTGGAGAGGTAGATCCCGAGCACCGAGTGACGGTTGCCACCTGGGGACAGCCAGCCCATGAAGGCACGCTTGTTACCCTCTTCCAGCAGGCTCAGCTGGGTGTGGAAACGGCCCAGGTAGCGCAGGCTGCCCTCGGCAGTAAAGCCAGAGAACACACCACCGCTGATCACCCGGGTGTCGTCCGGAGACTTCACTTCATGATCGAGCAGCTCATCGGTGCTGGCGCCCAGGCGCGTGCGTACCAGACGCGGACGTTCTGCACGCGGACCTGCGACGGCCACCACACGACTCATGTCCAGCTTGCCTTCTGCAAACAGCTTGCCGAACGCAATCACGTCCTGATAGCCGATGTGCCAGACGCGACGCTGCAGCGACACCGGGGACAGGAAATGGATATGGGTACCGACCAGACCAGCCGGGTGGGGACCAGCAAAGCTCTCGTGCTTGACGCCCTTGACCTTGGTGCCAGGAATCTGCGCGTCCGTTGCGGTGCACAGGAACACCTGGCCCTTGGTCAGGCGCGACAGCACCGTCAGGCCATCTTCGAAGGCTTGCGCCTGCTCGTTGATGACCACGGCCGGATCGGCAGCCAGCGGCTGGGTATCCACCGCGGTGACAAAGATATCGGTAGGCTCAGCATCCAGCGCCGGAGTCCGCGAGAACGGGCGAGTTCGCAACGCGGTCCACAGGCCGGATTCCACCAATTGGTCGACCACCGTCTGACGTTCCAACGACGCCAGCACATCACGCCCATGGGCCGTGAAGGTTTCGGCTTCTTCGCTCTCGTCGACCTTGATCACCACCGACAGCAGCTTGCGTTTCTCACCGCGGTTGATCGCCACCACTTCACCGGCCGCCGGAGAAGTGAAGCGTACACCGTCGATCTTCTTGTCGGTAAACAGGAGTTGGCCCAGCTTGACCTTGTCCCCCTCCTTGACCTCCATAGTCGGCTTCATGCCGATATAGTCGGTGCCCAGGAGCGCCACGTGGCGCACCGGTCGCGCATCCTCGATACGCTGCTCCGGTGCTCCCGTGATGGGGAGATCCAGGCCTTTCTTGACTTCGATCATAGACTCGCCCAGTTGATGGATCGTAGATAATGGACGGAGGTTCGGTGGAAATGAGAGGAATTCTTGTTATTGACCACGCATCACCAGTCACGCCGAGGCGACATCGAACCACCCCGAAAAATCCCCAGCATTATAAAGACAAGCCAGTGAATTGACCACATGATCGAACGTAGCAGAAATGACTGTTTCGGCAGATCAGGGCCCCGACAGAAAGAAAAAACCCCTTGCCAAACAAGGTTGGCAAGGGGTTATTGAGATACCTAAAAACGGGCCGTTCCGCCCGCGCGACGCGGCTTAGGCGTGGCTGCGCGGCAGCTTGCAGAAGGACACGTTGGAAATCTGCTGCAGGATACGAATGACCTGGCAGCTGTAGCCAAACTCGTTGTCGTACCACACATAGACCACCGCATGACGGCCCTGGGCGATGGTGGCCTTGGCATCGACGATGCCCGCATGGCGATTGCCGACGAAGTCTGTGGACACGACTTCTGGAGAGTCGACGTAGTCGATCTGCTTCTGGAAAGCAGAATCGATAGACATGCGACGCAAGTAGTCGTTGAGCGACGCGGCATCGGTCTCGCGCTTGAGCGACAGGTTGAGAATCGCCATCGACACATTCGGCGTCGGCACCCGGATGGCGTTGCCGGTCAGCTTGCCACCCAACTCGGGCAGCGCCTTGGCCACTGCCTTGGCGGCACCGGTCTCGGTCAGCACCATGTTCAACGGAGCACTGCGCCCGCGACGGTCACCCTTGTGATAGTTATCAATCAGGTTCTGGTCGTTGGTGTAGGAGTGAACGGTCTCCACGTGACCATGCTCGATGCCGTACTCGTCATTCATCACCTTCAGCACCGGCACGATGGCGTTGGTGGTGCAGGAAGCGGCCGAGATGATGCGATCATCGGCAGTGATATCGGAGTGGTTGATGCCGTAGACGATATTCTTGAGGTCACCCTTGCCCGGCGCGGTCAGCAGCGCCTTGGACACTCCCTTGCACTGCAGGTGCTGGCCGAGGCCGGCCTCATCGCGCCAGATGCCGGTGTTGTCCACGACGACCGCATTGTTGATACCGTAAGCGGTGTAGTCGACATCACTCGGTGAGTCAGCGTAGATCACCTGGATGACGTTGCCGTTGGCGGTCAGGGTGCGAGATTCAGCGCAGACACTGATGGTGCCATCGAACGGACCATGGACGCTGTCGCGGCGCAGCAGGCTGGCACGCTTCTCCAGATCCTTGGCGATATCGCCGCGCCCACGCACCACGATGGCCTTGAGCCGCAGCAGGTTGCCGCCGCCGGCCTTCTCGATCAGTACGCGCGCCAGAATGCGACCAATGCGACCGAAGCCGTACAGCACCACGTCCTTGGGTTCGCCGTTACCCGCATCCGGGTCGTGGCTGTCGACGATGTCGGCCAGCTGCTCGCGCATAAAGGCCAGGGCGTCACCACCACCCTGCTTCTTGAACGCCACCCCGAGCTTGCCCACGTCAACGTGCGCCGGCCCCAGGTTGAGCTGGGTCATCGCCTGAACCAGCGGGAAGGTGTCCTGAACCGACAGCTCAGTCCCTTCAATCTTCCGCACGAAGCGATGATCCTTGAGAATTCTGATCACGCTACGGTTGAACAGGGAGCGACCGAACATGGTCGTCACCACGTTGTTGCGACGATACAGGCTGCCAATCAGCGGGATCATCTGCTCGGCCACGGCCTGGTTGTCGTGCCACTCCTGGAAGACGATGTCGGGTTGCTGGCTCACGAGAGACCTCTAAGTCTGTTGGGAAACCCGAGTATTATCTGCGCCCCCATGAGGCGGGGCAATGCCTGTATGGTCGCACTCCATGTAGGCTCGTTACAGAAATCCCAGTTTGACTACACGACCAAGATGGGGCTGGTATGATGCCTGCTCGCCCACTGAACGCCAGCGAAACGACACCGTCTATGCCTACCTTTTCGCCGCTTGACCCGCCGTTGCCTCAAGGAGTTCGCGACACCCTGTTCCTGACGACGCCTCCAGGCAGCGCTGCCGCGCTTGCCCTGGCGCGACTGGCCTCTCGGGAGCCGCTACTGGTGGTCACTCAGGACACCGCTGAAGCGCTGAGACTCGAACAGGAGCTGGCCTTCTTCGCTGACGTGCCGGTACTGCCCTTTCCCGATTGGGAAACCTTGCCCTACGACAGCTTCTCGCCACACCAGGACATCGTCTCCTCGCGACTGCGAACCCTGAGACAGCTTCAGGATGGCGTGCACGGCATCGTGCTGGTCCCCATCAATACGCTGATGCAGCGCCTGCCGCCGGTCGACTACATTGCTGGCCGCGTACTGACACTGGAAGTGGGCGCCACTCTGGAGCGAGAGGCGTTTCGAGAAACCTTGTCCCGTGCAGGCTATCGCGCGGTCGAGACCGTCTTCGAGCCTGGCGAGTATGCCCTGCGCGGTGCCTTGATCGACCTCTTCCCCATGGGCGCGGAACATCCCCTGCGCATCGATCTGTTCGACAATGAGATCGATACGCTGCGCAGCTTTGATCCAGACACCCAGCGCAGCCTCGACAAGGTAGAACGCATCGAGCTTCTACCTGCTCACGAATATTCGCTGTCGCGCTCTGCCATTGCCTGTTTTCGCGAGGGCTTCGAGACGCTTTTCGACGTCGACCCGCGCCAATGCCCGCTATACGTCGATGCCCTCAAGGGCATTCCGTCGGCGGGACTAGAGCAATATCTGCCGTTGTTCTTCGAGACAACGGCTTCCCTGTTCGACCACCTGCCGGACGGCACCCACGTGGTCATGATGGCTGGCTGCCGCGACGCTGCTCAGCACCACTGGCAGTCCATCAGCAGTCGCTATGAAAACCTCGGCGTGGACCCCACCCGTCCGCTGTTGCCACCCCATCGAGCCTTTATTCCCGAGGCAGAGCTGTTTGCGCTGATCAAGGCCCACCCACGGATCGAACTGACCGACGCCACCGATCACCCCCATGCCCATCGCTGCCAGGCCCAGGCCGCACCCGACGTCGCCATCAACGCGCGCGCCAAGGAGCCACTGGCCGCACTAAAGCGTTTTCTCGAACAGCACTCGCAACAGCGCGTGCTGTTCGTGGCCGAGTCACGCGGTCGCCGGGAAGCCCTGGAAGACACCCTGGCGCCGGTCACCGGTGCGCTGCCGGCAAGCACCGGCTTCCTGGAATTCCTCGATGGCGACATGGCACTCGCCATCGCTGAAGGTCAGCTCGCCAACGGGCTGCTGCTCGAGCAACCGGCGCTGACCGTCATCACCGAGACCGAGCTGTTCGGTGACGTGGTGCGCCAGACCCGGCGTCAGGCCAAGGCGACGGACGACAATGAGCTCGCGGTCCGCCACCTGTCCGAACTCAAGGCAGGCGCGCCAGTGGTCCACCAGGCCCATGGCGTCGGCCGCTATCGTGGACTGGAAACCCTGGAGGCAGGCGGCCAGGCCGCCGAATTTGTCAGCCTCGAATACGCCGACGGCGCCAAGCTCTATGTGCCGGTCGACAGCCTGCATCTGATCTCCCGCTATGCCGGCGCCGACGATGAGCTGGCCCCCCTGCACCGCCTGGGCTCGGAGCAGTGGGACAAGGCCAAGCGCAAGGCCGCCGAGAAGATTCGCGATACCGCGGCAGAACTGCTCGACATCTATGCCCGGAGAGAGGCCCGCGAAGGCTTTGCCTGCGCGCCCCCGGATGACGAGTACGCCCGCTTCGTGGCCAACTTCCCGTTCGAGGAGACGCCGGACCAGCGGGTGACCATTCAGGCGGTGATTCAAGACATGACCGCGCCACGCCCCATGGACCGTGTGGTCTGCGGCGACGTCGGCTTCGGCAAGACAGAGGTGGCCATGCGCGCCGCCTTCCTGGCCGTCCAGTCAGAACGGCAGGTGGTGGTGCTGGTGCCCACCACGCTGCTGGCCCGCCAGCACTACGAGAACTTCCGCGACCGCTTCGCCGATACTGCTGTCGATATCGAGCTACTGTCTCGCTTTACCAGCAGCGGCGGTCAGACCGAGACCTTCAAGCGTATCCGAGAGGGCAAGGTCGACATCGTCATCGGCACCCACAAGCTGCTGTCCCGTCAGCTCGATTTCCCTCAGCTCGGCCTGGTCATCATCGATGAGGAACACCGCTTCGGCGTCGCTCAGAAGGAGCGCCTGAAGAGCCTGCGCGCCGAGGTCGATGTATTGACCATGACCGCCACCCCCATCCCCCGCACCCTGAACATGGCCATGAGCGGCATTCGCGATCTGTCGATCATCGCGACGCCCCCTGCCCGACGACTATCGGTGAAGACCTTCGTCCAGCAGCGCGAGGAAGCCGTCATCAAGGAAGCGTTGCTGCGTGAAATCCTGCGCGGTGGCCAGGTCTACTACCTGCACAACGAAGTGAAGACCATCGAGACCGCTGCCGAGAAGGTCCGAGAACTGGTGCCGGAAGCTCGCGTCGCGGTGGCTCACGGCCAGCTGCCGGAACGTTCGTTGGAGCGCGTGATGTCCGACTTCTATCACAAGCGCTTCAACGTCCTGGTGTGCTCGACCATCATCGAAACTGGCATCGACGTACCCAGCGCCAACACCATCATCATCGAACGCGCCGACAAGTTCGGCCTGGCCCAACTCCACCAGCTGCGTGGCCGGGTTGGCCGCAGTCACCACCAGGCCTACGCCTACCTGCTGGCCCCTCCCCCGCGTTCGATGACACGGGACGCGGTAAAGCGCCTGGAAGCCATTGGCCAGGCCGAGGATCTGGGCGCTGGCTTCACCCTGGCCAGCCACGACATGGAAATCCGTGGCGCGGGCGAGTTGTTGGGTGACGAGCAGAGCGGTCAGATGGAAGCGGTTGGCTACAGCCTCTACATGGAAATGCTGGACCGCGCCGTCACGGCCATACGCGAGGGTCGCACGCCCAACATTGAGTCACCCCTTCAGGACGGCGTGGAAGTCAGCCTCAACTTGCCTGCGCTGATTCCCGACGACTACCTGCATGACGTGCAGCAACGCCTGGTCATGTACAAGCGCATTGCCAACGCCAGCAATGAGGCGGAACTCAAGGAACTGCGGGTCGAAATGATCGATCGCTTTGGCCTGCTGCCGGGGCCGGTCAAGACACTGCTGCGCCAGACCCACCTGCGACAACGCGCTGAACGACTGGGCATCACTCGCCTGGAAGCCGGCGCCGAGCGCGGCAGGATCCTGTTTGGCGGCCAGACCGCCGTGGACCCCCTGACCCTGGTCGAGCTCATCCAAAGCGACCCCCAGAGGTATCGACTCGAGGGTGCTGACACGCTTCGCTTCAGCGTCGACATGGCTGACGAAGAGGCACGCTTCGAAGCGATCGAAGCCCTGCTCGAACGGCTCAACCGAAAGGCTCAGGCCGCCTGACATTTGCTCTGTAAAGACTGGCGCAAAGACGCATTAGCGGGCAATCTATAGCTATCGACACACTGCCACCTGTGGCCGGGTGATCCCCGGCCCTCACACAACATCGAGACTGTTGCAATGACTTCGATTTCACTTCGCCGACCGTTAGCTCGCGCCGCCACCCTGTGTGGCCTGCTCGGCGTGCTGGCGACTCCTCTGGTGGCGGCGGACGAACTGCCCAGGGGACACTACCTGCTGCCCGAAGACGGGGACCTTATCGGCGAGGTCTACACCGTGGAAGCGGACGAAGACGACACCCTCATCGATATTGGTCACGACCATGGCATTGGCTTCAATGCAATCACTCGCGCCAATCCCGACGTCAGTATCTGGTATCCCGGAGAAGGCACCGAGGTCGTCATTCCCGCCCAGTTCATCCTGCCCGACGCACCGCGCACGGGCATCGTGGTGAACGTCGCCGAGATGCGCCTCTACTACTATCCTCCGGCCAAGGAGGGAGAACCGCGCACGGTCCAGACCTACCCGATCGCCGTCGGGCGCATGGACTGGAAAACGCCGCTGGGCTCTACCACCATCACCGAGATGGTCAAGAATCCTTCCTGGTACCCGCCCGCCTCCATTCGCCGCGAGCACGCTGAAGCCGGCAACCCGCTCCCCGGCGTGGTACCGCCAGGTCCGGAAAACCCCATGGGCACCCGCAAGATGCGCCTAGGTATTCCTGGCTACCTGATCCACGGCACCAACAAGCCTGAAGGCGTGGGCATGCGCGTCACCCACGGCTGCATTCGCATGCTGCCTGATGACGTCGAGAACCTGTTTGACCAGGTCTCCGTCGGTACGCGTGTACGCCTGGTCAACGAGCCTCTCAAGCTTGGCTGGTCTGATGAGCACCTGTATGTGCAGGCGTATCCCTATCTGGACGAGGAAGAAGGCGCGCCCATTGAGGACATGACTGCCGCCATCGAAGAAGTGGAATCCGCCGTCGAGGACAAGGATTACAGCGTCGACTTTGCACGCCTGAGAGCCGCCATGGAGACCCCCAGCGGACTGCCCGTAGCGATGCAGGCGACAGCACCGGAACGCCCGACTCCCCTGCCTGGCAGTCTTTACGACCACATCGAACTGGTCGCTGGAGAACCCCCGCTGCTTAGCCAGGCAAGCCAGGGAGAGTAAAACCTCCGCTCCCTGCATGTCCGTCCAAAGGCGCCCTTGTGGCGCCTTTTTTTCGCTCTCATCAGGCTCGGTCATCTGAGCAAAGTGACCGACAGAGTTGGGTCCCACGCGGCTGCTATTGCATCTGTCATGAGATCGAACAGCCGCGGCGACTTGCGCACCTGAGACGCGGATAAGGCCTGGCGCGCAGGGACATCAGAGCCATTTTCGTCAGCGTTCACCTAGGCCAGCGGCGCTTTAGTGAGCGCGCTACACCTGCCCCTTTCAGCCTGCCAGTGGCCCATTGAGCAGCCCCCGTTAACGCCACCACATGGCGCCGAGCCGCGCCTACCAGCGCCTGCAGGTATGACGTTGATGCAGGAGGTCCTGCGCCAGCACGCAGGTCCCAAAACGGCCATTGCCATCGTCGATCAAGGTATTTGCCGCTGCTGCATGCCTTCACCATGCAGAGCCGTGACACTGACCCAAAAACGACTGAGGCCCAACCTTTCGGTTGGGCCTCAGCCTATCGCTTCACGACCTGGCGGACGGACAATGTCCGCACCGTTCAGGTCATCCCCCGAGGGGGCAAGGAAACGATTACTTGCGCATGGAGCGCTCGAACATGCGGTTCATCTCTTCACGGTTCTGCTGAGACAGCTGCAGAGCCGCTTGAGCGTCACGCTGTGCCTGGTTGGCAGTGTTCTGAGCCTGAGTGGCGATGCTGCGAGCTTCAGCAGCGTCGGCCTGAGCGGACTCAGCAGTCATGCGAACTTCTTCCAGAGCGCTGGAGGAAGCACAGCCAGCCAGAACGGCCAGAGAAGCGGCGGCGGCGGTCAGCTTCAGGGTAGTCTTCAGAGTCATGGTGTTCTCCTTGAGTCTTCCTTGGTACTGCGATAATGACGTCTACATGCCCCTTGGGGGAATGCATCCATCAGGCTTCCTGCAAAGGCAGGCCTTTCTTGCAGCGACTTGTGCTGCTAAGCACAGGAGTCAAACGCTGTTTTATAATACACAACGGCGCTTGTCCATAGTCTTGAACGTCCCTAGTCCACAGTCTTGAACGTCCCTAGCGCCCCTAAAGACTAGCGGATGACGACGCGAGTGCCAACACCAATCAGGCCAGAGAGTTCTCGAATTTCCTGATTGGTCACGGCGACACATCCGTTGGTCCAGTCAAAGTTGCGGTGAATATCCATATCTCCATCGCCGACACCGTGTATCCCGATATAGCCACCGAGAACCGTCTGCTGCGGAGGGCTGCGATGCCGCCGATAGTAGTCGAAATACTCGTCGTAGTCTTGCTGAGAGTAGAGCCCCGACTCAAGCGCCATTCTCGCATGGGTCGGGGTGGGATAGTCCAGCCCGATGAAGATGTCGAATTTGCTGTCGAAATTGAAGCGATCGACGTGGAATTCCCCACGCGGCGTCGTCTTGTCACCCATCACTCGCTGTGATTTTGCACCACCCCTACCCACCGATATCGGCGAGTAGCGGGCCAGTTCCACCCCACCACGATAGACCGTGAGACGTGACTCCTGATTGTCGATGAGCACCCACACCTCACTCGAGGAATCGGGCACGATGGCTCGCCTAAGCTGATCCTCGACCATATCGAAGCTGGCAAGGACTGCGGTGGGGAGTAGCAGCCAGGCACCAAGTATCATTTGGATAAAACGACGACGATGACCCCGCTGGAACATGACAAGACTCACTGTGTGTAAAAGAAATGATTGGTGACTGAGTGTAAACCACGCTCTGCGAGGCATCATCAACTATCTGGCAGACACTAGTGCGCCATGGACAACCAGGACATCCCCTGCCTATTCATCTCAGGCCCGGCGTCTCCCTTTGGCGACACATCGCCTTTACCATTCCTCACTCGTCTGCCTTAGCGTCGCTATCTCTGCCTTTGCCATCGTTAGACAATCTCTCAAATCCTGTCGGAGATCGCGCCGACCGCCGACAGCAATAACGCCAGGAGGCCCCACGGAAGTTCCCTGACTTGCTCCCCCATCACTCTCCAGCGCGTCCAGATATGAGATCAATCGACCTAACCAACTGTCACGATCATTGGCGAGCTCACGCAAACGACGAACTTCCGCTATGTCGGGATAACGATCGCCCACCAGCATCGTATGCCAGTCGTGCTCGACCAGGTGAGCATGCTCGCTGACATCACGCAGCAGTGCATCCAGCGCCAAACCAAATAGCGCCAGCGCGCCCTCCTCGCAGGCGCGCCGGTGGGCGTCTTGGTGCTCATCGTCCCGGACTGGTGTCGCAAGCAGCAACTCCACCTGGTACAGCAACTGGTTGGTACGCGCTCTGGGGGTCACTTGCGCTTGTCCTCGACCTGCCATGAGGAGCCGTCCCAGCTTGCCTTCCATCCGCTGGCCTTGCCGTTATCACCATCCGTCATCACGAACTGCTCCTTGAGCTTGCGTGAAAAACGGATCTGCGCGGGGCGGCCATCGGGGTCCTGCTCGGGCGCGCTAAGAAGGTAGTGATACTTCTCGGGCAACTCCTCGGCGTGAGGCTTCAGCTCCTTGACCAACGGCGGGCGCGTTTCGCGATTCTTGGGAAACTTGCTCGCCGCGAGGAACAGGCCACTCGCACCATCGCGCAGCACATAATGGTCCTCGACCTTCTGACACGCCAGCTCGGGCATCGGGATGGGATCCATCTTTGGCGGTGCGACTTCCCCGTTGCGCAGCAGCTTGCGAGTATTCTTGCAGCTGTCATTGGTGCAGCCGAAGTACTTGCCGAAGCGCCCCGACTTGAGCTGCATCTCGGAGCCACACTTGTCACACTCGATGACAGGACCATCATAGCCCTTGATCCGGAACTTGCCTTCCTCGATCTTGTAGCCTTCGCAGTCCGGGCTGTTACCGCAGATATGCAGCTTGCGGCCCTCGTCGATCAGGTAGCTGTCCATGGCGGTGGCACACAGCGGACAGCGCTCCTTGGCGCGCAACGCGTCGGTTTCCGCCTCTTCACCCGCGTCGGCCGCTACGGCCTCTTCACCGGGAAGCAGGTCGATCGTGGTCTTGCAGCGCTCCTTCGGCGGCAGGTTATACCCACTGCAGCCAAGGAAGACGCCGGTGGACGCGGTACGGATCTGCATCTTGCGCCCACAGCTGGGACAGTCGATGTCCGTCGGCACGGGCTGGTTGGGACGCATGCCGTCCTCACTTTCCGCCTTCGCCAACTCCTCACGAAACTCCTGATAGAACGCATCCAGCAGCTCGCGCCAGCTGCGCTCGCCCTCGGCAATCTCGTCGAGACTATCCTCCATGCGCGCGGTGAAGGAGTAATCCATCAGGTCAGGGAAGGACTCCTTGAGACGCTCGGTGACAATGTCACCCAGCTTCTCGGCATAGAAGCGCCGATTCTCCAGCTTCACGTAGCCGCGATCCTGAATGGTCGAGATGATCGCCGCGTAGGTCGACGGACGACCGATGCCGCGTTTCTCGAGCTCCTTGACCAGACTCGCCTCGGTGTAGCGTGCCGGCGGCTTGGTAAAGTGCTGCTTCGGGTCGAGGGCGTCCAACGCCATCGGCGTACCCTCACCCAGGTCAGGCAAGGCCTGATCGTCTTCCTTGCGCCCCATGGGCGTCATGACGCGGGTATAGCCGTCAAACTTGAGCACACGACCCTTGGCCTTGAGCTCGTAACCGTCCACCGCCACGGTCAGCGTCGACGACAAGTACTCGGCAGGGGTCATCTGACAGGCCACAAACTGACGCCAGATCAGCTCATACAGACGCTCTGCATCGCGCTCCATGCCAGCAAGGTCGGTAGACCTGCGAGTCACCTCGGAGGGGCGAATCGCTTCGTGGGCCTCCTGGGCCCCTTCCTTGCTCGAGTAGCGATTCGGCGCCTCGGGCAGGTAACGATCACCATATTCGCTGCCGATGTACTCGCGCACGCTTTCCACCGCGTCTCTGGACAAGTTGGTCGAGTCCGTACGCATATAGGTGATGTAGCCCGCCTCGTAGAGCCGCTGAGCCAGCGTCATGGTCTTCTTCACCGAGAAGCCCAGGCGACCACTGGCAGCCTGCTGCAGGGTCGAGGTGATAAAAGGCGCGTTCGGCTTGGAACGGGTGGGCTTGTCTTCACGGGCCGAGATGGCAAGGGTTGCCTTGCGCAGCGCAGCGATCCGCTTTTCGGTCTCTGCCTCACTGGTGGGGCGAAACGCCTTGCCGTCCTGACGCACCAGCTCGAAGCGAATCGCCTCGCCCTCTGGCGTCACCAGATCAGCATGCACATCCCAGAACTCCTCCGGCACGAAGGCCCGGATCTCGCTCTCACGCTCGCTGATCAGTCGCATGGCGACGGATTGAACGCGCCCTGCCGACAGGCCTCGCGCCACCTTGGCCCACAGCAGCGGGGACAGCATGAAGCCCACCACCCGGTCGAGGAAGCGCCGTGCCTGCTGGGCTTCGACTCGCGGGATATTCAGGCTTCCCGGATCGGTAAACGCCTCCTGGATGGCATTCTTGGTGATCTCGTTGAACACCACTCGACGATAGCGTTGCTCATCCCCTCCGATGGTCTCGCGAAGGTGCCAGGCAATGGCTTCTCCTTCGCGATCAAGGTCGGTCGCGAGATAGACGGTATCGGCTTTCTCAGCCAGCTTCTTGAGCTCGGCAACGACCTTTTCCTTGCCTGGCAGCACCTCATAATTGGCCTGCCAGCCATTGTCAGGATCGATACCCATACGCCGGATGAGCTGCGTATGCGCCTTCTGGCGCTGATACACCGCCTTCTCCTCCGCCGACATCTTGCGTGTCGCGGCCGCCTGGCGAGCCCGCTCCTTAGGATCGGAGGCCGCCTTGCCAGAGCCGCTGGTCGGCAGGTCACGGATGTGGCCCACACTCGACTTCACGATGAAATCGTTGCCGAGATATTTATTGATCGTCTTGGCCTTGGCAGGCGACTCGACGATGACCAGAGACTTGCCCATAGTACTCCACGAAAGTCAGGGCGCCGCGCTCCTTGGCGTACGCCAGTATGTAACATACCCGCCGAAGCTTGACGGGGAAAAATGCGCTTACCCTAACCCAGTGCCGAACATCGCGCCAGTCACATCGACGGTTGCCCCTGGAACAGTGCTGGTCGTGTCACGGATCACGCGGCGCCTTCTGTACGGCGCCCGACTCGCATGGGCAAGAGACTAGCCTTAACCCCGTCGTCCGACAAGCAGCGGCCACATAACGACCTTGCCCCCGCTGGGCGGGGGCAAGGACATAGCGAGAATACGCCACAGGGCCGATCGAACGTGGCAATCAGCGCAGCGCCATAGTCACGAGCGCCGCGTCTGTCCCCGCGAGCGACTGGTCGAGCGCCGACGCGAAGCCGCAGGTGTCGCCTCTGCGCCCTCGGGCTTGGCCGCCCCCGCAGGCTCTGACGTCGTTGCAGCAGCTCCAGCGCTGTCGGACTTCGTGCTGTCCGCCTTCGTGCCGGACGCCGAGGTACCGGCGCCTGAACCACTGGACATCCTGGCGTCGCCGGACACCTCGGGAGCACTGGATGCCTTGGTAGCGCTGGACGCCTCGGAAGCGCTGGACGACTTCGCCGTGCTCGGCTCTTTGGAGGCGCTGGGCGCCTCGGAAGCACTGGATGCCTTGGTAGCGCTGGACGTCTTGGAGGCAGTGGATGCCTTGGTAGCGCTGGACGCCTTGGTAGCGCTGGACGCCTTGGTAGCGCTGGACGCCTTGGTAGCGCTGGACGCCTTGGTAGCGCTGGACGCCTTGGTAGCGCTGGACGCCTTCGAAGCAGTGGATGCCTTGGGAGCGCTAGTGGCCTTGGAAGCACTGGATGCCTTGGATGCGCTAGATGCCTTGGACGCGCTGGGCGGCTTGCCACTGCCGCTGGTGTTTCCACCCGCACCGCCATCAGAGGATGACGACCGTGTTGACCTGCGACGGCTGGCCGGCCTCGCCTTGAGGAACAACGACTTGATTCGCTCAAAGCGAGCGGCCGCGTGCTCGCTCAAGTCACCGCTGGCCGCCAGAACGTGCTCCATATGCTCGATATGGCTGTCAATTTCCTTGGCATCAAGGCCCTCAAGCAACGCAGGCACTGCCTCAAGGGCGGCTTCACGATCCTGTTTCAGAATGAAGAACTGATCGCGCATCAAGTGCTTGAAGTCCTGCAGCTGAAGCTCGGGCTCCAGCTCGCTCCGGGAGGCTTGCAGCCGGCGGAAATTACGTCCATCGGTGGCCGGAGCACCGCCAAGGACGAAGATGATCGACCTCATGACCGCTTCATGAGCTCCACCACGGGCGACCTGAGCACGGATTTCGTCGCGACGACGCTGGATGAAACGACGGCGTTCAGGTTCGGCGCCCGGCAGCCTTCGATCCGCGTCCACGGCACCGCGCAAGCCGACCAGAGACTGCAACAGGGGCTGGCCATAGATATCCAGAAATGCCTTCTCGATGGAACGGTCACGCAGCACACGCCAGGCATCAAGACTACGGGAGATCAGGCTTGAACCGATGTCTTCGTACACCCGGAAAACGTTGTCGTCGCTAAGCGCACGGCGACGTTCGCGCACCATTTCTGCCAACACCGGCAGTGGCGCCATCAGCGGGTTGCGGTCCGACAGCAGGCGATAGCCCATGCGATTGGGATGCATCCGACGCATCCAATGGGCAGACTCCGGCGTGGAAAGCGCCCGAATCCACGGCTGCAGGAACTGACGGTACAGACCAAGATTGATCTCGGACACTCTGGCCACCGTCGCAAAGCGACGATCATCCTGAGGCTGAGGCTTGACGACCTCGTCCAGGTCATCCAGGTCACGGGTAGAGAACTCAAGCAGGTAATCGCGCTCGATAAGCTCCGCATCAGGACGGTCGCTGGCCTTGGATACCGTGGTCTCATACAGCCCTGGCGGCAAGACGTCGATGTAGTCCATGTTGGCCGTGAACTCGGCGTGCTCCTTGCGCGACACGCTGCCCGAGACAAAGATGCCGAGGTGACCCGTCTTGTCGTGCACGCAGTAGACAATGGTCTGCTCGTTGGCAATGATGTCGTCGACACCGCCATACAGATCACGCACCCACCCCAACGCCTGGGGTGGCGGCGTAATGTCATCACCCTGGGAGCAGAACACGATCACCGGGGAGCGCACGTTGCGCAGATCAATGCGACGACCGTCTGACGTCACCAGCTGCGCCGTCGACAGCCGATTACCGACGAACAGATTATCGACGATGTACTGGATCTCCTCTCCCCCCAGTACCACGTGTCCGCCCCACCAGCGTTCGAACTGAAGATAGCGTTCGGCTTCGGTATCGACATGGGCATATAGGTGGTATTGCTTGTCCCACCAGGTGTTGGCCGGGTTGAGCCGCTCGAAATTCTGTACCAGCCAGGCACCATCGAACACCCCATCCCCCATGTCCGACAGCATGTGGGTCGCCCAGCTGCCTCCGGTCATGCCGCCGGTATAGCGCATCGGCGCCTTGCCGCGCTCACCGGCCCAGTAGGACAGTGGAGCCCCGGCAATCAGGATCGGCCCAAACACTTCCGGCTCCAGCGCGGCGGCCATCATGATCTGCCAGCCAGCCTGGCAGTTGCCGACCACCATCGGCTTCTCGCTGTCAGGGTGAAGCTCGTTGACGTGGCGCAGGAAGGTGACCTCGGCCTCGACCACATCCTCGACCCGCTGCCCCGGAATCGGGTACGGCATAAAGGCGATGAAGTAGCACGGATGGCCAGCCCGCAGCGCCACGCCAATCTCGCTGTCAGGCTTGAAGCCACCGATCCCCGGGCCATGCCCTGCACGGGGGTCGACCACCACGAAAGGACGTGCGAGCTCATCCGTTTCGACGCCTTCCGGGGGATGCACGCGCAGTAACTCATAGTTGACGGGACGTGGCAGCTCTTCCCCGAGCATGACGATGTCGGTATCGAAACCGAGCACCGAGGGACGGGTCTTTTCGATATGCTCGAGGTACTCGTTGCCGCGCTGCCGCATCACATCCCAATAGAGGATGCTGCGCTCGACGCTATCGCGCCAGTAATCGGCGGCGGCGCGTCCGAAACCAAAGGGATCGAGCAACGGTGCAAAGGGTTCCGCCATCGCGAACAGCGGCGCGGCAGCGCCAGGCATCAACGCATTCATAGGGACTCCTGGGGTTGCGTGACGCGCAGGAGGCGATCCGTGCGCCTGCGCACTTGTTGCACTGCAATATAGCGCATTCCCCCTGGGACTGCGAAGCCCCCGCACCATGCCACGGCACATAAGGTAGGAGTAGGCGCAAAAACACGTAAGCTAAAACGCACAATGCCCGGCATTACCGGGCATTGCTTTCATCTAACGCTGCGCATCGAACCGTTACTTGACCTCGATGCCATGGGCCTGCTGGTCGGCGTGATAGGACGACCGCACCAGAGGACCAGACGCCACGTGGGTGAAGCCCATGGCTCGACCTTGCTCGGCAAACCAGTCAAAGGTCGCCGGCGGGACCCAACGGTCCACTGGCAGGTGATTGCGAGACGGCTGCATGTACTGACCCAGCGTCAGCATATCGACATTGTGGGCTCGCAGATCCTTCATGACCTCGATCACCTGCTCGTCGGCTTCACCCACCCCGAGCATCAGGCCAGACTTGGTCATGACCTCCGGACGGCGCTCCTTGTAGCCCTTGAGCAGATCCAGAGACCACTGGTAGTCGGCACCAGGGCGCACCTTGCGATACAGGCTGGGCACCGTCTCCAGGTTGTGATTGAAGACGTTGGGCGGCGTGGTTTCGAGGATCTCCAGCGCGACCTCCATACGTCCCCTGAAGTCCGGCACCAGCACTTCGATCTCGATGCTCGGGCTGTCGCGGCGAATCTCGCGAATACAGTCAGCGAAATGCTGGGCACCGCCATCGCGCAGGTCGTCACGGTCAACCGAGGTCACTACCACGTACTTCAGTCGCATCTCGGCGATCGCCTCGGCGAGCTCTCGCGGCTCACGGTCATTCAAGGCATTGGGCCTGCCGTGGGCAACATCACAGAACGGACAACGACGGGTGCAGATGTCGCCCATGATCATGAAGGTGGCGGTGCCCCCGTGGAAGCACTCCCCCAGGTTGGGGCAAGACGCTTCTTCGCAGACCGTGTGCAGGCCGTGGCGACGCAGCGTGTCCTTGATGCGGGTGACTTCCTTGGATACCGGCATGCGTACCCGAAGCCAGTCGGGCTTGCGCGGGATCTCCTCGGTGGGAATCACCTTCACCGGAATCCGGGCCACCTTCTCGGCACCACGCAGCTTGACACCTCTTTCGCTGCGAGCACTTTTCTTGGCCTTGGCGGCGGCGGCCGCCGCCTGGATGGCGGAGCTGTCAGTCATGTCTCTATCCTGTGGAAGATCGCCGTCACGACTCCAGGGCGATCAATCAAAATGTTGGCCGTGGAAAGCCTCTGGCTGACCAGAACGCTCAACCAGTTCACGTTGCCCCAGCCGAAGGGCCAAGGCATCCAATAGTCGCTGCGCCTCGAGCCTGGCATCCACGTCAGTAGACGTCAGGTCGGCGAGCCGGGTCATCTCTAGCCCCGCATAGCCGCAGGGATTGATGAAGCTGAACGGCGTCAAATCCAGGTCCAGATTGACGGCGATGCCGTGAAAACTCGCGCCACGCCGAATCCTCAACCCCAGGGAGGCAATCTTGCGCTCCCCGACGTAGACACCGGGTGCATCTGGCCGGGCATGAGCCTCAATGCCATGCTGCCCCAGGGCATCGACAACGCTGTCTTCCAACGCGCTTACCAGGTCCCTGACCCCCAGTCGCGCGCGCTTGACGTCGATCAGGGGATACAGCACCAACTGACCCGGTCCATGGTAGGTAATCTGACCACCACGGTCCGTCTCCACCAAGGGGATCTCGCTGGGCATCAGCAGATGCTCTGCCTTGCCGGCCTGTCCCTGAGTGAACACCGGGGGATGCTGGACCACCCAGATCTGGTCGGGCGTCGTGCCGTCCCGCTGATCGGTCAGCTCACGCATTGCTTGCCATACGGGCTGGTAGGGCACTAGCCCAAGATGATAGACCTCGATGGGCTCCATCACACCACCATGTGCACGCGACCGGTCGCCTTGAGCTCCTCGAACAGCGCATTGAGCTGGGTTTCACCCGTGGCACGCAGGGTCAAGCGCACAGACTGAAAACGTCCGTTGCGGCTATCGATGACCTCGAGGCTGTTCCCGGTAAAACTCGGATCATGCTTGAGCACGATCTGACTCACCGTCGCGGCAAAGTCTTCAGACGCATCACCGACCACCTTGATCGGGTAGTCACAGGGAAACGTGATGGTCACATCTGTCGGATCAGGCCCAGCTTGTGAGCGAAGATCCCGGAAGGTTCGATCGTTCATCCGATGACCCTTTGAGTGGATACCCGACTATTCTACTCAACCTTGGCGACTCGACCAAGCCAGGCGACTCGACCAAGCCGTGCGCATCGCACCCGGCTGCCCCCTCGTCGGCGGCGGACTCTGCCCGCTCACCGATCGGGTCACCTGCTCGATCGCGACAGCTTCAGTCGAACCAGCCACCCACCAGGTCACTGAAGAAACGCTGAACCTTGTCGATCATGCGCTTGAAGAAGCCACCCTCCTCGACCGCCTCCAGGGCCACCAGGTCGCGCTCGCCAACCACTTCGTCGCCCAGTCGCACTTCCATGGTGCCAACCCGCTGCCCCGCAGCAATCGGCGCCACCAGGCCGCTGTCGATGTCCAGGCGCGCAGTCAGCTCTCCATTGCGGTTACGCGGCACGGTCATGTAGACGCCATTGTCGACGCCTACCTTGAGCTCATTGGTCGCACCTTCCCAGACACGCGGGGTATTGAGCACCGCGCCACGATCATAGAGTTTCAGGGTCTCGTAATAGCGGAAACCGTAGCTCAACAGCTTTTGCGTTTCCTGTGCCCTCGCTTCATCGGAGTTGGTACCCATCACCACAGAAATCAGGCGCATGTCATCGCGCTTGCCCGACGACACCAGGCAGTAGCCGGCTTCTTCGGTCCAGCCCGTCTTCAGGCCATCGACGCTCGGATCGCGCCACAGCAGGCGGTTGCGGTTCGGCTGTTCGATACCGTTGTAGGTAAAGTGCTTCTGGCTATAGATCGCGTAGTGTTCCGGGTAGTCCAGAATGATGTGACGGGCCAGACGCATCAGGTCACGGGCAGACGAGTAATGGTTTTCGCCGGGCAGACCGGTGGCATTCTCGTAGTGGGTATTTTCCATGCCCAACTGGGTGGCATGCTGGTTCATCAGGTCGGCGAATGGCTCCTCACCGCCGGCCAGATACTCGGCCATGGCAACGCTGGCGTCGTTGCCGGAGACGATGACGATCCCGTGCAGCAGCTCTTCTACCGGCACCCGGGTGCCGACCTCGACGAACATCTTGGAACCGCCGGTGCGCCACGCCTTCTCGCTGATAGGCACCATGTCATCGCCCTGGATATTACCGCGGTCGAGTTCACGTTCGACCAGGTAGGCGGTCATCAGCTTGGTCAGGCTGGCCGGCGGCAGACGCTGATCAGAGTTGTGTTCAGCCAACACGCGACCACTGTTGGCGTCGATCAGAATCCAGGACTTTGCAGCGAGCTGCGGCGGAGCAGGAATCATGACCTGGGGCTCGGGCATGTCCGGCGTGGGAGCGTCAGGCTGCTGGGCACTGGTCAAGGGAGCCACCAGGGCCGCACACACAAAAGCAACTGGCAAATAGCGGCGAGAAAGAGATGACTTGAAAATCATGGTGAACGTCTCGTTACAACAGTCGGGGAAAGCGGCGTTAAACGTCGCCGCACAATTTTAATCACACATCGATACCCGCGAACTTCACCGTGGCGCCGGCTTAACGGCGCCCACGGCTAGCGCCCATCGACGACAAAGGTCTGCTCAAAACCGGCCTGACGCAAGCGTTCTCTGATCGGCTCCGCCTGGCCTCGACTGGCCAACGGCCCAACCTGCACCTTGTGCAGGCCAGCGTCACTGGCCACCCGCACATCCTGGTTCAAGCGCTGCTCCAGGTCTGACTTGAGGTCTCGAGCGCTGGTCGCGGAACCCAATGCCGCCACCTGAATGTAGACACCCTCGGCAGCACCCGCACTCGCCGGCGCTGGGGCCTCTTGTCGGGCACCACGCTGAGCTACCGCGGGAGCCTGTGCCGCAGAGCGGGACGGCGTCGCAGCTGGCGGTGCTGATGTTTGCTGAGCTGATGTTTGCCGAGCCTGGGCTTGGGACGCAACAGCCCCGGACGACGCCTCAGCACCACGCCCACCGTTGGCCTGCCACTGACCAGCATCGATGGCACTGACGCGCACTCGACCAGTGCCATTATCGAGGATGTCCAGGCGCGCTGCCGCCGCATAGGACAGGTCGATCTCGCGGTCATCATGAAACGGGCCGCGGTCATTGACCCGCACGATGACCGAGCGACCGTTATCCAGATTGGTCACGCGAGCAAAGGTCGGCAGCGGCAGTGACTTGTGGGCGGCGGTCATCTTGTACATGTCATAGATTTCGCCGTTGGAGGTGGCATAGCCATGGAACTTCTGGCCGTACCAGGAGGCTGTGCCTTCGCGCTGATACCCGCTCGGGTCGTCCATCACGTGATAGGTCTTGCCCCACACCTCATAGGTCGACCGGTTGCCTGCACGGGAGCGCGGCTCATTGCGCGGTACCGCGTCCGGCACCTGACTGACATCAGGTGGGCTTTGAGGATACGCATCACCACTCATGGCGTAGCGGCCCCCACTGGAACTGGGCGCCTCACTCTGGGTGGCCGCCCCGTCCGCACTTGGCGCATTGCCGGGACCACCGCTGGCACACCCTCCCAGGGCGACCAACAGCGACATGGTGGGCAGCAAGCGCGATCGCAGGCTCATGTGGTCGCCTCCAGCTCCAGCGCATTCCACCACTGGCGCTTTCCCAGGTCACGCACCTGGGCGATGGCCTCGGCAAGCTCGGTCACCGCCATGGCGTACAGATGGCTGTGATTGTACCGGGTGATCACGTAAAAATTGGTATCGGCAAGGCGATAGCGCACGCTGCCATCTTCGCTGTCGAGTGCCAGCGGAATCACCTTGCGATCGCCCGCCAGTGGCTCCTGCGGGCGAATGCCCTGGGCTTCCAGTGCGGAGACCTGCACGTAAGGGCGCTGGGTACGATTGAAATTGATCGCAGCAGGTGTGGTCGCAGGACCCTGCGCTTCCCAGTACACCTCGCCGCCGGGCTGCCAACGGTGCTCGGCAAAGTAGTTGCCAACGCTCCCAATGGCATCGACGGGGTCGGTCCACAGGTTGCGATGCCCATCGCCGTCAAAGTCCACGGCGTAGGCTTGATAGCTGGTAGGAATAAACTGGGGATAGCCCATGGCACCGGCATAGGAGCCTTTCAGGCTGCCAGGATCCACGCCCTGCTCGTAGGCGATATCGAGAAAGGCCTCCAGCTCGCCCTCGAAGAACTCTCCCCGACGCGGATGGTGGAAGGCCAGCGTCGACAAGGAGTCCAGCACTCGGTGGTCGCCAGTAATCCTGCCATAGCGGGTCTCGACGCCAATGATGGCAGCGATGACCTCCGGTGGAACTCCGTAGCGCTGCTCGGCCCGCTCAAAGGCATCAAGATGGGTCTCGATAAAGGCGGCACCCTCGTTGATGCGCTCCTCTCCGAGGAAGATATTGCGATAGCGCTCCCAGGTCATATGATGCTCGGCGGCACCACTCATGGCTTCGAGCACCGACGGCTGGAACTGCGCGCTGGCCATGGTCTGCTCAAGCCATTCCCGGGAGATCCCCTGCCGCTCCAGGCGTCCCATCATGTCGTTGACGTCGGGGGTCGCGAAGTCCTGAGCCGCCGCCGACAGCGACAGCGTCGCAAGCAGGCCGCCCAACACGCTGCCCAGCCAGCCACGGCGTGTCGCACCAACGCCTTCCCTTCCCTGGATCAGGGGTACTGTCATCAATCTTCTCCCTTGGAACACGCCGTGTCGCCTGCCAGCACTATCGCAAATGCGATGGCGAACAGGGTGGCGACGGCTGTCGCACGCCCATGTGCGCTCTCTGGCGGCGATCTGGCATGAACCCGTAAGCCTGTTCATCGACGCTATCGAGGCAGCAGTCGACGGTGTGCATTGACCGCCATGAGAATACCGAAACCGGCCATCAAGGTCACGCTGGACGTCCCTCCGTAACTGACCAGAGGAAGCGGCACGCCGACCACGGGAAGAATCCCGCTGACCATGCCGATGTTCACAAACACATAGATGAAGAACGTCAACATGATGCCACCGCCCAGCAAGCGGCCAAAGGTGTCTTGCGCCGCGCCAGCGAGCCACAGCCCCCGCGCAACAATCAGCAGGTAGAGCACCAGAAAGGCCAGCATGCCTACCAGGCCGAATTCCTCACCCAGCACCGCGACGATAAAGTCCGTATGTCGCTCCGGCAGAAACTCGAGCTGCGACTGGGTCCCCTCTAGCCAGCCCTTGCCCCAGATACCGCCGCTGCCGATGGCCGTGGTCGACTGGATGATGTTCCAACCAGCGCCGAGCGGATCGCTCTCGGGGTCCAGAAAGGTCAATACCCGCTGCCGCTGATAATTGTGCATGTTCATCCACAATAGCGGTAAGGCGGCCCCCGCCAGGGCCACCATGGCACCGATGAACTTCCACGAAAGGCCCGCCAGCAAGATGACAAACACCGCCGCCGAAGCCACCAGCAACGAGGTACCAAGATCGGGCTGACGGGCGATCAGCCCCACCGGCAAGGCGATCAGCAATGCGCAGCCCGCCAGCACCCTCCAGTTCGGGGGCAACTCGTGCCGACTGATCCAGGCAGCGATCATCATCGGCATGGCGATCTTCATCATTTCCGAGGGCTGGAAGCGCACCACGCCAGGAATCACCAGCCAGCGCTGCGCCCCCATACCGATGTCACCGAGAATCTCGACCGCCACCAGCATGACCACACCGGTCATGTAGGCGGGCAGCGCCCAGCGCATCAAGGTCGCCGGAGAAAACTGAGCGAGCACCAGCATCACGGTCCAGGCCACACCGAAGCGAATTGCCTGGGCGGTGACCACCCGCATGTTCTCGCCGCTGGCGCTATACAACACCGCCAGGCCGCTGACCATCAGCAGCAGCAGCATCGCCAGCAGCCACGGATCGATATGCAGCCGCTGCCACAGAGAAATGCGCCTGGCGATGCCGCTGGCGGGGGGGCGTACCGGATGACCACGCAATGATCGCACGAAATCGACGGCCATCAGTCGGCCTCCTCTGGGTCATCTTGCAGCGGATCGCTATCGTCGGATACCGGCTTGCCGGCGTTGTGATCCAGGATCCAAGCATCCGCCATGGCTCTGGCAAGACCGGCGGCGTGGGTCGAGCCACCGCCGGCGTTTTCGACGATCACCGCGATGGCAATCTGGGGGTCTTCCACCGGAGCGAAGGCCATGAACAAGGCATGGTCGCGCAGACGTTCGCGCAGCTCGGCGGCGTTGTACTTCTGGTTCTGGCCCAGCGAGAACACCTGGGCGGTGCCGGACTTGCCGGCCATGCGATACTGAAGCCCTGCCCCCGTGCGCCGGGCGGTGCCCTCGCGACCGGACAGCACCTTCTCCATGCCATTGAAGACCCGTGTCCAATAGGCATCGGGAGCATCGATATCCGCTGGCGTGTCCGGCAAGTCGACCGGCACATCTTCCGCGCCAATGCGCTTGGCCAGGCGCGGGCGCACCCAATGCCCGCGATTGGCCAGTACCGCGGTGGCCGACGCCAGCTGTAGCGGCGTGATCTGCAGGTATCCCTGCCCAATGCCTACCGACAGCGTCTCCCCGGGATACCAGGGCTGGTTGAAGCGCGCACGTTTCCAGTCGCGGGACGGCAGCAGGCCATCACCCTGGCCCGCCACATCGGCGGCAACGCGAGTACCGAAGCCGAACGCGCCCAGGTTGGCGTCGATCCGATCGATGCCGAGCTCGTGTGCCAGGGAATAGAAGTAGGTGTTGTTGGACACCGCCAAGGCACGTTCGAGATTGACCCGACCGTGGCCCCAGCGCAGCCAGTTGCGATAGCGGCGCTCATCATTGGGCAGCTGGTAATAGCCAGGATCGTAGATCACTTCATCTGGCGTGACGGCGCCCTCGATCAACCCGGCCATGGCCATGAACGGCTTGATCGTGGAGCCGGCGGGATAGCTGCCGCGAGTGGCCCGGTCGAACAGCGGCAGATCGATATCGTTCTGCAGGCCACGATAGGAAGCGACATCGATACCGGTCACGAACTGATTGGTATCAAAGCCCGGCACCGATGCCATGGCCAGGATCTCGCCGGTCTGGGGGGCAATCGCGACGATGGCACCGCGGCGGTCATCCAGAAGGTCCACCGCGAGCTGCTGCATGTCCATGTCCAGGGTAAGGGTCAGGTCCTGCCCCGGTTCAGGATCGGTGTGCCCAAGCTCGCGCAACACCCTGCCGCGGGCGTTGGTCTCCACCTTGCGAAGTCCCGCTCGCCCATGCAGCTGGTCCTCGTAGAACCGTTCCACGCCAGTCTTGCCAATGAAGTGCGTCCCGGCGTAGTTGCCCGGGTCAAGAGACTCCAGCTCCTCGGCATTGATTCGCCCGACATAGCCCAGGGCGTGGGACATGATTTCGGCATCGGGATAGAAACGCAGCAACTGCGCCTGGACCTCTACCCCTGGCAAGCGGTGGCGGTTGACCGCCAGTCGCGCAATCTGCGCTTCCGTCAGATCACTCATCAGCAGCGCCGGCTGGTAGGGCCGCTGCCGCTGACGTGAGCGCACCTTGAACGCCTCGACCTCTTCTGCCGGCAGATCCAGCAGGTCGACCAACAGCTCGAGAGTGGCGTCGAGATCGTCCACCCGCTCGCGCACCAGGGTCAGGTTATAGGTGGGACGGTTTTCTGCCAGCAGCTGACCGTTGCGGTCGTAGATCAGGCCCCGCGTGGGCGGCAGGGGCTCGACCCTGACGCGATTTTTCTCGGAACGCGTGCTGTAGACCTCGTGCTGAACGATCTGCAGGTAGCAAAGGCGGCCAACCAGCAGGCCCGACAGCAGTACCACCACGACGCCAGCGAGGCTTGCTCGCATGCGGAAGATGCGTAGCGCTTGCTCGGGATTCTTTAGGGTGTCTCGACGCTTACGCATGCGAGGGGCAATCCTTGTCTGGCTCAGAAGCCGTCACCGATGGTAGGGATGCCCCACCATCAGCGTCCAGGCACGATAGAGTTGCTCGGCCAGTACCAGCCGAACCAGAGGGTGAGGCAGGGTCAAGGGGGACAATGACCAGCGCTGATGAGCCCGCGCCGACAGCGCGGGATCGAGACCATCAGGACCACCTACCAGCAACACGACGTCACGGCCACCGTGGCGCCATTGATCGGCGTGCTCTGCCAGGACTTCCGTCGTCCAGGGCTTGCCCAGCACTTCCAGCGCCACCAGGTGCTCGTCTCCACGCAGGCGCGCGTCGATACGTTCTGCTTCCTGGGTGATCGCGCGTGCCGTATCGGCATTCTTGCCACGATGCCCCGGGGCAATCTCTTCAATCTCGAGGCGAAAGTCCTTGGGGAGACGCTTGCGGTACTCCTCGACGCCATCAGTGACCCAGCCTGGCATGCGTGTACCGACCGCCAGCAGGCGGACCCTCATGCCTTGGCCTCTTCCTCTGGTGCCGGGCTGTCGCTGGGCAAGTCTGACCACAGGCGCTCTAGGTCATACAGCGCGCGGGTGTCAGGCATCATCACATGCACCACCACGCTACCGAGATCCACCAGCACCCAGTCAGCACCGTTGTCGCCTTCCACGCCAAGCGGCTGCACACCCTGCTCCTTGGCGTTGGTAATCACGCTGTTGGCCAGGGCCGCCACATGCCGTGTCGAGGTGCCGCTGGCCACCACCATCCAATCCGTTACGCTGGTCAATCGCGACACGTCGAGCACTTCGACGTCCTTCGCCTTGATATCGTCTAGCGACTCGATTACGAGCGCTTTCAATGCTTCAATCTGCATAGCCCCTCATCACTGGGTATTCATCGACCGTCTATTGTACCCGCTGACGCGCCTTATGGCAGTGCGATTCCAGCGCTTCCACGAATTTCTCACTCAGCGCCGAAAATCGCTGGATTCCGATACAGTCCCCGGGACTCGATACGCTGCACCACCGGCTCGGGCAGGAGATAACGCACGCTCTCGCCCTGAGCCAGGCGCTCACGCACAAAGGTGGCGGATATGGCCATGCGTGATGGCAGCGACAGCCGCAGCAAACGGCCCTGAGCCTCTTCCATCAGTGCTTGGCAGTCATTGACCTCACGACCGGCTATCAGTTCCTCAAGAGCCGCCGGCAACGCGCCGATATGGTCTGGACGGTCGATCACGACCACATGAGCCAGGTCGAACAGCTGCTCGGGCCGATGCCACTGCGCGAGCTTCAAAAATGCATCATGTCCCAGCGCCATGACGATCCGCGCCTTTTCACCGTAGCGCTGTCGCAATGATGCCAGGGTCAGAGCGCTGTAGGACGGCCCTTCTCGCTCCAGCTCGCACGGGTCCGCCAGCAGACCCGGGGTGTCTCCGATCCCCAACCGCAGCAGCGCCAGGCGCTCCTGAGCCGACACCTGTGGACGGCCCCTCAAGGGCGGCTGCGCCGCCGGAATCATGTGCACGCCGTCCAGGCCGAGCACGTCCCTCAGCTCTACCGCCATGCGTAGATGACCGTGATGCACCGGGTCGAAGGTCCCCCCCAGCATGCCGATGCGTGCGGGCCCATCGGTGATGGAAAACGACACCTGCTCACTCACTGGCGAATCTGACCATCACCCAGCACCACGTACTTGCGCGTAGTGAGGCCTTCGAGACCGACGGGGCCGCGGGCGTGCAAGCGGTCAGTGGAAATGCCGATCTCGGCACCCAACCCGTACTCGAATCCGTCGGCAAAGCGAGTGGACGCATTGACGATCACTGAGCTTGAGTCAACCTCGGCCAGGAAGCGCCGCGCCAGGGTATAGTTCTCGGTGACGATCGCTTCCGTGTGTCCGGAGCTGTACTGCTCGATATGCGCCATCGCAGCGTCGATGCCATCGACCACCTTGACCGCCAGGATCGGCGCCAGATATTCGGTCGCCCAGTCCTCATCGCTGGCAGGCAACCAGCTGTCCACCACTTCGCGGGCACGCTCACAGCCGCGCACTTCCACCCCTTTTTCCGCGTAGACACCCGCGAGCCTCGGCAGCAGAACGTCGGCCACTGCCACGTCCACCAGCAGGGTCTCCATCGCGTTACACACACCGTAGCGATGGGTCTTGGCATTCACCGCAATTGCCTCGGCCTTGTCGAGATCCGCATGGGCATCCACGTAGACGTGGCAGATACCGTCCAGGTGCTTGATCACCGGCACCCTGGCCTCCCGACTGATGCGCTCGATCAAGGACTTTCCACCGCGGGGTATGATCACATCAACGTAGTCAGGCATGCTGATCAGATGGCCCACCGCAGCGCGGTCAGTGGTCGCCACACACTGCACCGCAGCGTCCGGCATGCCCGCTTCAGCAAGCCCCTTGGCGATGCACTGCGCCAACGCAAGGTTGGAGGCGCTGGCCTCGGAACCGCCACGAAGAATGCAGGCGTTGCCCGATTTGAGGCAGAGACTGGCCGCTTCCAGCGTGACGTTGGGACGCGATTCATAGATGATACCGATAACGCCAAGGGGGACGCGCATCTTGCCCACCTGGATACCACTTGGCCTGGCGGACAGATCACTGATCTCGCCGACCGGGTCAGGGAGAGCCGCGACCTGGTGCAGCCCTTCGATCATCGCATCGATACGTGCATCGTTCAGCGCCAGGCGGTCGAGCAGCGCGTCATCGAGCCCCTTGTCACGACCACGCGCCATGTCATCACGATTAGCCGCCAGAATCTCTGGTCGCGCCTCATCCAGTGCCTTCGCCATAGCCTTCAGCGCATGATTCTTGGCGGCCGGAGTCACACGGCGCATGGCAGAGGCAGCCTGCCGGGCACGCTGGCCGACGGCATTCATGTAAGCACTGACATCGTCGATGGTGGCGGAGGTGGCGCTGGCAGAGTCGGACACGATGGGAAGTTCTCCTTGACGTGTTCTACCCCCCAAACTGGACACCAGCTAGGGGGCAGGGGAAAGCGTGGGGCGGGTCAGGAACCACTGAAGAGGCCATAGTAAGACAGCATGCGGATCAAGTACAAAGTCGGACTGTTCAAGCTGAATATCTTTGCCGCTGCCGGGCTGCTGGCAGCCTGCGCGCTGCTGTCCGACCAACCTTGGGACGGCATCTTGCTGAGCCTGGCCGCCCTGTGGTTTGCCTTGACCGGCCTGGCCCTGGAGTTCAGCCATCGGCGGCATGCCTACCGCCCCTGGCTCGCGGTCGCCAGCCTTCTGCTGGCGGCCCTGGTCATGCTGCCAGGACATACCAACGCTGCCTGGCTATGGGCCTGGCCGTGCCTGCTCGCACTGCCTCAGCCGCGCTGGATGCAGCTGCTCAATGCTTCCCTCGCCGGCCTCAGCTGGTGGAGCCTGATCGACCGACTCAGTCCTCATCATTGGATCCTGGTAGGACTCCTGCTCACCTGCTTATGCCTATTCGCCATCAGCCGCTCATTGCCTGGTGGGCACTCGCTGCGGCTGGTACGCAAGCGAGCCCGGCTGGCGCCAGGCCTGGCGCTGTGGTCGGCAGAGCAGCTCGAGCGCGATCTGGTCAAGGAAAATAGCCGTGCCGCCCGTGACGACGTCCACGCCGAGCTGCTGCTGATCCACGTCCAGGGACGGCAGCTGTGGCGCATCGCTCAAGAGGTATGCAGCCAGATCAAGTCCTTCGAAAACGCTTACCAGCTGGACCAGAAAACTCTCGGCGTGCTGTTGACCAGCCGCGACGCAGACCAGGCAAGACAGCGCCGCCAGGAGCTGCTGGATGCTATCGACGCACCCACGCAGTCACGCGCCGAGCCCCTTACGCGACTGGATAATCTGCCGCGAATCCTGGCGACCCTCGGCCAACAGCGTCCTTCCCCCCAGGTGGTGGAGGAAGCGCATGACTGAACACCCGCAGTGGCGACGCTCCTGGCGTCTGCTCGCCGACCTGCTCGCTGCCCTGCTGCTTGCCGCCGTCGCGCTATGGCACTACCTGATTGGTCAGTACGAATACATCCTGCTGCCTGCCGTGCTGTGCTGTCTGGTCGGCGTCATCGCCTACCTGGATGCCCGGCGCAACTCGCGACTTACTCATTACCTGCTGCTGATATGCGCCTGCCTGATGCTGTATGACCAGGCACTCATCCACTCAACCCTCGACCCGATCTGGACGAGTCTGCCGATTGCCCTGGTCTTGCTGCTGCTGCCACTGGGACCCGCCTTGGTGCTGTCGTGCCTGGCCCTTCCCCTCTGGCTATTCATCCACAGTCAGATGACCCCGGACGTGGCCCAGGTCATCAGCATGCTGACCTTCCTGGCGTGCTGCACCCTGGCTAGCTGGGAGCATCTACGCCAACGGGACCTCGCTCGCGCTACCGACCCGAGCGATGCCGACTGCGACGCCCTCAATCACGCCACCCTGCACGAGCGTCTGACCGGAGAGCTTGAACGCGCCCAGCACCTGGACCAGCGTCTCGCCGTGGTCATTCTGCATCTGCCTCAGCTTGAGGTAGCCAGCGAGCAGCACGGCTCACGTCTACAGCTGTCACAGCTCGATCAGCTCTGTCGTGCGGTCCACCTGCACTGCCGCGACCACGACATCCTGGGCAGGCACTGCGCCGACACCTTCTGGCTGATCCTCCCTAACACCACGGAAAGCGGCGCCTTGCTGGTCACCAAGCGACTCGAACAGGCCTTATCCGAGGTTCGCCTGGCGGACCTGGGTCCGCTGACCCTTCGCTCGCAATTGTGTGCCCTCAAGCCGGAAGAGGACTGGCAGGTCTTCCTGGAGCGCTTGCAGCGACGCACCCAGACCATGACGGCGGACTGACCGGTCAGCCAATGCCCAGCGGCTCGCGACTGTGGCATCATGCCGCCTCGCCGCCAAGCAAAGGAGAGTAAGGGTGGGAAATGCCGGGGACTGGCTGATTCAATGGGCGCCTTCGCCTGGCCTGCTACTGCTATCCGTGTTCGCCATCGCGCTAGTGGAATCACTGGCCCTGGTGGGGGTGGTGGTGCCAGGCGTGGTCCTGATCACCGCAGCAGCGTCGCTTGCAGGCCATCAGGAAATCGCGGTGGGCTGGGTCATGGCGTGCGCGTTTGCCGGCGCGATCGTTGGCGATGGGGTCAGCTATACCATTGGCTACCGCTATCGGGAGCAGGTCACCACCATGTGGCCGCTGTCCCACCATCCGGAATGGCTGTCACGGGGCGCCCGCTTCTTCCAGCGCCACGGCCCACTATCGGTACTGCTGGGCAGGTTCGTCGGTCCCGTAAGGCCGATCGTGCCGCTGGTTGCGGGCATACTGCACATGCCACCCGCGACCTTCACCTGGGCCAACGTAGGCTCGGCCGCACTGTGGGCGCCAGCCTACATCCTGCCTGGCTATCTGCTGGGGCGTACCTGGCAACAGTGGCTTGCCCTGCCCCAGGACCTGCATCCCTGGCTCACCGCTCTGGGCATCACGGTTGTCGCGCTCGCCATCATCTTCTCCTTGGTCCGCCACCATGCGTCACCGCCAGGGTTCCTCTTTCGCAGCCTTTCCTGGCTGACCCTGCGCCTGCCGGGTGGCCAGCGCCTGTGGCGCTGGCTCGCCCCGACCCACGAGGACGAGCCACCACTGGCTACCTGGCTATTGCTGCTGGGAAGCCTCACCGCGCTGTGCGCCTGGACCCTGGTGGTGCTCCAGGCGGACGGCCCACTGCCCATGGACGAACGCCTCAACGCACTGGTCAGCAGTCTCGACATCCCCCACCTAGCCACCCTGTCTACGAGCCTGGCCAAGGCAGGCGACACGCTCGGGGTCATCGTTCTGGCGCTGCCCTGGCTGGGCTGGCTACTGTGGCGTCGCCGCTGGGCGGCGCTGAGCCACATCGCCGCGGGGCTTGCGGGCATCGGCCTGCTCAACACCCTGGGCAAGAGCGTCATTGGCCGACTGCGCCCGGATGCACCGGACTATCTGGCGGACTCCCTGTCCTACCCCAGCGCCCACACCTCCACGGCCGTCGTGCTCTACGGCCTCGCCGCTGCCTTCATTGCCCAGCGACTCCCCCACCATCGGCGCTTCTGGCCCTACTGGGTGGCGATTGCCATCATCGTTCCCATGGCCCTGTCACGTATTGTGCTGGGGGTACACTGGTTAAGCGACCTGATCGGCGGCGCCCTGCTGGGTCTGGTGGTGTGCGCGATGGTGCAGCTGTCATGGCTGAGGCGCGAGAGGCCTGGCTTTGCGGGCTGCCCAGGCGCATACCTGGGGCTGGCGTCCTTTGTGCTGATCAGCGCCCGGATGCTGTGGCTGCCGCCCGTATAGCCAGGTATCACCGCGTCAGTGTCAGCGCTGGCCATTGCCGCTGGCCATTAGCACGTCTATCACCGATGACGGCTACCCCAGCGCCAGCCAGAAGCCGACGCCGATCATCAAGGTCCCGGCAATACGGTTGAGCAGCCTGACGCTACCGCCCCGAGCCAGCAGGTGGCGAAGGCTCTTGCCACCACTCGCGTAGAGCAGCAGGCAGCTGAACTCGAGGCTCAGAATAATCACCACAAGCCCCGCCAACTGTCCCATCAGCGGCCGCGAAGGCTCAAGGAACGGCGGCAACAGCGCGACGAAGAAGGCCCAGCCCTTGGGGTTGGCTACCGCAGTGACAAAGCCCTGCATCGCCAGTTCCCGTCGCGCCGGAGGGGCCGCCGCGTCGATCTCATCGGGGATCGCCATGCGCCCGCGGGAGCGCCACATCAGCACCCCCAGGTAAACCAGGTAAGCGCCGCCCAGCCACTTGAACAGCGCAAACAGCGCCGGCAGCTTGAGCATCAGGGCAGCAACGCCAGCACCGGCCGAGAACGCAACCAGGCCGACGCCGACCAGCTCACCCAGCATCATCCAGAGAGCGCGCCTGACGCCTTGGGTCATGCCCAGCACCATCGCCAGCGTCATGCACATGCCAGGGGTAAGCGAGACCAGGAAAAACGTAGGGATAAAGACAGAAAGTACCGAAAGGCTGGGCATGGGTTTCCTTTCCCATAGGATTCAAAGAACAGGCGGACCTTCAATCGCCGGATGTTGGCTCGCCCCAGCGCGGCATCAAGCGATGATCGATGCCTAGCTGATTCAGGATTCGCGCCACGATAAAGTCCACCAGATCATCGATGCTCTGTGGCTGGTGATAGAACCCGGGAGCCGCTGGCAGCACGATGGCCCCCATGCGCGTCAGGCTCAGCATATGCTCGAGATGAATGGCGGACAGCGGCGTCTCGCGAGGGACCAGCACCAGCTTGCGGCGCTCCTTCAGCGCCACATCGGCGGCACGCTCGATGAGGTTGTTGCTGGCACCACAGGCCACCGCGGACAGCGTACCGGTGGAGCAGGGACAGATCACCATGGCACTACTGGCGCCAGATCCAGAGGCCACCGGCGACATCCAGTCCTCCCGCCCGAAACAGCGAATCTGCCCCTTTTGGGCCGCAAAGCGCGAGGTCAACGCCTCCTCCAGCAACGCTGGACGTGGCGGCAGTGACTCCTCGGTCTCGGTGGCGATCACCAGGAGCGCCGCCTTGGAGATCATGACCCACACCTCATGCCCGGCGCTTACCAGCACATCGATCAGCCGCAGCCCGTACTGGGCACCCGAGGCACCCGTGATGGCAACGGTGACGGGCGACTTGAAGTCCTCAGCCATGAGCGCGCTCCAACGCATCCAGCAACAGCTGATGAATGCCGCCAAACCCGCCGTTCGACATCACAACGATACGATCATAAGGCCGCGCCTCGGCGACCACTGCCGCGACCAGAGCCTCGATGTCAGTTGCCAGGTGGGCGGTGACCGGTGACGCCTCGACCACACTGTTGAGCGACCAGTCGAGCCCCGCGGGCTGATACCACCAGACCTGGTCGGCCGAGGCTACGCTGGCGGCCAGGTGGTCGCGCAGGGTGCCCAGACGCATGGTGTTGGAGCGTGGCTCGATCACCGCCAGCAGCCGTCCGCGCTGGGTGGACGCCTGCAACCCCGACAGGGTGGCTTCTATCGCGGTGGGGTGATGGGCGAAGTCATCAATGACCTGAATATTGGCGATCTCGCCCCGCACTTCCTGGCGCCGCTTGGGGGTTTCGAAGCGAGACAGTGCCGCCGCTCCACGAGCAAGATCGACATCGAAGTAGCGGGCGGCGGCCAGCGCTGCCAGCGCATTGTGTGCGTTGTAGCTGCCGGTCAACCCCCAGTCGACCACCGCGTCTTCCTCGACACCCTGGGGGTCGCGATGAATGACCCGGAAACGGCTGGCGTCTTCGCGCTCCAGCTCGATTCGCCAAGGCGACGTCGTGGCCTGCCCCATGCGCTCCACCGGCGTCCAGCACCCTGCTGCCAGCACTCTCTCCAGTGCATCGTTGTCGTCGCCGACCAGCAGCAGGCCGCGACCGGGAACGGTACGCACAAGATGGTGAAACTGCCGCTCGATAGCCGCCAGATCAGGAAAGATGTCGGCGTGATCGAATTCCAGGTTGTTGAGCACGGCGACCAATGGGCGGTAATGCACGAACTTAGAGCGTTTGTCGAAAAAGGCGGTGTCGTACTCATCGGCTTCCACCACAAAGGGGGCCGACGCCTCGCCCAACCTGGCGGACACGCCAAAGTTACGCGGTACACCGCCGATCAGGAACCCAGGCTCGAGCCCTGCGCTGTCGAGCAACCAGGCCAGCAGACTGGCGGTGGTGGTCTTGCCGTGAGTCCCTGCCACGGCCACCACGGGACGTCCCGGCAGCACGTGTTCGGCGAGCCATTGCGCCCCTGACACGTAGGGCAAGCCCTGATCCAGCACCGCCTCGACTTCAGGATTGCCCCGCGACAAAGCGTTGCCAATGACCACGAGGTCCGGTGCAGGCGTCAGGTGATCCCCGCTAAAGCCGTTCTGCAGCGCGATACCTGCTGCTTCCAACTGGGTGCTCATGGGCGGATAGACATTGGCATCCGAACCGCTGACCTGATGGCCCAGCTCACGGGCCAGCAACGCCAGGCTACCCATGAAGGTGCCACAGATACCGATGATGTGAAGATGCATGTCGCCTCCATCGCTCCGCCTGACTCACCCCGACCCCCGCCCACAAGGCTCAGGGAGCGCCATGGCGACGTTAAGTTGGCGGCAGACTAGCACGCCGTGACCAAGGCCTCCAGAGCCACCCGGACAGCGGGGCGTGTTGCCTGTCACCCACCAATTTACTTTGTGTTGCCCTCGCCCACCCTTGGCAGCGCGTCACCGCCGATCTACAGTCGCCCTCGATCCGGCAACGCCCTGGCCAGTCACAGCGCCAGGGGGTACACGCCAGGGGTGATCCCTTGCGGGCCAGCCTAATGGACTGGCACCGATGGCACCTATTGCCACAGCAGCACGCACTCAGGGTGCAGGGGACCGGGTGATCGGATAAAATCGCCGACCATGCCGGCGACCCACGCCACAGCGGCTGCACCGCAGGCTGTGCATGTCGCACTCGGAGACGGCGGCCAACCACGGCCCGACACGGACGCGACACGGCCTCCGCCTGTCCCGGGATCATCCTTCTTTCCGACCCTAGCAACCCAGGAGCCCCACGCCTCATGGCCCAGCACAATGCTTTCTACGCCCAGTCCGGTGGCGTCACCGCGGTCATCAACGCCAGCGCCTGCGGCGTCATCGAGACCTGCCGCCGCCACAGCGACCGTATCGGAAAGGTCTATGCAGGCCATAATGGCATCATCGGCGCCCTGACCGAGGATCTGATCGACGTCAGCCAGGAGTCAGACGACACCATTGCTGCGCTGCGCCACACCCCGGGCGGCGCCTTCGGCTCCTGCCGTTACAAGCTCAAGGACATCGAGAGCCACCGGGCCCAGTACGAGCGTCTGATCGAGGTGTTCAAGGCCCACGACATCCGCTACTTCTTCTACAACGGCGGCGGCGACAGTGCCGATACCTGCCTCAAGGTGTCGCAGCTCTCTGAAAAAATGGGCTATCCACTGACCGCCATCCACGTTCCCAAGACCGTGGATAACGACCTGCCCATTACCGACAACAGCCCGGGCTTTGGCAGCGTCGCCAAGTACATCGCCACCTCCACCCTGGAAGCCTCCATGGACATCGCCTCCATGTGCGCCACCTCCACCAAGGTGTTCGTACTCGAGGTCATGGGACGCCACGCGGGCTGGATCGCCGGCGCAGGCGGCCTGGCGGGACAAGGGGAAGGCGAGCCGCCCCACCTCATCATCTTCCCCGAGATCCCCTTTGACCGTCGCCAGGTCATGGAGCGCGTCGAGTACGCCGTCAAGAACTACGGCTACTGCGTCATTGTTGTCTCCGAGGGGGCACGCTACGAAGACGGCACCTTCCTTGCCGACTCCGGCAACACGGATGCCTTTGGGCATCGCCAACTGGGCGGTGTGGCACCGACACTGGCCGGCATGGTCAAGCAGGACCTGGGCTACAAGTATCACTGGGCCGTGGCAGATTACCTGCAGCGTGCAGCACGCCACCTTGGCGCCAAGACTGACGTCGAGCAGGCCTACGCTGTCGGAGTCAAGGCGGTCGAACTGGCGCTGGACGGCCACAATGCCCAGATGCCCGCCATCAAGCGGGTCAGCGAGAACCCCTACCGCTGGGACATCGAGGCCGCGCCCCTGGCGGACGTAGCCAACCGCGAGAAATTCATGCCCCGCGACTATATTCGCGAGGACGGCTTTGGCATCAGTGAAGCGGGTCGTACCTACCTGGCCCCCCTGATCCAGGGCGAAGACTTCCCGCCTTTCGAGAATGGGCTGCCAAAAATGGCCAAGCTGAAGCTCGCCCGGGTCGCCAAGCGCCTGCCAGAGTTCAGCCTTTAAGCCACGCCCCAAGACACACCCGAGGCTCTGCCTCGGGTTTTTTTTGTGCGCACGATTCGGTGCCACCTGAGTAGCTTCTTTGTCTAAGGGCGCCGTCTAGCACCTGGACAATGCCGTTCGTTCTCTCCCCCAGAGAAACGTGACGTTCTGTGGCGTGAGGCCACGGCGTCTGATCGCAGCTTAGCCCTTGCCAGCCTCAACCTAGAATGCCGCGTCTGGGGAATTGTCAGCGCCAGCAAAACTCCGATGCCGCAAGCTCTCGATGTCGCGTTTGGGAGGTGCGCCAAACAGGCGACTGTACTCGCGGCTAAACTGCGACGGGCTCTCGTAACCCACCTGAAACGCGGCGGCGGCGGCATCATAAGCGTCGTTCAGCATCAAGCGCCTGGCTTCGCTAAGGCGTAGCCACTTCTGATACTGCAAGGGGCTCATCCCCGTCAGCTGACGAAAATATTGGTGCAGACTCGATGTGCTCATCTGCGCTTGGGTCGCGAGCTCAGCGGTGCGCAGCGGCTGTGTGTAATTCGCCTTCAACCAATCAATGGCTCTGGCAATCCGCTGGCTTTGGCTACCAACCGACGCAATCTGCCACAGACGTGGTGCCAGATCGCTTTTAAGCAGACGGTAGTGGATCTCACGCTCGATCAGTGGCGCGAGCACCGCCATGTCAGCGGGCTCGTCGAGTAGCCCGAGCAGACGCCTGAAGGGCTCCAACAGCTCAGGGGTGAGCGTGCCGATAGACGTGCCCGCCTCGCTGGCACGAGCACGCGGTGGCGGCAGCCGGATCTGCGAGATCAGCTCCGTCATGACAGACAGATCGAGTTTGAAGGATAGCCCCAGGCACGGCATGTCCGTGCTGGCCTCCAGCACTTGCGATCGAGCGGGGAGATCCAGCGAGTTGATCAAGAAGCGCTTGGTGTCGTAGGCATAGGCCTGCTCGCCGACCAGCATTTGCTTGGCCCCCCGGACGACGATAACAATGCTGGGCTGCACCATACAGGCGCAGGGCTCGGTCAGGGCCTCACGCCTGAACAACGCCAGGCTTTCAAGCTCGGTCGCGCAGTCCTCCAACCCTAGCGTACGCCCCCCAACCAAGCCCGCCAGGTCTGCGTGGATAGCGTCAAGCGATCCCATGTCGCGTCGCTCGATGTGAAGTTGAACTGGCATAGAAGGTCTCCCTGCGCCTCTTTCCACGACGATATCTCGCCCACCCTTCCTAGTCGAACCGTGTTCCATGAACTCGGAGTATCAGGCAAGAACCTTGGCCAATCCATCTACCGTCTCGACGGTACTGCTACGCAATATGGCAATCCAGGCGTTGTGGGCACCGGGGCCTTTACCTGTCACTGGCCTTGCCACACACCGACGTTGATATCGCATAGAGAGACCGATGACTGCTCAACACCTGTCTAATGACTCCGTGACAAAGACCAGTACCTGGGGCGCCGTGTTCTCCATGTCGCTATGTGTCGCCATGCTGATCGCCGCCGAATTCATGCCAGTAAGCCTGTTGACGCCTATCGCAGATGGACTGGGTGTCAGCGCGGGCAAGATCGGCCAAGCGATCTCTGTCAGCGGCTTTTTCGCTGTGGCCGCAAGCCTCGTCATTACCACGGCAGCGGGCCGTCTCAATCGCAAGTGGGTGTTGGTGATCATGACCGCGCTGATGCTGGTCTCGCTGATCATGGTGGCCACCGCCTCCAGTCTGGCAGTGCTGATGCTGGCAAGGGCGTTACTTGGCATCTGTATCGGCGGCTTTTGGGCGCTGGCAACCGCGGTCATCATGCGCCTGGTGCCTCCTGAACGCACCGCCGCTGCGCTGGCCGTGATGTACACCGGGCAGGCGTTCGCCGCGGCCTTCGCAGCGCCGGTCGGTAGTTATCTCGGCGGTGTGATTGGCTGGCGTGGCGCCTTCTGGGTGCTGGTACCAATAGTGGCGTTCAACCTGGTCTGGCAGCTCATCGCCCTGCCGTCCTTGCCTGCAGCACAGGGACAGTCCATCCGCGCGCTGATCTCGCTCCTCAGGCGCCCTTACTTTGCCCGCGGTATCGCGGCCGTGATCTTCACCTTCGCGGGTGCGTTCACGATGTTCACCTATCTCCGGCCGTTCCTGGAAACCGTCACCGGCGTCACTGTGACCGAGCTGTCACAACTGTTCCTGGTGCTGGGCTGTGCCGGATTTCTCGGCACCTGGGCGGGCGGCAAGTTCGCCGACGGCCAGGTCATACGTCTACTGCAAGTGCTGCCGGTGGTGATGGGGCTGGCGACGATCGGCCTGCTCGGGTTTGGCCAGCTTGTTGTCGTGGCGGCACTGTTGCTGGCGATCTGGGGCGTCATGAACACCGCGATGTCAATCGGCTGGATGGCCTGGCTCACACAGAACCTAGAGGACGCTCCCGAAGCCGCCGGAAGCCTGATCGTCGCAGCCATCCAGACCGCCATCCTGGGGGGCGCCGCCCTCGGCGGCACGCTTCTGGATCATTTCGGTATCGGCGCGACCTTTATTGGCAGCGCCATCTTGTCGGCGATCGCCTTCCTGCTGGTCGGATCTGGCCAACGGCTGCTCAAGACGACATGACAATTGGGTAGTGACATCTGACATCAATCGGTCAAAAGGAGTTCTCATGATGATCAAAGCCTATGGCGCGCCTGCGGGCGACAAACCTCTGGAACCCATGGACATTACCCGGCGGGCGACGGGTGCTCAGGATGTGCAGATCGACATCGCGTACTGCGGCATCTGTCATTCCGATTTGCATCAAGCACGTGCCGAATGGGCGGGCACTCACTTTCCCTGCGTACCGGGTCACGAAATCGTTGGCCGTGTGGCCAGCGTCGGCACTCAGGTGACGAATGTCCAGGTCGGAGACCTTGTGGGCGTCGGTTGCATCGTCGATAGCTGTCAGCACTGTGAGGAATGTGATGTCGGCCAGGAGAACTACTGCGACGCCATGATCGGCACCTACAACTTTCCCACGCCTGATGCTCCAGGCTGGACGCTAGGCGGCTATGCCCAACAGATCGTGGTGAACGAGCGCTATGTCTTGCGCATCCGCCATCCAGAGTCGCAACTTGCTGCCGTGGCGCCACTGCTATGCGCAGGCATCACCACCTATTCGCCGCTGCGCCATTGGAACATCGGACCGGCCAGAAGGTCGGCGTTGTGGGTATCGGCGGCCTGGGCCACGTGGGTATCAAGCTTGCCCATGCGATGGGTGCCCATGTCGTCGCATTCACCACATCCGACTCCAAGCGCGAAGCGGCAAAGGCCCTGGGCGCTGACGACGTTGTCGTTTCACGCAACGCCAGCGAGATGGCCGAGCACACGGCAAGTCTCGACTTCATCCTGAATACCGTTGCCGCCCCACATGACCTCGATGCCTTCATGGCGCTGCTGAAGCGTGATGGGACCATGACACTGGTAGGCGTACCGGCTGAAGCTCACCCGTCACCACAGGTATTCCACCTCGTGTCGAAGCGCCGAACTCTAGCTGGCTCGATGATCGGCGGCATTCCCGAACCCCAGGAAATGCTCGATTTTTGTGCCAAGCACGACATCGTGGCGGACATCGAACTGATCAGCGCAGACCAAATCAATGCCTCCTATGAGCGCATGCTCAGGGGCGACGTCAAATATCGATTCGTCATCGACAACGGGACCCTCTCGACTGCGTCGTGAGCCGGGCTTGCACAATGGAGAACACCATGCACGAATCCAACCCGAAGACCAAAGACGCCGAGTACGTTGTCACCCGTAGAAGCGTCATCCAAGGCGCCGTACTGGCTGCTGGATCAGCGGCGCTGCTCGGCTACCCGGCAGCTCCGGCAGCGGCGTCTTCCCGTCCCAACGCAACGTCCGGCACAGATGAAGCCACCGGCCTGTCACTCACGCAGGAATGGGACAAGACGTTTCCCAGGAGTGAAAACGTCGATCACCGCAAGGTCACTTTCAAGAACCGGTACGGGATCACCTTGGCAGCAGACCTGTACCAGCCGAAAAACAAAAGTGGCAGACTCGCAGCGATTTCTGTCAGCGGCCCCTTTGGCGCCGTAAAAGAGCAGTCATCTGGCCTTTACGCGCAAACCATGGCCGAACGCGGTTTTGTCGCGCTGGCATTCGATCCCTCTTTCACAGGAGAAAGCGGTGGTGAACCGCGCAATGTAGCTTCACCAGACATCAACACTGAGGATGTCAGCGCTTCTGTCGATTTTCTTGGCTTGTTACCGAGCGTTGACCGCAACCGCATTGGAGCCATCGGCATTTGTGGCTACAGCGGTATGGCACTGACTGCCGCGACCAGTGACTCACGCATCAAGGCGGTTGCCACCGTTTCCATGTATGACATGTCCCGCAGCATGAGTCGCAGCTATAAAGATAGCTATACGCGGGAGCAGCGCCATCAGGTCATTGATTATCTTAGCCAACAGCGGTGGGTAGATGCGGAAAACGGTAGCTATGGGTTGGGCTATCACGAAGTCCCGTTTGACGAAAACGGGAACATCATCAAAGGCCAGCGTGTGTTGCCTGAATCCCTGCCCGAAAATCCAGACCCGGTGCTGGCCGCATTCTTCGATTACTACCGTACTCCGCGAGGCTTCCACCCCAGGGGGATCAACTCGACAACGGCATGGACAGCGACGACCCCGATGTCATTTTTCAGTTTTCCCTTATATGCAAACATCGACATGATGTCCGCACGCCCCATTCTTCTGGTGGCCGGCGAAAACGCTCACTCGCGCTATTACTCTGAAGACGTCAACAGGGTAGCTTATGAACCGAAGGAATTGGTCATCGTGCCTAAGGCAGACCATGTGGACCTTTACGATCAACTCGACAGGATACCTTTCGATACACTGACGTCATTCTTTGACACACATTTATCATCAACATAAAGCGAGAGTTGGAGCGTACCTGAGGTCCCCGCCCTGCGAACGGTACCGGCTGTGGTGCGGCCATCGGGCGGGTCCAACATCAAGGAGCTATCGTCCACCTTTGTCCATGGCGGGGCATGACTGCACCGTCAACCTGCCGGCGCCGCCGGGTACAGAAAGGGGGTGGATACAGGCCACACGACGATAGCTCCTACCCTGACAGCGCCCACCCCGACACCTGGCTAGGCTCAGCGCAACCACCACGACAGCACCAGCAGCACCAACAGTACGCCGGCAATGCCTTGCCATAGGTTGGCAGGCTCCTGCCAGGCGCGGATGGACCTCGGCGCCTGTTCCTTGGGCTGCTGCCGGCTCGGCCTCACGCTATACAGGAACTCGGACAGCCGACGGAAGCGCAATGATCGCTGCGGATCCAGCGCGCGCTTCAATGCCTCATCCAGCTCCTGACTGACATCCGGACGACGACTGCGCACGCTGCGGTAGCTCAGCTGCTCCAGGTCGGTATGGCTGCGTAACTGGTGGGTCGGGATGTCGTAAGGCAGCTGCCCACTCAGCAGCCAGTACACCGTCGAGGCCAGCGCGTACTGATCGCTGCGCCGCCCCACCTCGTCATCGAGCGCATATTCCGGCGCACTGTGTTCGTTGAGCCCGACCTGTTGCACCAGGCGGCGTGAGCGCCGATGACCATCGACGTCCCGCAGATGGCAGGCGCTGAAGTCGGCCAACACCACCTGGCCATGCTCATCGATCAGCACATTATCCGGATGGATCTGCTGATGAATCAGGTCCCGATTGTGCAGCGCCTGGATCGCCTTGCCGAGCTGCAGCGCGATGTCCAGCCGCTGCCCAAGGCTGGCACGAGGAAAGCGCGCCACCCACTGGGACAGGGTCATGCCCTCCACGTGCCGCATCAGGTAATAGAGATGACGACGCTGGCGGGACGGTTCCACCACGCTGACCACGAAAGGCGAATGCACGCGCTCCACCACCCACTGCTGCAGCAAAAAGTGCTCCAGGTAGGCGTTTCGATTCGACAACTCAGGGCTCGGTGCCTTGAGCACACAGATGCGATCGGTCTGCAGGTCACGCACCCGGTACACGCGAGAGTGGGCTGTCCGTGACAGCACCTCCTCGATCAGCAGACCGTCGATCTGATTGCCTGGAGCAAGCTCCGGGGGAATCGGCAGGTCGCCGTACAGACGGCTGGGGGCATCCGGTGACACGTCGGGCAGCTCATCGACCCTGACCAGCTGAAAACAGAACGGATCGCTGCCGTAGCCGCGCTCCCCCGCTCTGGCCCCGGCCGCGGCAGCCAGCCGCTCACAGGCGGCGTCCAGGTCACTGGCGTCTTCGCGTATCAGGCGCACGTAGTCCGACGGCAGCAAGGTGCCCCGCACCCCCTGGGTGGTGAACAGAAAGATATCGCCCTGCTTGAGTGGCCACTCGGTGTAGTCGATATCGATACCGACATCCATGCCCAGCGCCCTGGCCGGATAGCGGTAGCCGCCAAGGTCAGTGACGTGGTCCCGCGACAGCTGCTCGAATTCGGCCCCTCGAAGACGAAAGACCAGGGTGTCACCAACATGGAAAAGGTGGGCACTACGCTCCTTGAACACCACGGCAGACAGTGACGACACGTAGCTGCCGCTGTCCATCTGCCGCGTCATGCCGTGACACCAGGCATTCAGGGATCGAATGACGCGCTGGGCCGACGCCTTGACGGTCCAGTGGCTGGGTGTGGCGTAGTAGTCATTGAGAAACCCGCGAACACTGAGGTCCCCGGCCTGTTTGGCCAGCGCGTGCCCGGACGCTGAGTCGCTGATCAACGCGCATGCACCCTTGGGCTCCCCCTCTTCCGGCAGGCGCACCGACATCGAGCTACGCTGGCGATGCCGCTCCGGGGCAACAAAGGCCTGTCCATAACTCAGTGCAAGACGTGCAGTGGCCAAGATCACCTCCTGTGGCTCCAGCATGGGCGGTACGACTCCGGCGAACGAGGGACCACCACCATTCTGGGCGGTATGATACACATCATGTGGCGCTTATGTGTGACAACAGGCTTGTCGCCGACGGCCAGACCACTTGCGCCCATTATTGCACCGCGTCAAGATACCGCCCAACGATTGGTAATCCCGTTCAGGGGTTCGTATAATTCGACCGATTTTTTTCCGCCAGTCAGGCGGACATCTGCCCAACGAAGGACACGAGCATGAACTTCGACAACATCCCCGCCGGCAAGGATCTCCCCAACGATCTCTACGTGGCGATCGAGATTCCCGCCAACCACGCGCCGGTGAAGTACGAAATTGATAAGGACATGGGCGCCCTGCTCGTCGATCGCTTCATGGCGACCCCGATGTTCTACCCGGCCAACTACGGCTTCATCCCTCACACCCTGGCCGATGATGGCGACCCCCTCGACGCTCTGGTCGTGACACCGTATCCGGTAGCACCGGGCAGCATCGTGCGTGCGCGTCCCGTCGGCATCCTCAACATGACCGACGAAGCGGGCGAAGACGCCAAGCTGGTCTGCGTGCCGCATCCCAAGCTGTCCAGCCTCTACGACGACGTGCAGGAAGTCACCGACCTGCCTGAGCTGCTGCGTCAGCAGATCGCTCACTTCTTCGAGAACTACAAGGACCTCGAGAAAGGCAAGTGGGTGAAGGTCGAGTCCTGGGAAGGCGTCGAGGCAGCGCGCAAGGCCATCGAAAAGTCCGCTGCCGCCTACGCCAAGGCCTGATTGTTACGTAGTCTGGTTTCTACGTAGTCTGGTTTTTACGTAGAGAGCCAAGCGCCTTGATGCAAGAAGCCGCCCCTGAGGCGGCTTCTTGCGTTATGGCAATAAGACGACGGTCACGACGCGCCGTCGTCAGGCAGCTCGCCATCATCCTCCGGCGAGGCTGGAGCGGCATCGTCCGCTGAGGCTTCGTCTACCTCGTCAGCTACCTCGTCATCTGCCGCCTCGTCATTCACTGCAGCAGCTTTACCGCTTGCCGCATCCGCCTCCTGAGTGGAAGCCGAGGCTGCTGCTGAACCTCCGCCCTCACTGGCCAGTCCCTCTGTCAGGCTTAGCAGCACGCTGTCCAGACGACTGAGATGGTGGGCCATGCTCAGAGGATAGTTGGCAAAGATGCCGAGGCCGCTACCGCGCAACACCATCGGGCTCCAGAACTGGCGTTGCATGCGCTCCAGCTCGGCCAAGGCCCGCGCATAATCATCGCTCAGCCCCGCGGCGGCGATGCTGTCGGCCTGGTCTCGCTCCAGCGCCACCAATAACTGATACAGCGCCCAAGTCTGGCCACGCGTTTCATGGAAGACATCGTCCACTCGATACCAGGGCACCTCGGCCTCCCGTGGCACCTCAATGCCAAGTTCAGTGAGCCGCTCCGTATCCGCCACGGCCGACGACAGGCGCTCCCGCAATGCCGCCAAGGCCTCCCTTACTGACTCAAGATAGCTAGCGGCACCTACCCCCTGTTCGCCGAACGACGCACCAGCGCCATCATCGAAGCGCGCCAGGTACTCCCGAGCCGCCTGACCCGCCAATGCCAGATGATCCTCCATGGACGGTGCCAGCCAATCATCCGCGTCCTGATAGAGGGCAGCGACCAGCTCGTCTACCGCAGCGCCCGACTGGGTATCGAATTGTGACAGGCTCGACGCCATGATCCGCGCCTGGGTCAGCACACCGGTCTCCCAGGCCGCCATATTGTCCATCCACAGCCCAGGGGGCAGCAGGTCATTACGAACGTAGCCCCCAGGCTTGTCCTGCAGGGTATCGATCAAGGTCGCCAGAGTGGCCACACTGACGGTACCGCGAGCGGCCGGCGCGGCGGAAATACGCTGCTGCTGGGTGGCGGTCTCCACGTCGAACCGGGAAGGCGCAACGCTCCACCATATACTGAGACCCACGGCGACCATGACCAATATGGCCAGGAGGATCACCAACGGTTTCCAGATCCAGCCATAGCGTGGTGTTTCCAGCTCCTGTCGGCGCTGCTCTGCACGCTGTCGTCGACTGCTCATTTTGCTCTCCTTGTCGCCCCTCGAACACCGCTCGCGACTTCCCCGCTGGAGGAAAGTCATCGCCCCAGTGGTAGAATAGCCCCGACCCCAGACATGCATCAGACCATAGCGCGACAGTATCGGGAACCCTGCTGTGCTTCCACGGTCTGAAGCGGAGCGCGTGGCCACGATAAGCCGCGAGGACCACGTATGTGCACCAGCACACATCGCAGGCCAGTTCGCGAGCACCGTCAATGGGCCTGGTAGCAAGACATTATTGCTGGGCCGGGTGAATGAGCAGACCGCGGAGGCTACCGCTCTCCCGCCGTTGAACATTCGTCACGTGCGCCCGACACCCTCACCGTCAACAAGGATTCGACGTGTTCCTCGCCACACGCCTACTCATCGTGATCTGCTTGTCACTGGTTCCCTGGACCGCACAAGCACAGTTCTTCTCTTCTTCTTCCGACGAGTTCCTGCCCGTCCACGAGGCATTCAGCGCCACTGCATGGCATGACGGCGAGCGGGTTTATGTCGGCATGGAAAACGCCGACGGCTACTATCTCTACCGCCATCGCTTTGCCCTTGCCCTGCAAGACGGCTCGGGCGAACTGGGCGAGCTGACACTCCCCCCCGGGGAAGCCAAGACCGATGAGTTTCTGGGTGACGTCAATGTCTTCTATGACAGCGTCGTCTTCAGCGCGCCGCTGAACGCTCCCCAACAGGGCCCGCTGCCGCTGTCCCTGACCTTCCAGGGCTGCGCCGATGCGGGGCTGTGCTACCCGCCCGAAACCCTCACCTTGAGCGCCCCGGAGTCCGAACCACCGCCGGCCTTTGCCGACGCCGTAAAGGCCACAGGCACTCCGTCAGCGGACACTCCGTCGGCCAGCGCCTCGGATGCCGACGTCAGCGCCGCAGACGACAATGCCTTTGCCAGTGCCCCGATCAGCGAGGACGGCCACTTCCGTGCGTTGATGCAGAACGCCAGCCTGCCCCTGATGCTTGGCCTGTTCTTCCTCGCTGGGCTGGGCCTGACCTTCACCCCCTGCGTGTTGCCGATGATCCCGATTCTGTCGTCCATCATCGTTGGCCAGAATCCGGGGCGCGGCAGGGCCTTCGTGCTGTCGGCCAGCTATGTCGCAGGCATGGCCTTTACCTATGCCCTGGTCGGCGTCCTGATGGGATTGTTCGGGGCCGGGCTCAACCTCCAGGCGAGACTGCAGTCCGCTCCGGTACTGATCGTCTTTGCCCTTCTGTTCACCCTGTTTGCGCTGGCCATGTTCGGCGTATTTGAGCTGCGTGTCGGCTCTCGCCTGGGCTCGCGCATCGACGCCTGGCAGAGCCGAGCCCAGCAAAGCGGGCCGCTCGGCCTGGCCGCCGCCGGCGCTCTCTCGGTACTGGTCGTGTCTCCCTGCGTTTCAGCCCCCCTGGCTGGCGCCCTGGTCTTCATTTCCTCCACCGGCGATGCCCTGGTGGGCGGGGCAGCCCTGCTGGCCCTCGGCCTTGGCATGGGTGTTCCTCTGCTGCTGGTCGGCGGCTTTGGCACGTCCCTGCTGCCACGCTCTGGCCACTGGATGAACGGGGTCAAGACCGCCTTCGGCATTCTCTTGCTGGGGGTGGCCATCTGGCTGGTGGAACGCCTGTTGCCGGCGACCGCGTCGTTGCTGTTGTGGGCTTGCCTGGCGACCGGTACAGCACTGACGCTGGGGGCCCTGGACATGCGCTCACCCACGGGCTGGCCGCGGGTGCGACAGGGACTCGGAATCATTCTGCTGGTCTGGGGGATCACCCTGGTAGTCGGTGCTGCCGGCGGCGCAAGCGACCCGCTCAGGCCGCTGCAGGGTCTGACCTCCCCATCCAACGCAGGTAGTGCCGGAGGTACACAAGCGGTGGCCCACGCCGACCAGGTCGTGACCGGGCTCGATCAGCTTGAGGCGGGCCTTGCCCAGGACCAGGGGCCCGTATTCGTCAACGTGACGGCAGAGTGGTGCATTTCCTGCAAGATCATGGAGCGTGACGTCTTTCCCGATCCGCAGGTACAGGCAGCGCTCGACGGCTATCGCTGGATCGATGTGGACGTGACCGAGTCAAATGCCGACAGCCGAGCCCTACTGGACCAGCTGGGCCTGTTCGGCCCTCCCAGCCTGCTGTTCTTCCACAACGGAACAGAAATTCGGCAGGCCAGAATACAGGGCGAGCTTGACGCCGCCTCCCTCGCGCAGCACCTCGACGCGGTCACCGAACTGCTGACTGCGACACCCGCAGCGTCGGCATCAGCGACGCCGAAAGACCATGAACGAACACCGTTCGGCCTCGCTGGACAACCCGCGCAATTTTCGGCAAACTCCGCACTACTCTGAATTCTGACACGATAGAGGCGCCATTAAACGGTAACGTGCGGCGATCTCTAACAACTTGCGTCAGGTTTACAGCGCCTGACAGACACTTCACACGATCGAGACAACGTCATGGATATTCGTAAAGTCAAGAAGCTGATTGAACTGCTGGAAGAGTCCAACATCAGCGAAATCGAGATCCAGGAAGGCGAAGAGTCGGTCCGCATCAGCCGTCATCCCCAGGGTGGCAGCTGGCAGCCGGCCCCGGCGGCTCAGCCTTGGCCTGCCGCCGCTCCGGCACCGGCAGCTGCCCCTGCGCCAGCGCCTGCCGAGGCCCCGGCCGCCAGCGCCGACAGCGGCCCCAGCTATCAGGGCCAGGCGGTCGTCTCGCCGATGGTCGGTACCTTCTACCGCTCCCCCGCTCCTGGCGCCAAACCGTTCATGGAAGTCGGCTCCAGCGTGCGCAAGGGCGACACCATCTGCATCGTCGAAGCGATGAAAATGATGAACCAGATCGAAGCCGACCGTGACGGCGTCGTCGAGGCCATCCTGGTCGAAGACGGTGAGCCGGTTGAATTCGACCAGCCCCTGGTTGTCATCTCCTGAGAAGGCCCTGGCCTTCCCTGACCATTCACTTTCGGCGGACACCACCATGTTGGACAAGGTTCTAATCGCCAACCGCGGCGAGATCGCTCTTCGCATCCTGCGCGCCTGCAAGGAGCTCGGGATCAAGACCGTCGCGGTGCATTCCAAGGCGGACCGCGAGCTGATGCACGTGCGTCTCGCCGATGAGGCGGTGTGCATTGGCCCGGCCTCCTCGGCCCAGTCTTACCTCAACATTCCTTCACTGATCAGCGCGGCCGAAGTCACCGACGCCAGCGCGATCCATCCCGGCTACGGCTTTCTGTCCGAGAACGCCGACTTCGCCGAACAGGTCGAACGCTCCGGCTTCACCTTCATCGGCCCGAAAGCCGAGACCATCCGCCTGATGGGCGACAAGGTCAGCGCCATCAACGCGATGAAGAAAGCCGGCGTGCCCACAGTACCGGGCTCTGATGGCCCGCTGAGCGACGACGAAGGCGAGCTTATCGCGACCGCTCGCCGCATCGGCTACCCGGTGATCATCAAGGCCGCAGCTGGCGGCGGTGGCCGCGGCATGCGCGTCGTCCACACCGAAGCTCACCTGGTCTCCGCCGTGACCGTGACTCGCACCGAAGCGCACGCCGCCTTCGGTGATGGCACGGTCTACATGGAGAAGTTCCTGGAGAAGCCGCGTCACGTGGAAGTCCAGGTACTGGCAGACGGTCAGGGTAACGCCATCCACCTGTACGATCGCGACTGCTCGCTGCAGCGGCGCCATCAGAAGGTCCTGGAAGAAGCCCCCGCCCCGGGCCTCGACCCCGATGCACGGGCCAAGGTACTCGACGCCTGCCGCGAGGCCTGCATCGAGATCGGCTACCGCGGCGCTGGTACCTTCGAATTCCTGTACGAGGACGGCGAGTTCTTCTTTATCGAGATGAACACCCGCGTCCAGGTGGAGCACCCGGTCACCGAGATGGTCACCGGCGTGGACATCGTCCGCGAGCAGCTGCGCATTGCCTCCGGCCTGCCGCTGTCGATCCGTCAGGAAGACGTCGAGCTGAACGGCCACGCCTTCGAGTGCCGGATCAATGCCGAGGATGCACGCACCTTCATGCCATCTCCTGGCAAGGTCACCCTGTACCATCCCCCGGGTGGTCTCGGGGTGCGCATGGATTCGCACCTGTACACGGGCTACACCGTACCGCCGCACTATGATTCCCTGATCGGCAAGCTGATCACCTGGGGTGCCGACCGCGAGACATCGCTGACACGCATGCGCAACGCGCTTGACGAGCTGCTGGTGGAAGGTATCAAGACCAATACCGATCTGCACAAGGATCTGGTGCGCGACGGGTATTTCCAGCAGGGTGGGGTCAACATCCACTACCTGGAAAAGAAACTGGGCCTCTAAGCGAGCGCAGGCTTCGGCCGGCGCACTCCAGGCCTTCCATCGCTTGACGGGCAGCTAGCGCCGCACGTCAAGCGACAGCGGGGCGGCTTCGGCCGCCCCGCTGACGTTTACCTGACATCGAGGAACACCCCCATGCCCTGGCTCCAACTCAAGGCCGAGGTGCCTCCCCAGCACGCCGAGCTGCTCGAGGAGCTGCTGCTCGCAGAAGGTGCGACGGCCATCACCTTGCAGGACGGCGAAGACGACCCGGTGTTCGAGCCCGACAGGGGCACGACCCCGCTGTGGGATCACACCGTCCTGACCGGACTCTACGACGACCTGGATGGCCTCGCCGACATGCTGGAGCGGCTGGCCGGCGCCTGGGCGGAAACGATGCCCGATGAGCCTTGCCCGACGATCACTCACGAACTGATCGATGATCGTGACTGGGAAAGAGAATGGATGGACAGCTTCGAGCCTCTGCGCATGGGGCAGCGCCTGTGGATCGTCCCCAGCTGGCACCAGCCACCCGAGGATGACGCGGTGAACCTGCACCTCGACCCCGGACTGGCCTTCGGCACCGGCACCCACCCCACCACAGCGCTGTGCCTCGAATGGCTCGACGGGCTGGCCGTTGATGGCGCCCTGGACGACGTTGAACTGCTGGATGTGGGCTGCGGTTCAGGCATCCTCGCCATTGCCGCCCTGAAACTCGGTGCCGCCAGTGCCGTGGCCACCGACATCGACCCACAGGCGCTGACCGCCAGCCGCGACAACGCCGAGCGTAACGCTATCGAGGCCTCACGCCTGACACTGCGCTACCCGGAACAGATGGGGGGTGAGACCTTTCCGCTGGTACTGGCCAACATCCTGGCTGGCCCTCTGGTCGAACTGGCTCCCACCATCGCAGGCCATGTCGCTCCCGGAGGCCGACTGGCGCTCTCCGGCATCCTTGAGGCCCAGGCCGATGAGGTCATCGACGCTTACCGCGATCAAGGGCTCTACATGGACGATCCTGAGCTGCGCGACGGCTGGGTACGCCTGACCGGTTATCGCCCAGAGACTCGCTGAACATTGATGACACTGGTCACACCCAGCGTTTGATCAGGAAAACGCCTCGTTGATGCCTTCACCAAGGCGCCTTCGAGGCGTATGATATGCAGCCCCGGAACGACGGCAACGCCCATGTCAGACCAACGTCCCAGTCACCAGCCACAGGTCAGCCAGCCTTCAGCTCGCCGGACCACGCCCCGTCAGGACACCTGGATAGGCCCGCACAAGCTGGCCAGCCCGGTGATTCTTGCGCCTATGGCGGGCGTGACCGACAGGCCCTTTCGTGCCTTGTGTCGACAGCTGGGAGCAGGCCTGGTCGTGGGCGAGATGGTCACCTCTGACCCCAACCTGTGGCATACCAGAAAGTCACGGCTGCGCATGGATCACCGCGGCGAACCCGGACCACGGGCGGTGCAGATCGCTGGAGGCGACGCCGAGATGCTCGCTACCGCCGCTCGGCTGAATGCCGAGCAGGGTGCCGAAATCATCGACATCAACATGGGATGCCCGGCCAAGAAGGTCTGCAACAAGGCTGCCGGCTCAGCCCTGCTTCGTGACGAAGCGCTGGTGGCCGAGATTCTCGACGCGGTGGTCGCTGCCGTGGACATACCGGTGACCCTGAAGATCCGCACCGGCTGGTGCGAGGACAGCAACAATGCGGTACGCATTGCGACGCTGGCCGAGAACGCGGGGATCCAGGCCTTGGCGGTGCATGGCCGCCATCGTCAGCAGCGCTACCAGGGCGACGCGGAATACGACACCATTGCCGAGGTCGCATCGAGGATTCGCATCCCGGTGTTCGCCAATGGCGATATCACCGACCCGCTAAAGGCACGCCGCGTGCTCGACTATACTGGTGCAGATGCCGTGATGGTTGGCCGCGGGGCCCAGGGCAACCCCTGGATTTTCCGCGAAATCGCTCACTATCTGGCGCATGACGAGCTACTGCCACCGGCGACCGATGATGAGCGCCGGGAGGTGTTGGGAGCGCATCTTAACGCCCTGCACGCCTTCTACGGCGAGCACATGGGCGTGAAAATCGCGCGCAAGCACCTGGGATGGTACCTGTCCAGCGATCAGCGCCTGGAGGACGATAGTCGCCGCGCGCTGAAGGCCACCTTCAATGGCCTGACGTCGGTCCAGGGCCAGCAAGACTTTATCGACGAACTTTTTCGTCACGACCCAGCTACCGCCGCGGAGCGTGTGGCCAGGGCCGTGGCACACCATGGAACCCGTGCCGCATGACCAGCCAGCCACCCATCGACCAGTCGGCATCTGCCTCGCCACTCGACACCTCAGAGCGTTCCATCGACGGCCTCCCGCCGACAGCGGCTCAGGCCGCCGATGAGCGCCCTCTGCGCGAAGCCGTATTTGCCGCCATGGAACGCTATTTTGATCACCTGGATGGGGGAACCGTGACCGACCTGCATGCCATGGTGATGGCGGAGGTCGAGGCTCCCTTGTTGTCTTCGGTACTCAGCTATACCCGCGGCAATCAGACCCGGGCGGCTGAGATGCTGGGGCTCAACCGCGGCACGCTGCGCAAGAAGCTCAAGCAATACGACCTGATCTAGACCGATTCGAGGGAGCCTGACGGCTCCCTTTTCTCGCCCTATCGTTTTTCCTCGCAATAGAGACCTTCCCATGGCCCAGCCCTCTCCCCTCCCCGTTCGCCGCGCCCTGATCAGCGTGTCGGACAAGACCGGCATCGTCGATTTCGCCCGCGCCCTGTCCGATATGGGGGTCGAACTGCTCTCCACCGGCGGCACCTACCGCCTGCTGGCCGACAACGCCATTGCCGTGACGGAAGTCTCGGAGCACACCGGTTTCCCGGAGATCATGGACGGCCGGGTCAAGACGCTGCACCCCAAGATTCACGGTGGCATCCTGGGTCGGCGCGGACAGGACGATGCCGTCATGCAACAGCATGACATCGCCCCTATCGACATGGTGGTCGTCAACCTCTACCCCTTCGCTGCCACGATCGCCCGCCCGGACTGTCGTCTCGAGGATGCCATCGAGAACATCGATATCGGTGGCCCCACCATGGTGCGTTCCTGCGCCAAGAACCATGCCCATACCAGCATCGTGGTCAACGCGGCGGACTATGACCGAGTGATTGCTGAAATGCGCGACAACGCAGGGGCCGTCACCCAGCCCACGCGTTTCGACCTGGCCGTCAAGGCATTCGAGCACACCGCAGGCTACGACGGTGCCATTGCCGACTACCTGGGACGCCTGGTCGAAGGTAGCGATGACGGCTTCCCGCGCACCTACAACCTGCAGCTCACCAAGAAGCAGTCGATGCGCTACGGCGAGAACCCTCACCAGCAGGCGGCCTTCTACGTGGAAGACAACGCCAGCGAGCCGAGCGTCTCCACCGCGGTGACTCTGCAGGGCAAGCCGCTGTCGTTCAACAACGTGGCTGACACGGACGCCGCACTCGAGTGCGTGAAGAGCTTTGCTGACACTGCATGTGTCATCGTCAAGCACGCCAACCCCTGTGGCGTGGCCGTAGGCGCCAGCGCGCGCGAAGCCTATGACAAGGCCTTCGCCACCGACCCGACCAGCGCCTTTGGCGGCATCATCGCCTTCAACGTGCCGCTGGATGCAGACACCGCCCGCGCGATCATCGATCGTCAGTTCGTTGAAGTCATCATCGCCCCTGGGGTGAGTGACGACGCCATCGCCATCGTCGCCGAGAAGAAGAACGTGCGACTGCTGGATATCAGCGCTCACTGGCCCGGCGAGCAGCTCGCTGCCCACGACCTCAAGCGCGTCACCGGTGGCCTGCTGGTCCAGGATCGTGACCTTGGCATGGTCGAGCGCGACGATTTGACCGTGGTGTCCGAGCGGGTGCCCAGCGAGCAGGAAATGCGTGACCTGGCCTTCGCCTGGAAGGTGGCCAAGTACGTCAAGTCCAACGCCATCGTCTACGCCAAGGATGGTCAGACCATCGGCGTGGGCGCAGGCCAGATGAGCCGCGTCTACTCCGCTCGTATCGCCGGCATCAAGGCGGCCGACGAAGGACTCTCAGTGCCCGGCTCGGTCATGGCCTCAGACGCCTTCTTCCCGTTCCGGGATGGCATCGATGCCGCCGCCAGTGCCGGCATTACCGCCGTCATTCAGCCTGGCGGCTCGATGCGCGACCAGGAAGTGATTGACGCCGCCAATGAGGCCGGCATCGCCATGGTATTTACCGGCATGCGTCACTTCCGCCACTGAAGGCAGCTACCCGCTACCTCAACGGGTGGCGGGCGCTACGCGGGCACCGGCAACGGTGCTTGCCTGCACTCAACAAAAGGGCCTCGACGCATGCGTCGAGGCCCTTTTGTTGAGCATTGAGCGTCAGGGAAGCGGCCGCTATCGCTCACGGCCGCTCAGTTTGACGTCACTCACCGATGTCCATGCACAGATACTTGGTTTCGAGGAACTCGGCCAGGCCCTGGTGACCGCCTTCGCGCCCCAGACCTGACGCCTTGACGCCGCCAAACGGGGCCGCAGCATTGGAAATCAAGCCGGTGTTGATGCCGACCATACCGTACTCAAGTGCATCGGCAACCCGCCATACGCGGCCCAGGTCCTTCGAGTAGAAGTAGGCGGCAAGCCCAAATTCGGTATCGTTGGCCAGGGCAACCGCGTCTTCCTCGTCATCGAAGGGAAACACCGCCGCCAATGGGCCGAAGGTTTCTTCTCGCGCCACCTTCATTTCGCTGCTGGCGCCACTGACCAGGGTCGGTGTGAAGTAGTTGCCGCCCAAGGGATGAGGATGACCGCCAATCCACAGCTCGGCGCCCTTGTCGACCGCATCCTGAACATGCTCATTGACCTTGCTGACGGCATTTTCGTCGATCAGCGGACCAATATTGACGCCGTCCTCGGTCCCGTCGCCAACCTGAAGCTCGCTGTTCATTGCCACCGCGAGCTTCTCGCTGAACGCGTTCACCACGCTCGACTGGACCAGGAAGCGGTTGGTGCAGACGCAGGTCTGACCGGCATTTCGGAATTTGGCCGCCATGGCACCGCTGACAGCGGCGTCCAGATCCGCATCCTCGAACACGATGAACGGCGCGTTGCCGCCCAGTTCCAGCGACACCTTCTGGATATTCTGGGCCGCCTGGGCCATCAGCGTGCGACCGACTTCGGTCGACCCGGTGAAGGTGATCTTGCGCACGACCGGCGACTCGGTCAGCGCAGCGGCGATCTCGCTGGCCGAACCCGGCACCACATTGAACACGCCACGCGGCACTCCCGCACGCTCGGCCAGCAGCGCCAGCGCAGTGGCCGACAAGGGGGTCTGACTGGCCGGCTTGACCACGATGGTACAGCCCGCCGCCAAGGCAGCCCCGGCCTTGCGCGTAATCATGGCGGCCGGGAAGTTCCATGGGGTGATCGCGCCACAGACGCCTACCGGCTGCTTGGTGACCACGATGCGCTGGCTGGACTTCACCGCTGGAATCGTCTCGCCATAGACGCGGCGCCCTTCCTCGGCAAACCAGCGCAGGAAGCTGGCGGCATAGACGATCTCACCAGCGGCTTCCTTGAGCGGCTTGCCCTGCTCAAGGGTCATGATGGTCGCAAGCTCGTCCTGATGCTCGAGCATCAGCTCGTACCATTTCATCAGGATGTCCGCACGTTCTTGTGCCGTCAGCGACCGCCAGGCCGGCAAGGCGGCCTCGGCCGCTCCGATAGCGGTCTCCGTCTCGGCTCGGCCAAGACGTGGCACTTGCGCGATGACCTCGCCATTGGCCGGATTGACGACCTCGATCTGATCCCCGCTGTCGGCTGCCACCCAACTGCCATCAATGTAGGCGAAGGGGCGATACAGCGGCATTTCCTGTAGGGCTTTCATTTAGCCTCCTGGCGATATGGCGAAAGGAACATCACTTTCATGCTAAGCGCTTCACCGGCGGATCGCCAACCCGTATCACACTGGCATCACGCCGACGTCTCATCCGCGGCGCGGGATGCTGACAGGGTGATCGAAACAGAGTCCGCAAACCGCAGCGCATGGGGCTTGTCGATCTCGACCTGAGTGGTCAATACCTGCTCGTGACTCATGATCAGGTCGAGCACCTCACGGGTCATGCGCTCAAGCAATTGAAAGCGATTGCCTTCCACCAGGGCGATGACTTCCTTGGTGATCGTGCGGTAGTTCAAGGCCTGTTCAATGTGGTTGAACGCAACGGCCTTGTCCGCACGGTAGCGAATGACGGCGTTGATCACCACATCCTGGCGATTGAGGATCTCCTCCTCCTTGATACCGATGTAGGTGCGCAACCGCAGATTCTTGATGCGAATGGTGGCGAGATCGTGATCTAGATGCTGATCCCCCAGAACGTGCAGAGACATAGCCCCTCCCGTGTTCGAGGCAGGTTGACGACGGCGGCTGGTATCAGCGGCCACTGACCAGCGTCAGAAACTCCTGGCGGGTGCTGGCCTTTTCGCGGAAGGCACCCAGCATCACCGAGGATGTCATGCTGGAATTCTGCTTTTCCACACCACGCATCATCATGCACAGATGGCGGGCCTCCACCACCACTGCCACCCCCCTGGCACCGGTCACCTGCTGGACCGCATCCGCAATCTGACGTGTCAGGTTCTCCTGGATCTGCATGCGTCGAGCATACATGTCGACGATCCGGGCAAACTTGGAAAGCCCCAGCACCTTGCCTTGAGGCAGGTAGGCGATGTGGCACTTGCCGATGAAGGGCAGCAAGTGGTGCTCGCACATCGAGTAGAGCTCGATATCCTTGACCAGCACCATCTCATCTGTCTCCGAGGAGAACACGGCCCCATTGACGATCTCTTCCAGCGACTGAGTGTAGCCACGATTGAGAAACTGCATCGCCTTGGCGGCTCGCTTGGGCGTGTCGACAAGCCCCTCCCGCTCCGGGTCCTCGCCCAGCTCCTCAATGATGTGTCGATAGTGATTGGCGAGTGCTTCAGTCATGATCCAGCCCTTCAGGGGAGACGCCCAGGCATGCCGGGAATGTCGCTCCCAGCTATACAAGACCTGTACGTTGAGTGTTTAAAATACAACTATTGCTGATTCGTGCCCATAAGTCTACCGCAGCCGGCGCTTCGTCGCAGTTCGCGATGGCCGCTCGCCAAACCTACCGTTCGATATCCACGATGCATGACGTCGGGGAGACGCCAAACGACAGCCCAGGCCTGCGCGACCCGCTAGCGTCGAGGTGCCCGGATGCTCGTCATTGCCGGCGCCGATAACGTGACACAGTGTCGCGTAACGGTCGTGGTGGCTGCCCCGCTGTCAGCGCTGTGCTATCGTCGAACCGCCATGTGGGGTGGCTGGGACAGGCCAACGTCCAGAGACCACTTCGCTCAGACTCATTCTTCGGAAAGATGCTTTCGTCAGCACGGTTCTTGATCCCATCGCGGCTCGTTAGCGAGCAAGGTTAGGTAGCGAGCGCGGTTCTGGATCAATCACGGTGCGCTTATGAGTACAGCGCCTGCCCTGTACGATCTTCTGCGAGAAACGCCTATGTCCTGCCGCCGCCTGATGTCCCGGCCTTCATCATTGTCTATTGCCCTTCTGTCACCTCTCGCCTGCGTCGGCATGGCGCTTGCCGCCACCGCCCAGGCCGACAGTCTGGCCCTGCCCGCCCAATCTCGCATCGACGTCACCACGATCGACGGCATCGCACTGGACGGCGCCCAGGACCAGCTTCACGACGTCATGCTGACCCCCGCAAGCGACGCCAGCGGCCGCACCGATCTGCCGCACTATTGTGTTCTGGTGGGGGATGCCAAGCGTGACGGGGATCGCCTGAGAATCACTACACAGGCACTGACCTGCGTGGAGACCGAGGGGGGAGACAGCCACATCTATTCGGGAGAATTGGTGGCGGGCGCCTATGACACGGACGGCCAGTTCGGGCTCGATGCCTGTGATGACAACGGCTGTGAGCTTGAGGCGAACCACGTCTTCCAGCTGGAGCTTACCCACGCCCTCGACATCGAGCAGATGCCCAACCCTTCAGCCGAGCTGAATGCCGAGCGGCGCCGCACAGGCCCCCGTACTGAGGCCGACGGCAACAACGAGACCGGCGACTAGACCTCACCACCGCCACCGTCGTAAAGCGCGGGAAGCTGGCATCACTGCTCCCGCGCCTGCCAACCGATCAACGCCGTCAGCCTCCGGCCAACCAGCGTTCCTTGTCGGACAGCGCCAGGCGCTGCTGCTCCAGCTGGCGGATATGCTCATCCCAGTAGCCGTGATCCGCCACCCAGGGAAACGCTCGGGGAAAGGCCGGGTCTTCCCAACGCCCCACCAGCCAGGCGCTGTGACGCATCACGCGCAGCGTCCTCAGCGGTTCTATCAACGCCAGTTCGCCACGCTCAAACGGCAATACCTGTTCGTACCCTTCGATCACCTCGGACAGCTGCTGCGTCCTCTCCTCGGGAGCCTGGGCAGTAAACAACATCCACAGATCCTGTACCGCCGGCGCCATCAGCGCATCATCGAAGTCGACCAGGGCAAAGTGATCGTCTCGTCCCAGCATGTTGCCGACATGGCAGTCGCCATGGACGCGCAACGCAGCCCCTGCCGCATCATCGAAGCGCGCCAGGGTGGCTACCAGCGTCTTTGCTACCGAGGCATAGCTGTCGCGCTGACGCTGGCTCAACCAGTCGCTGCCAAGAATCGTCTCGCGTGCTTGCTCCGCCATGATCGATGGCACCAGCTGTGTGCGCTGCGTAAAGCGTCCGCGGCGCCCCACCTCGTGGACCCTGCCAATCAGTTCTCCGAGCGCGAACAGATGATCAGGATTCTCCAGCTCGGGTGCCTGACCCGGCAGGTGGGGGAACAGTGCCAGCCGCTGCCCGTCGACCTCGTGCAGACTACTACCCGCATCATCGCACCAGGGCGCGGCGACGTTCACCTGAGCCGCCTCGAGCTCTGCCAGAAAGGCGTGCTCTTCCTGTATTGCCTGCGATGAGAGACGACCGGGGCGGTAGAATTTGGCCACCCAGCGTCCGCCCTCTTCATCTCTGACCAGGTAGACGCGATTCTCGTAGCTGTTCAGCGCGAAGGGCTCACCCGATAGCCAGAATCCCAAGGACTCGATCGCGTCTACGACGCGCTGGGGCGACAGTTCATGGAAGGGGGTCGAGGTACTCATGGAGACTCCAGCGCGCAGGTGGGAAACGACCGCGGCAGCTTAACAGAGCCAGGGTGGCGGCGTCCTGGCCATTACCCAGGCATCGACTCGCTCGGCACCGGCGTCTCGGCACGCACTGGCCAGGCGCGAGAGAGTGGCGCCCGTCGTCATCACGTCGTCGACCAACACCACATGGCGAGGCATGGGACCCGCCACGTCGAACATGCCCTTCACCTGACGTCGTCTGGCACTCGCCGTCAGGGTGTGTTGAGGCGGGTCATTGCGCCGCCGCTGACCACGGGTCACCGGCAAGCCCAAGCGCCTACCAAGCTCGGAAGCCAACCACTCGCTCTGGTCGAAGCCCTGCTCACGCGCCCGTTGCCGATGTCTCGGCACGCCCATCAAGACATCCGGAACCGTCGTTTCGCGTGCCTCCAGGGCCCACAGAAACAGGGCGATCAACTGATGTGCGCTGGGCCGATGGGCCCCAGCCTTGAAGCGCTGGACCAGCCGGCGAATCTCGTCACGATAGATCAGTGGCGCTACTACCGTGTCCAGCGCGAGGGGGGCGGTCAAGCAGCGCCCACACAGGCGGGTCCCGGCTGGCCTTGCCTCCAGGGCTGGCGCCAAGGGTTCTGCACAACGCTCGCAGGGCGCCACGTTCCACGCCAGGCAGGCCTGACAGCGTCGGCACAACGGCATCCGGGGTCCGGCTCCTAGCTCAACGGCCAGATTCGGCGACAAGCACCAGGGGCAGCGCTGTGGCAACCACCTGGCCAGCACGTGGTCAACTTCAGCGAGCCTGCAGGTTGACAGGCGGGTCAAACGCCCTATCCTGTCCGTCAACTTACCTATTTTAAAAAAGTTGACCAAAGCGAGACACTCCATGTCGGCCACCGTGACCTCTTCTTCCACCCTAGCCCTGGACAGTACCCCGCGCCACGACTGGTCCTTTGATGAAATCGAGGCCCTCTTCGCACTGCCCTTCAACGACTTGATGTTCAAGGCACAGAGGATCCATCGCCAGCACTTCGATGCCAATGCGGTACAGGTGTCCACCCTGCTGTCGATCAAGACCGGCGCTTGCCCGGAAGACTGCAAGTATTGCCCCCAGTCCGGCCACTACAACACCGGTCTGGACAAGGAGAAGCTGCTCGAGATCGAGAAAGTTGTCGCCCAGGCCCGTTCCGCCAAGGACGCTGGCGCCAGCCGCTTCTGCATGGGAGCCGCCTGGCGCAGCCCGCGCCAGCGTGACCTGGACGTCGTGCTCGAAATGGTCAAGCAAGTGAAGGCGCTGGGTCTTGAAACCTGCATGACACTCGGCATGGTCGATGGGGATCAGGCGCGCCAGCTGGCGGATGCTGGTCTCGACTACTACAACCACAACCTGGATACCTCTCCCGAGTACTACGGCGAGATCATCACCACGCGCAGCTACGCCGACCGCCTCGACACCCTCGGCAATGTGCGCGATGCCGGCATGAAGATCTGTTCCGGCGGGATCCTTGGCATGGGCGAGTCCGCTCGGGACCGCGCAGGCCTGCTGAGGCAGCTGGCAAACTTGTCGCCGCACCCCGAATCGGTGCCCATCAATATGCTGGTCAAGGTGCCCGGCACTCCGCTCGAGAATGTCGAGGACCTCGACCCCATCGAATACCTGCGGGCCATCGCTGTCGCCCGCATCATGATGCCGGCCAGCCATGTCCGCCTGTCCGCCGGGCGCGAGCAGATGGATGAGTCGACCCAGGCCCTGGCATTCATGGCAGGCGCCAACTCGATCTTCTACGGCGACACCCTGCTGACCACCGGCAACCCCCAGGTGGAACGCGACAAGGCGCTGTTTGCCAAGCTCGGCCTGCACCCGGAACAGCGCGAGAGCTGCGCCACCGACGAGCAGCAGGCGGAGGCCCTCAGCCGTGAGGTGAAACGTCAGGCCAGCGTCGCCCAAAGCGAGCAGTACTACGACGCCGCCGTCTAACGACGCTGCCCCAGATGCCTTTCGCCTGCCTGCCCCTGCGGCTGATTGCCGATGCCAAGCGGGGGCAATGCAAGGCACAGAGAACACCATGAGCCAGACCTGGAACGATTACCTGAGGCTACGCGCCGACCAACGCCGGCAGGCCCAGCGCTGGCGTCAACGCCAGACACAGCGGCGGGATCTCGCGCTGCTCGATATGGCGGGCAACGACTATCTGGGCCTGCGCACCGACCCACGCCTGGCCGAAGCGGCCAGCGACGGCGCTCGTCGCTACGGCAGCGGCGCGGGAGCCTCTCATCTGGTGACCGGCCATGGTGAGCTGCATGAGGCCCTCGAGGAGGCCCTGGCACGACTCACCGGGCGACCGCGAGCACTGCTCTTCTCCACCGGCTACATGGCCAACCTTGGGGTCATTCAAGCCCTGTGCGATCCCCATGTTCAGGTGTATCAGGACCGTCTCAACCATGCTTCGCTGATCGACGGGGCACGACTGGCGGGCGCCCGCTCACGCCGTTACCACCACCTCGACCTGGCCGACCTCGACCGGCTGATGACCCGTGCGCCGGAGAAGTCCCTGGCTCTGGCCATCAGCGACGGGGTGTTCAGCATGGACGGCGACTGCGCCGACGTCGGGGCGCTGGCCCGACTGTGCCAGCGCCATGGGGCCTGGCTGATGATCGATGATGCCCATGGCGTTGGCGTGCTGGGCGAGCGTGGTGACGGCTGTGTGGGTCAGCGCTACGACAGCCAGCAGGTGCCGATCCTTGTCGGCACTCTGGGCAAGGCGCTCGGCACTGGCGGCGCCTTTGTCGCCGGAGACGATGCCTTGATCGAGCACCTGATTCAGTTCGCCCGGCCCTATGTGTACACCACCGCCATGCCGCCCCCGGTGGCCGCAGCCTCGCTCAAGGCCCTGGAGCTGCTTGACGCGGAACCCGAGCGCAGGCAGCACCTGCATTCGCTGGTGCAGCTGTTCCGGGATGAGGCGTCGCGCCTGGGGCTGCCGCTGATGCCATCGCGCACACCGATCCAACCGATATTGCTGGGAGATGAGTCACGCACCCTGGAGTGGGCGCGGCTGCTGGAAGCCAGTGGCATCAAGGTCGGAGCGATTCGCCCGCCCACCGTGCCCAATGGCCAGTCCAGACTGCGCATCACGTTAACCGCCGGCCACAGCCACGACGACATCCAGCGCCTGCTTGACGCCCTGGCCAGCTGTCAGCGGCTGGTCCCGGCCGACAGCATGGAAGAGGTTGGCGCATGACCCGCCTGGTACTGCTCTCGGGCTGGGCCATCGATGCCCGTGTCTTTGCCCCCCTCGCCCCGCATTGGTCCCAGGGCTGGGACGTGCATGCCATTGACTGGCCGGGCATGGGCACCAAGTCGTCGTCCCCATTGGCTGACCCGGGCTCCATCAGTCAGCTTGCCGAGGCCATGTCTCCTGAGCTGCTGCCCGACCAGGATACCTCGGTGGTGTGGGTGGGCTGGTCGCTGGGAGCTCTCCAGGCTGCCGCCTTGGCACGTGTCATGGGGCCTCCTGATGCGCTCGTGCTGATCGGCATGGGCCCGACCTTCTGCCACCCCGCAGGGGTCAGCCAACAGGCACTCGCCGACTTCAACAGCGCCTTTCACCGTGACCCAGACCGGGCAGTCGAGCACTTCCTACGCTGGCAGCTATCGGCAGAGCCTGAGCCTCGCCCGTCACTGGCGTCGCTCAAGGCACTGCTGAGACCGCAGGCACAGGCCGATCACGCCACTCTCGCACAAGGACTCTCGACGCTGGCCCAGGAGGATATTCACGACGTTTTCCTCAAGCCGCCCTGCCCGACGGCCACCCTGTGCGGACACGACGACCCGCTGATGGCGCCTGGGGTGCGCCATGCCGCGGATGAGCGCATCGCCGCCAGCGGACACTGCCCCATGCTTAGCCAACCGCAGCGGCTGGTCGAGGCGGTGGAGCGACAGGCACAGCGCTTGCTGGCGCACCGCCAGTCAACAGGACACGGCTACTCCCGTCAGACCTCCAGGCCCGAGCGCGACCGACCAAACCCGAGTGAGGCAGCATGGCAACGCTGACACAGGACGCACCACTCGGTGATGAGACCTCCGCCAGCCACTGGCGGCAACGGGTGGATCGGGCCTTTTCGCGGGCAGCCCCACGCTATCGGCAGCTTGCCCGCGCGCAGCTCGCCATGGCCCAGTCGTTGCTCGACGATTTGCCGCCACGGCACGCCCAGGCTCGCCAGAATACGGTGAATGATCACGAGCCCGTCCAAAACGTCCTGGATCTGGGCTGCGGCCCAGGGGATCTCACCTGGCAGATGTGCGATCGCTATCCCAACGCCCAGGTAATAGGACTTGACCTGTCACTGGCAATGCTCGCTGAAGCTCGCCGTCATGCTGCCCGTCCGGACGATTCACGCCCCTGCAGCGCCAGGGCATCGTCTCCTGTGTGGTTGAAGGCAGATGCCCAGTCCCTGCCTCTGGCGACGGCCAGCATCGATCTGCTGGTATCCAACCTGGCCATCCAGTGGTGTCCTGACCTGGCGCAGGTACTGGCAAACGTGCATCGCGTCCTGCGCCCGGGCGGCCGGGCGGTGATCAACACCTTGCTGCCCGGCACCCTGCATGAGGTGGCCAGCGCATGGCAGCGTCCCGGCCATTCCAGCGGCGTGCTGGTGTTTCCGAGCCTGGCTCAGCATCAGCAGCGGGTCGATCAGAGCCCTTGGCAGGATGCCGTCCTGCGGCCCCGCGAGGTCACCTTTCACTACCCGGACATTCACGCCGTGATGGCTTCCATCAAGGGCGTCGGCGCCCAGGTGGCGCGGCCTGGCGCTGGCCTGACCCGCCGGGAACTGGCCCAGGCAAAGCAGCGTTACGAGCGCTTGCGCACGCCACAGGGACTTCCCGTGACCTACCACCAGCTGACGTTGGTACTCACCCGCTGAGCGCTCTCCGGCTCCCCCATGACCCTCAGATTTCTGCAAGATGGACCCGTGCCATGACCTGCTATTTCGTGACCGGCACCGACACCGATGCCGGCAAGACTCTCGCCAGCTCCGCGCTTTTGGCGCTCGCCAGACGCCAGGGCCTCAGCACCCTGGGCCTGAAACCGGTGGCGTCTGGCTGCCAAGCGACGGCTGCAGGGTTGAGAAACATCGACGCCTTGACGCTCCAGGCCCAGAGTCGGCCTGAGGTCGACTACGCCACGATCAATCCCTATGCCTTCGAGCCCCCCATTGCCCCTCACCTGGCAGCACGCTACGCCGACGCCGAGCTGACCTTGGCCAGACTGGAACGGACCATCGCGCCGTCCCTGGCGCTGGGCCGCGACCTGACGCTGATCGAGGGCGCTGGCGGCTACCGCGTCCCGCTGAATGAGCAGGAAGACCTGGCAGGCCTGGCCCATCGCCTTAGGCTGCCGGTCATTGTTGTCATTGGCCTCAAGCTGGGCTGTCTCAATCACGCCTTGCTGACCGCAGAAGCGCTGGCCCGTGACGGCGTGGCCTGCGCTGGCTGGATTGGCAACCTCATCGACGCTGACTTTGCGGCAGATGAAACCCTTTACCAGGACAACCTTGCCCATCTGACCGCGCGGCTACCGGGGCCTTGCCTGGGCATCATTCCCCGCCTGGAAGGCAGCGACCACCAGGAGCTGGCGCAGCAGGCCGCCGAGTACCTGACGCTTCCCCCCGGTTAGGCCTTGGCTTTATCGCGTCGCTTGATTCGTTGCCTTTTTGTCTCGCTGCCTTTGTTCTTATTGAATTAGCTCTTATTGCATTAGCGCTCATTGCCTCCGGCATGCTCCCTTCGCCTCAGGCATGAGCGGCCTGTCACCAAGGGCCCATAGCCATCCGCCTGGGCCCTGATGGCTGCGGCGTCGCCCAACAGCTGAAAAAGTTGACTTGCCGGTCAAGCAACGTACAATGTGCACCGCTCACCTGCATGCGGATGTGGTGGAATTGGTAGACACGCTAGATTTAGGTTCTAGTGCCTTAGCGCGTGGGAGTTCGAGTCTCCCCATCCGCACCATCTTGATATCCCTCAGCTTTTCCCGATCCCGACCACGTTGTCTCGACGCACTAGATTATCGAACGTGACCGAATCGTGACGTCACTCTTTCAGAACATGTTCAGAAGGTGCTAGGAACGTGCCTCGCCAGGCGCTCAGTGATAACGCCCACTTGCCCTCTTTGATCGCTTTATCGCAGCGATAGCCATCGCGCTCACAGGCCTGAGGACACCGCTCGCCTCACCCCTCTCGTCGCATATCACGCTCTGGCATAGCGGCGCTGTGCTGTGGCCACCGGCGCGTTGACAACTGCCACGAAGCCGCGACGAATCGGACCACCGCTCGTGCTATCTTTAGCGGCGAACGGTACGGGATGTGCGTTCTTCCAAAAGCATTCAAGAAAAAAGGCCCCTGCATGCTGAACTACTTTGCCCTTGGCATTCTCTTTTTTGTCGCCTTGACGCTGTTCTACGGGGTTATCGTCATTCACGACATTCCCTATGGCATCGCCAAGAAGCGCAATCATCCTCATCAGGATGCTATCCACGTAGCGGGCTGGGTCAGCCTCTTCACCCTCCATGTGCTGTGGCCCTTCCTGTGGATCTGGGCCACCCTGTATCGCGATGATCGCGGCTGGGGCTTTCAGCAGATCGAGCAGGAACAGGCCAGGGAACGCAACGAGATCGATCAACTGAGGGCGGAGCTGGAGCAGCTCAGGCAGCGGCTTGATCGGCAGGAATCAGGGCAGGCTACCCCGACGGCCGAAACCGTCAGCTCAACCCAGCAGGGAGGCCAGTCCTGATGGATCTGCTTATCGTCCTGACCTACGCCGCCATCTGCATCGTCATCTTCAAGGTGTTTCGCATCCCGCTGAACAAGTGGACAGTGCCCACCGCCTTTCTGGGCGGCGTGATTGTCGTCTCGACGCTGGTGCTGTTGATGAACTACAACCACCCCTTCACTCGCCAGGTGCGTCAGGCCTACGCCGTCACGCCGCTGGTGTCGGAAGTACGAGCCCGCGTCACGTCGGTCAACGTATCCCCCAACACCCTGGTCAAGGCCGGCACCCCGCTGTTCACCCTCGATGCACGGCAGTTCGAAGCCAAGGTGGAGCGTCTGACCGCCGAGCTGGAAGACACCTTGCGCAACTCTGACAGCCGCACCGCAGGCGTGGCTGAGGCGGAAGCCAACTTGCTGGCCGCCCAGGCGGATCGCAACCAGGCCCAGCGCACCCTGGCACGCTACCAGGCGGCCTCATCGGCCTTCAGTCGACAGCAGATCGATGAAGCGGCCCAGGTCGCCGAGACCACCGCCGCCCGGGTATCCCAGGCCCAGGCCGCGCTGGAAAGAGCTCAAGCGGAACAGCGTCCCGATGCCAATGATCAGGACCCACTGGTGATCGCCAAGCGGGCCGAACTGGCCCAGGCCCAGTACGACCTGGAGAACACCATTATCCGCGCCCCGACAGACGGGTATCTTACCCAGCTGGCGGTACGCCCCGGCATGATGGCGGTGCCGCTGCCGCTCAAGCCGATGGGAGTCTTCGTGCACGATGAGCCAGGTCGTTTTACTGGCGCCTTCCGTCAGCAGGCGCTGAACCGCATCCAGCAGGGTGACGAAGCAGAGCTGACCTTCACGGCCTTGCCTGGCCAGGTGTTCAGCGCAGAGGTCATCGAGGTGCTTCCCGCCATCGCCGAGTCTCAGGTCGCGGCAGGAGATCGCCTGCTGGGCGCAGACGCCTTCAAGACAGTGGATGCCCCGGCGCTGGTGACATTGCGGCTGCTGCCGGACCAGGACGTGCCCGACCTGCCGTTGGGCATCAGCGCCCAGGCGGCGGTCTACACCGAGCACTTCCATCACGTGGCCATCATGCGCAAGGTGCTCCTTCGCATGCTCGGTTGGCAGCACTACCTCTATCTGGATCACTGACGCCAAACGACGCAGCCAAGCCCCGGGCGTCCCTACCGACGCCCGGGGCTTTTTGCTGGGCGCTGCGCCGCTGCAGGCCAGACGGCTGAAGCACCAACAATAGCCCTGGGCGCCCGTAAACGCTGACCATCATGATCCAAATCAAGAACTTGGCGGACGCTCTGATCCTACAATTCCTACATGATCAGTCACCACATGGACCGCGGCGATGTTCACCAAGATTCTGGTACCGGTAGACGGCTCTTGCTACTCCCGTGAAGCGCTGAAGGTGGCCTGCACGCTGCTCAATGCCCATCGCAGCGACGATACTTCGCCCGCAGGAAACGCAAGCGCCGGCCAGCTAGTCTTGCTGCACGTGCCAGAAGAGCTCGGTTCGGAACCCGCCTTCGTCTGGGGCGTCTCCGCCATCGCCGCTGGTGCTGCCCTGGATGAGCGAGAGGCCATCGGCAGAGAGATTCTCGACAACGCCGGGCGTGACGCGCTTAGCCTGGGGGTTCCCAAACCGATGATCCTGCTGCGCCACGGCAGCCCAGGCCAGGTCATCCTCGACGCGGCCCGTGAGCACGGCGTCGACGCCATCGTCATGGGGCATCGCGGTATGGGCAAGTTCAAGGCCCTGATCGAAGGCAGCGTGTCACGCAAGGTCAGTCATCACGCCCGCTGCCGAGTGGTCACCGTGCACTGACGCCCGTATGAAACGAACAGACGAGCAAACGAACAGACGAGCAAACGAGCAGAAGAGCAGAAGAGCAAACGAATAGACGAGCAGAGTGCACGCCATAGCGAAGCGCGTCCCGGCCTCGGCGGCGCCAGTCATGCTAGGCTTTCTCCTACGTGGAACCATGACCCCGCGTGCCATGGTCCGAGGTTGACGAGGGAGCCATTGATGAGACATCTCCGCCTTTATGGCGCTCGGCGCAGTGCGGCCGGTACCACTCCATCTGCGGGCATGCTGCTGGGGGTGCTCGTACTCGCCATTTGCCTGGTCATCGGCTGCTCCAGCACGTCCCCCGCGGACGGCCTGACGGAGCGCCGAGGCGACAGACAGTATGACGCTCTCGACAGCCTGCAGTTACCGGAAGACGCGCTCCCCCCGCCAGGTGCCTGCCGCATCTGGTACCTGGATCTGACGCCGGACCGCCAGCCTCCTTCCGGTGACTGCAACGACCTGTATGACCAAGTGCCTCCAGGCGCCCGCCTGATTCGCGGCTAGGCTGACGCCTGCTGCTGCCTGTACCGGACCGTTCTATCGCCTGCCCAGACGGGCCTCGGCCTGCTCCAACGATGCCCAGGCTAGGCGCTTGAGCGAGTCCTGCCCCTGATCCATGGCCTCCAGTAGCGCTCGCTTTTCCTTGAGGTAGATCCGCGCGAAGCCAGGGTCGTGCTCGACAATAGAGCCGGTGTTGTGAATCAGATCTGCATACTTGACGGTCTGTGCATCCCCACCAGCGCGTGCCAACCGTTCCAGCGAGATCCGCTTGCGCGCGGCGCGATTGCCGACCTCTAGCCCCTCAAGGTCACTCAAGGCCACCACAAGTTCCACCACGTCAGCAGGAAACAACTCACGCAGGGTCATCTCGCTGACCTCAGTATCCTCCAGCACGTCGTGCAGCCACGCCGCGGCCTCTAGCTCGGGCCGACTCGGACAATGTTCGCGCACCAAGGCGGCAACCGCGGCAGGATGCTCGATGTAGGGAGTCTCCAGATACTTGCGGCGTTGGCCAATGGCACAGTGGGCGGCCGTCGCGAAAACACGTGCGTGTTCGACCATGACCTGGCCATCGGTGGGTTCTATGGACATCTTGGACGCCTCCATAAATTAGAACGTTTCAATATATTGAGGACAGCGAACGGTCGGCCCACTATTCTGAGTCCACCCCAACCACAACAAGGAGCCCCCATGAAGCCGGACACGATCGCACTGCATCACGGCTACACGCCCGACAACCAGAATGCCGTGGCGGTACCCATTCATCAGACCACGTCCTTTTCATTTGATAGTGCACAACACGCCGCGGATCTGTTCGACCTCAAGGTCGAAGGCAATATCTACTCGCGCATCATGAATCCCACCTGCAGCGTGCTGGAGGGGCGGGTAGCGGCACTGGAAGGCGGTATTGCCGGACTCGCGGTGGCCTCAGGGATGGCGGCAATCACCTACGCCATCCAAACCATCGCCGAAACCGGCGACAACATCGTCTCGATCAGCGAGCTGTACGGGGGCACCTACAACCTGTTTGCCCACACGCTGCCTCGTCAGGGCATCGAGGTCCGCTTTGCCGACAAGGACGACCTGGACACCATCGCCGGCCACATCGATGCCCGAACCAAAGCCATTTTCTGCGAAAGCATCGGCAACCCCTCGGGCAGCGTCGTCGACCTTGGCGCGCTGGCGACTCTGGCCCATGACCATGGCCTACCGCTGATTGTCGATAACACCGTGGCCACCCCCTTCCTGTGTCGCCCGATCGACCACGGCGCCGATATCGTGGTGCATTCGGCGACGAAATACATTGGCGGCCATGGCACCACCGTCGGTGGCGTCATCGTCGACTCCGGACGCTTCCCCTGGGCCTCCCATGCCAAGCGCTTTGCCCTGCTCAACGAAGCGGACCCGTCCTATCACGGTATCAGCTACACCCGTGACGTTGGTGAGGCCGCCTTCATCGCCAGGGCCCGCGTCGTGCCACTGCGCAACATGGGCGCGGCACTCAGCGCCCAGGCTGCCTGGAACCTGCTGCAGGGCCTGGAAACGCTATCGCTTCGAATCGAGCGTATCTGTGATAACACCCAGAAGGTCGCGGAATATCTGGAGCAGCATCCCGCCGTCTCATGGGTGAAGTACGCAGGACTCGAACACCACAAGGATCACGGGCTCGCGATCCGCTACCTGCAAGGCAAAGCGTCAGGCATTCTTAGCTTCGGTATCAACGGCGGGCGCGATGCGGGGGCACGCTTCTATGACGCTCTCGGCCTGATCCTTCGACTGGTCAACATAGGCGATGCCAAGACCTGCTCTGCCATCCCGGCCGCCACTACCCACCGCCAGTTGAACGACGAGGAATTGGCCGCCGCCGGTGTCAGCGCCGATATGGTCCGACTGTCCATCGGCATCGAGCACATCGATGACCTGCTGAGCGATCTCGACCAGGCGCTGTCTGCCTCACAAGCATGAGCGATGCTCCCACGCCCGACGTGGGAGCATGGTTCTAGTTGGAAGCAGGCACGGGCAAACCGACCGGCGTCGGCGAAGGGGGCAGCCATTCCCCCTTCGTCAGCGCCTCGGTAGGTCGATAGAAGCGCAGGGTGTAGTTCCATCCAGGCTCAATCGCCAGATAGTTCGGCACGTCGGGATCCCCGCCAAAATGCAGCGTTACCGACCCATCCTCGTTGGCGTCCGCCGTGCTGCTGGTCACCGACTGGGCGCCGTCGGCGCCGTCGATCAAGCGGCCCTGGTCGTCATACACCGTCACCGACCAGAACCCGGTGACCGGCACATCGACCGGCAGCATCAGCACCTGAGGGGTGTCGCCGTCGTTGTGCAACGGATTGATCGTGACGTAGTACGCCTCTTCAATGGGCTGGCCCAGCCAACCGGCAGCGGTCCCCCACAGATGGCGCACAGGGTCGACGTCACCCTCGGCGCCAAACATGCGGTGACTGCCCGACAGGAAGGGTGACAAGCCCAATACCGCTTCACGCACGTCAGCCAGACCCTGCACATCCCAGTCGGGCAGTGTCATCTCACCCTGTTCGGCCTGGGACCACTCGATCGCGTCCTGCTGGGCGTTGGCCTTGGCGATATCCTCAGGCGAGTCTGCATCGACCTGGGTGCGGACCATCACCAGGGCATAGCGTGACCCCACCGTGTCCTGGTCCAGGGTGATCTCACGCCCCCCATAGACCATCAGTGGAGTGAAATGGTCCTGACTCACGACCTGCAGTGACTGCAGTCGGGTGGGATCCGCCTGGGTCGAGATCGTTACCGGAGAACTCAGGTCGAATAGACCCACACTGTGCAACACATCTCGATTGGGGCGCAGCACGTTCGCGTCTGCAGGCAGTGGCGCGCGATCATGGCGTAGCGTGCCGAAGTAACCGTCATCAGCGTAGCGCTGAAAATGGTGGTCGGTCTGAGCCCTGATATAGGTATCGAGAGTAACGGCATCGCCAGCGCCGGTACCGTCCCCCTCGTCTGCCTGAACGGAAGCTAGCGTCAACATCACCGCCCCCAGGCAGCCACCCCATTGTCTCCACACCATGACGCTCCCCATGCCTGACTCGATCATTACTGTCAGCATAGCGCCGCAATCCACATCCTACGTCAACCCTGGGCCAGGGTATCGGCTGTGATGGGCACAGCTCTCGGGCCTCAACTGCCAGCGATCGTCATCTCGTCGATCAACCAGCTGCCGCTGTGAATACTGCCGCGGGTATCGACATCGTCCCCCAGCGCCACCAGCCCCTGGAACATGCGTGACAGGTTTCCGGCGATGGTAAACTCTTCGACCGGATACTGGATCCGTCCATTTTCGACCCAGAAACCGGCAGCGCCACGGGAGTAGTCGCCGGTGACGCCGTTGACCCCCTGCCCCATCAGCTCGGTCACCAGCACCCCACGGTCCATCTGCGCCAGCATGTCACCATGGGGCGTGGTGGCACCGACCAGGCGCAGATTGCGCGCACCACCGGCATTGGCCGTTGTCTGCATGCCGAGGCGCCGCGCGCTGTAGGCGGACAGCATGTAGCTGGCGATGCGGCCATCTTCGATAAAGCGATTGTCACGGGTCTGCACGCCATCACCGTCGAACGGGCTGCTCGCCATGCCGCCCACCAGCATCGGATGCTCACCAAGACCGAACCAGGACGGGAACAGCGCCTCACCCAGGCGCCCGCACAGGAACGATGCATCCCGGTAGATCGCGCCTCCAGCGAGGGCCGACATCAAGTGCCCTACCAGGCCACTGGCCAGACTCGGGTCGAACATGACCGGAAAGCGGCCGGTCTGCGGCGTCTGGCCACCAAGACGACGCAGGGTGCGCTCGGCAGCACTGTCGCCGACCTCGGCAGGATCGCGCAGGGCCTTGGGGTCCCTGGCACTGGTGTAATCGTAGTCGCGCTGCATGCCGGAGGCGTCTTCCGCGATCAGCATGCACGACAATGAGTGACGACTGCCGCGCTGACTGCCCATGAAGCCATGGCTGTTGGCGTAGACACGCACCCCCTCACCGCTGGACAGGCTGGCACCGTCAGAGCTGCGAATGCCCTCACGAGCAAGTCCGGCGGCTTCGCAGGCCAGGGCTCGCTGAATGGCCTCGTCCGTTTCCAGTGCCCAGGGATGGTGGACATCGAGATCCGGCAGTTCGGTCGCCATAAGCTGTGCATCGGCCAGGCCCGCAGCGGGATCTTCCCCGGTGTAGCGGGCGATAGCGATAGCCTTCTCGACCACGCTCTTGATCGACGCATCGCTGGCGTCGGTGGAGGAGGCACTGCCCTTGCGTTGACCGAGATAGACGGTCACCGCAATGCCCTGATCACGGGACAGCTCAACCGACTCGACATCGCCTTCACGCACGCTGACACCGATCCCCTGATCGACACTGGCACCTACCTCGCAGGCATCAGCTCCTAGCCGCCGGGCCAGTGCTACAGCGCTCTCGGCGCGCCCTTCCAGCAATCTCTGCTGGGCCGTGGCATCAAACGCCTGTGTCATCTTCTACTCCTTCTGCGGCCCGATCGACCGCTTGAGACTGTCATCCCTTGCCGCTCATGTCGGCTCGGGCTGGTATACTCCTGAGCTTTGGCGGGCGCCGCCTGTTGGCGTTCGCCTCTTCGCTGCCCCAGCTGCCTTCATCAGGGACCCGGTATGACCCAGCAAGACCTCTCCCCCGACGACCGCCCCAGCAAGTCACAACTCAAGCGCGAAATGCACGAGTTGCAGGCTTTGGGCGAACGCTTCATCGCCATGAAGCCGGACGAACGTGCACGCTTCCCGCTCTCGGACGACCTGCTGCGCGCCATCGAGGAAACCGATCGCATCCGTGCCCGCGAGGCGAGAAGGCGCCACATGCAGTACGTCGGCAAACTGATGCGCAAGGAAGACCTCGACGCCATTCAGGCCGTCTTCGATGAAATCGAACAGGCCCAGGTGCAGCGTGACCATGCCTTTCTGCGCCTGGAAAAGTGGCGCGACCGGATGATCGAGGAAGGCGACGACGCAGTCGAACCCTTCCTGGCGGACTACCCCCACGCCGACCGTCAGGCACTGCGCCAGCTCATCCGCAATGCCCGCAAGGAGCGCGAGCAGAACAAGCCGCCGACCAACGCCAAACGGCTCTATAAACTGCTGCGCGACACGGCGGGACTCTAGCCCCGCCGGGTGCCATCTTGCCTTGCGGCGGCCATTCGGGTCGGCTTACACAGCGCGACCTGAAAACACAGTCCTGAAAACTCAGAACTGAAAAAACCGCGACCTGAGACATCCATACCTGCACCACCCAAGGCGCTGAACCTCGCGCCCATGGGTAGGTGTCAGGCGGCGCTCACGACTGGGTGCCGCCAACCGTCAGCTCATCCAGCTTCAAGGTGGGCTGACCCACGCCGACAGGAACGCCTTGCCCCTCCTTGCCGCAGACGCCAATACCGGTGTCCAGCGCCATGTCGTGTCCAATCATCGACACTCGGCCCATGGCTTCGGGCCCGTTACCGATCAGGGTAGCCCCCTTCACCGGCGCGGTAATGCGCCCGTCCTCGATCAGATACGCCTCGCTGGCAGAGAACACAAACTTGCCGGACGTGATATCGACCTGACCGCCACCAAAACTCACGGCGTAAAGACCGCGAGAGACGCTCTTGATGATGTCTTCCGGGTCGTCCTGACCGGCCCGCATGTAGGTATTGGTCATGCGAGGCATCGGCATGTGCGCGAACGACTCGCGGCGAGCATTGCCAGTCGGTGCCATGCCCATCAGGCGGGCATTCAACTTGTCCTGCATGTAGCCCTTGAGGATGCCGTCCTCGATCAGAGTGGTGCACTGACTCGGCGTTCCTTCATCGTCCACCGACAGCGAACCACGCCGATCGGTCAGCGTCCCGTCATCGACCACGGTGACCCCTGGCGCCGCCACCCGTTCACCGATACGGCCGGCGAACGCGGAACTGCCCTTGCGATTGAAGTCACCTTCAAGCCCGTGTCCCACCGCTTCATGAAGCAGAATTCCAGGCCACCCGGCCCCCAGCACGACGGGCATCTGCCCGGCCGGCGCATCCGCGGCTTCCAGGTTGACCAGCGCCTGGCGCACGGCCTCCTTGGCATAGGTTTCGGCGACACCCTCGTCACGCAGGCGCGCCATCGGGTAACGACCACCGCCTCCCGCGCTGCCCCGCTCCCGACGCCCATTGCGAGACGCAATCACGCTCACGTTGAAGCGCACCAGCGGACGCACATCGGTCGCCAGAGTGCCGTCACTGGCGGTGACCAGGACCACTTCATAGACGCCGGACAGCGAGGCACTGACCTGAGTAACGCTGGGGTCGGCTGCTCTGGCCACCCGGTCAGCCAGCTTCAGCATCGCGACCTTGTCCTCGGCCGACAGCCCCGACAAGGGGTCGATGCCCGCATAGCGGGGCTCTGCACTGACCACGATGCGGGGCGCCTGGTTGAGGCTGGCGCCGCTTCGCACGATGCCCGAGGCAGTTCGTCCGGTCTCCGCCAGCGCATCCGCGGTAATCTGGTTGGAATAGGCAAAGCCGGTCTTTTCACCGGCCATCGCGCGCACCCCGACACCACCGTCGATGTTGTAGCTGGCTTCCTTGACCTCGCCATCCTCCAGCACCCAGCCTTCGTGCCAGGCGCGCTGGAAATACAGGTCGGCATAGTCGATGCCCGGCCCGAGGGCATGCCGCAGACCGGCATCAAGTCCGCCAAGGTCAAGCCCGCCGGGGGTCAACAGAGTGGCAACCGCCTCTTCGAGGCTCGCAGGATGTGATGTCATTGGGCACTTTCCAGAGTGATCTGGGGCGACGTCCATGGACCTTGCACCAGATAGTGAATTCGCGTCACCCGATCGATGACGTCACCGAACAGCTTGTCGGCCACGAACAGCGCCCCACCGACGATGGGAGCGCCCGCGACCACAGCGGCCAGTGGCAGGTTGTTGCTGACGGGCACCGTGACGCCGAGCATCAGGTCCAGCTGACGCCTGGCAAGGTCGGCGGAGCCGTCCAGCGTGAAGTCGGTCGCCGGTCCGTCGATGCGGATCGGCCCATCGGTTTCCAGCACTCCACCATACAGGGTTGCGTTACCGCTGACACGGTCAAAGGCGGTTCCTGAACCGGTGACGTCGGTGAAGTCCAGGCGCAGTCGACGCAGCAGGTTATCGACATTAAGAAGCCCCACCACCTTGGCCGATGGCGAACTGATGTTGGCGAAGGCACCGTCCAGCATGCTCACCTCCAGGCTACCCCTCGAACGGGCCAGGGCAAACTGCCAGGGCGCGCCAGGCCAGGCCAGTTGACTGTCCACATCCAGACGCTCGGCACGCACCGCGACCTCCTGGCCCAGCGCAGCCAGGGCGCTACCAGGATCCCCCCCGGTCAACGCCAGCCGGGACCTGGTGAGGCTGTGGTGGCTGCCAGAGGCTTCCCAGATCAGTGATCCATTGGCACTGACTTCGCCGAGGGTCAAGGCGACAGGGTCTACCGACAGACGATCATCCTGGGTCCGCCACTCGCCGCTGAAAGGGCCCATCCGATTGCCCTTGTACTGGATGGTACGGATGTCGAGCCGCCCGTCAGGCAGATCTCGCACGCGGGCAGGAAACTCGGCGGGTTCCTCGGCCACCTCAAGCTCACCAAACAGTGAACCGGCTTCGGCCCCGGCGACCGCTTGCCCTGAAGACGCCGGAATCAGGTCATCCAAGGTCAGTCGGTCGAGATCCAGCACCAGTGGCTGAAGGGTGCCGGGCCGATAGCGCATCTGTCCACTGAGCAGGCTACCGTCCAGCGAGGCGTTCCAGCGCTGGCCGCCGCCCTGCTCGGGACTGGCATTGATGACCAGGGAACCCAGGCAGCGGTCGCCGTCGCTGAGGCAGTCGCTGCGGGCCTCGACCCTGGCCAGACCCACGCTGCCACTGCCACTGCCGGAACCACCACCCGGCATGCTGCCGGCCAGGGGCTTGAGGGCATCCGCCCAGGCCGTGAGATCCAGCCTTGGAAGATGCGCCAACACCGCCACGCCCCGCTCCCTGGGCCAGGCGGCAGGCGCCGACCGACCGATCCACAGCTGGCCTTGGCCACCACCGGCATCGCGCCACCTGGCGCCGACACTGTTGCCGTACTCGGCACTCAGGCTCATGGCATCACCCAGGCGTAGATCCAGCGCAAGCGGTACACGCTCCGCGGCACGCTTGCCCAGGGGGGCCGGCAGCTCGATCGTCAGGCCCTCCAGTGTACTGTCGAGCTGCAAGCGCTGAGCCTCCAGGTTCAAGCGCCCGCGCCATGGAAAGGCACCGGACAGCAACGCCCCCGAAGGCAGTCCCGCCCAGTCCAGCAGCGCAGGCGCCTCGGCACGCCCCGACAGGGCAACGCTGTCGTTGCTGCCTTCCAGCTCTGCGGTCACGTCACCGCCCAGCACGCGACCATCAAGTCGCCCCGACAGGCCGCCATCGTCGCCGTGCTGCTGCCACGTCAGCGGCCCGCGAACATTCTCGAAGGAAAGCCCGGTGCTCTGGTGGGTGACCGATGAGGCTTCGGCATTGGCCTCGACGCTAAGAGACAGTCCGTCAGGGTCGTCCATCGGCATACGCAAGGCCAGCTCACCCTGGACTTGCCCCTCGCCTTGCCAGTCACTGGCGGCATCGACGCCATCCACCGGCATCTCGCCCAGGAACCGCAGTAGATCAGTCAACGACGCAGTCAGCGGTCCATCTACGCTCAGCACCTGGTCCTGCAAGCTGACGCGAGCATCATTTGTGACCACTCCCAGGCTTTCAGCATGATCGACGCGGGCTTCCAGGCTATCGTCTTCGACGGACAGATGTCCGCGCACCTGCTGAAGCGCTGGCCAGCCATCGGCGTAGGGAACACGCCCATCGACAATGTCGAGCTCAAGCCCAAGTGTGGTGTCCAACCTGTCACCACCCTCGCCATCGCTGTCGAGGCTGTCCTGCTCACGCAGGGGCACGTGCAACCTCAGCTGCCCCTGGGGCACCCGCCCCGCCAGGCCGCTGGCGAGCCATTCGGCCAGCTCAGGGTCGACATCGTTTCGCAGCAGCGGCATCGGCAGCCACTCACTGAGCGCGGTATCGCGGGCGTTGACGTCACGCATATCGAGGGACAGGCCGAAGCCCCCGCGCCGGTCTCCGGCAATCGCCAGGCCAAATTCCCCGTCGACCTTGGCACCGCGCCAGCCTACCCTGAGATCTCGCCCACTGACGTAGCTGCGCGGACCATCGTAGGACCACTGCACCTGGCCGGTGGCGTAGTCCAGTGCCATCGGTGCCGAGAACAGGTTAGGGAAGTGCATGGACGCTGCACCGGTATCGACAAAGTCGACTTTTCCTCGAGTGCCGTCGGCCTCGACCCATACATCGAGGGGGCCCCCACCTGGCGCATCCTCCCAGGGATCCACCTCGACGCCCTCGGCGCTGACGCGGGCCCGCCACTCGCCTTCGCGCTTGCCAAAACCTAGCCCGGTGACGCGCCCTCTTGGCTGCAACGCCGATACCGCACGCGACAGCCCTTCGGGCAGGCGCACCCGTTCCCGCCACTGGGCCAGCGCCCCAAGCTCGAAGTCACTGGCGTTGGCCCACCAGCCATCCTCTCGACTGGCCACGTGCCAAAAACGCGGCAGCGCGCTGCCCTCAGGGGCCTGTTCACCGTCGTTGCCCGTCCACAGCACGTCTTCAGTGTCGCCTTCGAACCAGGCTTCCCAGTCATCGACCCCACGCCGCAGCCACTGCCCTCTCAGCTCGGCCCCCGTCATCACGATGCCGCCATGCTCTGCCGCGGGTGCCTCAGGGGCTACCGACGATGGGCTATGATCATCCTGGTTCAGCGCGATACGCGGCGCCCGCACATCCAGACGCACATCCGCCAGCCGTCCGTTATCCCAACGGGCCCATACCGTGGCATCACCGCTGGCCTCATCCAGCCTGAGCACGTCTTCGATGCCGATCAGGCGCGACAGTCCGGTCAGGCTGTCGAGCTGCATGGTGCCCTGCAGCGCCGCACTGAAGTTGCCGGCGTCCCGGGTGCCGGGGGTCAGCGCCATCACCACTTCCATGGCTTCCATGGAGCGGTCTTCAATGAAAATCTCGCCTTCGATGTGGGTGCGTGTTTCGTTCCCGGTCATCAACAGCCGGGGCGCATGCAGGGTGGTCACTTCCCGCCGCCCGTGGAGCACCACGCGTAGATCATCGACCCAGGCCCGCTGACGCAGCATCACGCCGACCCAGAAGTCCAGACGCTGCAGGTTGAATTCGCCATCAGGCATGAGTTCGGGGGGAATCCGGGCCGGCTTGGGCCACAACCAGCGACGCTCACGGTCCTGGTAAAGATGCAGGGTCACGCCCTGAAAATGCGCCTTGTCGGCGACGGGAATACCCTGCTGAAGACTGGCCAGGGTGTCCAGGCGCACCTCCCCCTGCTCGACTTCCAACAGCGGATAGCTGCCCAGGGCGTCGCGCGCTTCCAGGCGCAGGCCATCCAGCGACAGCTCGGGGTCAAGCCCCCGCAGCGCCCCGTTCATTTCGACCAGGTGGGCCTCGGCCTCGAAGCGAGACTCGACCATGTCGATCAGCGTGCTTTCCAGCCGATCCACCTGGCCCAGGGAGAAACGCAGGACCACCGACAGCAGTGCGGCGAGGGCCAGCACCACCGCCACCAGCGTCAGTAACCAGCGAGTCAGCAGGCGAATCGGCCTCATCACATCACATCAGCACGATGTCGTACTGCTCCTGGGAATAGTGAGTCTCGACCTGGAAGCGGATCGTCTTGCCGATGAACTCTTCCAGATCAGCCACTGCCGCCGACTCTTCATCGAGCAGACGATCGACCACGGCTTGGGAGGCCAGCACTGCGTAGGTCTCCGCGTTGTAGGCTCGCTCCTCGCGCAGGATCTCCCGGAAGATTTCGTAGCATACGGATTCCGGCGTCTTCAGCGTGCCGCGTCCCTGGCAGGATGGGCAGGGCTCGCACAGCGTCTGCTCGAGACTCTCACGGGTCCGCTTGCGGGTCAGTTGCACCAGCCCAAGCTCGGTGACGCCGGTACACTTGGTCTTGGCGTGATCACGCTCGAGAGACTTCTCGAGCATTCTCAGCACCTGCCGCTGATGTTCGGGGTCCACCATGTCGATGAAATCGATAATGATGATGCCACCCAGATTACGCAGACGCAGCTGCCGGGCGATGGCGGTAGCGGCCTCGAGATTGGTCTTGAAGATCGTCTCTTCCAGATTGCGATGACCCACGTAGCCGCCGGTATTGACGTCGATGGTGGTCATCGCCTCGGTGGGGTCGATCACCAGATAGCCACCGGATTTCAGCTGCACCTTGCGTGCCAGCGCTTTCTGGATTTCATCTTCCACGCTGTACAGATCGAAGATGGGGCGCTCGCCGGCATAGTGCTCGATCCGCCCGACCGCGGTCGGCATGAACTCTTCCGCGAATTCGACCAGCTTGACGAAGTTCTCGCGGGAATCGATGCGCACCTTCTCGATGTCATCACGCATGACATCGCGCAGGGTTCGCATGAACAGGGGCAGGTCGTCATAGATGACGCTGGGGGCCGGGGCCGTGATCTTGCGCTCGCTGACCTTGCGCCATAGCCGCAGCAGAAAGTGCATGTCCGCCGCCATTTCCTCGAGGGTCACACCCTCTGCAGCGGTGCGCACGATAAAGCCGCCGGTGATGTCGATCTGCTGCTCGGCTTGGGCCGCCTCGACCAGCTCTCGCAGACGTTCTCGCTCGGTCTCGTCCTCGATACGCTGGGACACCCCGTTATGGGGCGAATCTGGCATGTACACCAAGTAGCGGGAGGGTACCGACAGGTGGGTGGTCAGGCGAGCCCCCTTGGAACCGATGGGGTCCTTGGTCACCTGGACGACCAGTGACTGGCCTTCGTGCAGGAGATGCGAAATGGACGGCTGCTCTTCGCCACTGGCGGCGTGATCACCGACGTCGTGGGCGTGAATGAAGGCCGCCCGTGACAGACCAATATCGACGAAGGCGGCCTGCATGCCGGGCAACACTCGAACGACCTTGCCCTGATAGATATTGCCGACAATACCGCGCCGCCTGGCCCGCTCGATGAAGGCTTCCTGGAGCACGCCATTTTCCACCACGGCTACGCGGGTTTCCATCGGCGTCAGGTTGATGAGTACTTCACCACTCATGCGGCTGTCCTTGTCCTTTGATGTCTGGCGCCATTATGACATAGCCACCCACCGTTGCGACGATGCCTGTCTCGGCCATCCTGGCCATACGGATTGATGCAGCATACGCGCTTTCGACCCGCTTGCCATCGCGCAGCGACAGATGACGCCAGATGGGCCGGCCTCAACGCTGCGCCATCCATGTCGAAGACGCCTGTCACCCTCCCGTGCAGAGCGATTCACCGCAACGCAGTGCTCTAGGGAAGGGCCCCACACCACAGCGCCATGCCCTGCTGTCGAAGCAAGGCGGCGGTCTCGAACAAGGGCAGTCCCACCACCGCCGAATGGCTGCCGGCAATGCGCTCGACGAACACCGCGGCAAGCCCCTGGATGGCATATCCCCCGGCCTTGTCCTGGGGTTCACCGCTGCGCCAATACGCATGAATCTCGGCGTCTTCGATCATCCGCATGGTGACGTCAGTGACGACCGTGACCTCCAGCAGACCCGCTGGCCCGGTGACCGCCACAGCCGTCATCACCTGATGATCACGCCCGGAGAGCGAACGCAGCATGGCATACCCCTCTGCGGCATCCGCTGGCTTGCCTAGAATCTGCCCATCGCGGACAACCGCGGTATCAGATCCCAGCGTGACCCGGTCCTCACTCGCCGCCCCCGGCTGGGCCAGTCCTGCGCGCTGACCGACGGTCGCCTTGGTCCGGGCAAGGCGCGCGACATAGTCCACGGCCTGCTCACCCGGATGCGGCGTTTCATCGATGTCCACGGGGCAGACCTCGACCTCGACACCGATACTCGCCAGCAAGTCACGTCGACGCGGCGAGGCCGACGCCAGACGCAGCGTGTTCGACAAGGGAAGGTCGCTAGCGGAAGGCATGCACAGACTCCTGGCCAGGTTACTCGCGGACCGCGCGCCGGCCCAGGGCCTTGAACAGAGTGACCAGCCACGGCCACAGGGCGGCCCCGATCAGCGAGGGCATGAGAAACGACAGATGCATCGAAAAAGGCCCGAACAGCGTGCGCAGCCATTGTTCTACCAGCTGCACCAGTCCCAGCAGCACGAAGATCAGTACCGCCTGCTGAACCAGGGAGTACGTGCGAAATCTGGGATAGACCAGCGCGCCAAGAAAGGCCAGCAGCGACAAGGTCAAGGCACTCTGCCCCAGCGGCGCCCCTTCGATCAGGTCGAGCAACAGCCCCAGCGCAAAGCCGTGGAACACGCCCACGCGATCAGGCTGCGTCATGCACCAGTACAGCAGCATCAGTCCCAGCCAGTCAGGTCGCCAAACCTGCCAACCATCGGCCATGGGCATGACCTGGAGACACAGCGACAAGGCCAGTGTCAGCCACACCAGCAACAGACTGGCCCGTGGAGTGGCAGCCATCAGTTGTCCTCCTCGGTGTCGTCCTCGGGTGGCAGCAGTAGCTCGCCAAGACGGCGAGCCGACTCGATGGCAACCGGATCCAGGTCAGGGTGCCAGCGGCCGCGAGACACCTCTAGCGCCGGCTCCGGTGGGAACAGCAGCAGGAAATGCCGCGAGCGCTGAAGCTGTGCCACCGGCGCCGCGCTGACCGTCGCGAACGGCTCGCCGGGATCATGACCCACGTCGCTGACCCTGGCCACCGGGTAGCCTGCGGGAAAACGTCCCGCCAGGCCGGAGCTGACCAGCAGGTCGCCGACCCGAATATCTGCGGTATCCGGTACATGCAGGACCTTCAGGGCATCGTAGTTGCCCGTTCCCTGAATGATGAAGCGCAGACCGTTGCGATTGACCTGGATGGGCAGCGCGTGACTGGCGTCGGTCAGCATCAGGACGCGACTGGAATAGGCGGACAATTCACTGACCTGCCCGGCGATACCCGACGAGTCCATCACCGGCTGGCCCACATAGACGCCATCGCGACGGCCACGGTCAATCACCATCTGATGGGTGAAGGGGTCTGGATCGAGGGACAGCAGCTCGGCAGTCAGGTAGGGAACTTCATGGTCTCGGGCGGCATCGAGCAGCTCGCGCAGGCGGACGTTTTCCGCGGTCAGGCTGGCCATCCGCTGGACCCGATGGGAGAGCGTCAGCAGCTGTTCACGTAGACGCGCGTTCTCCTCGACCAGAGAACGCTGCTCGGACAATGCCAGAGCCCCCCAATTCAGCACATCACTGGGCAGGCTCACGACCCACTGGATAGGGGCAACCAGCGTCGACAGCTGGGCACGCACCGACTCCATGCGGGTGAAATGCGTATCGACAAACATCAGCCCACCCGCGAGCACCGCACACAACAACATGCGATACCCGGGGACGGAGCCATGCGAGAACAGCGGTTTGATAGGCCGACTCCCTGGAGATCCTGGGCCACACCTTGTCAGTCGCTGGAGAGCAGCTCGAAGGTATGCTGATCAATCATTTCCAGGGCCTTGCCGCCGCCACGGGCGACGCAAGTCAGCGGATCGTCCGCGACCACCACAGGCAGGCCGGTCTCTTCGGCGATCAACTTGTCGAGATCGCGCAGCAGTGCACCACCACCGGTCAACACCAGGCCACGCTCGGCGATGTCAGAGGCCAGTTCGGGGGGAGACTGCTCAAGGGCGCTCTTGACCGCTGAGACGATCGAGCCGAGCGGCTCCTGCAGCGCATCCAGAATCTCGTGAGAATTCAGCGTGAAGCTGCGCGGAATGCCTTCCGCCAGGTTACGGCCACGCACGTCGATTTCGCGCAGCTCGCCACCCGGATAGGCACAGCCAATCTCTTCCTTGATGCGCTCGGCGGTCGCCTCACCGATCAGGCTGCCATAGTGGCGACGCACGTAGGAGCTGATCGCCTCGTCGAAGCGATCGCCGCCGATACGAATCGACTCGGAGTAGACCACGCCGTTGAGCGAGATGATGGCGATCTCTGTGGTACCACCACCGATATCGACGACCATCGAACCCTGGGCTTCCTCCACCGGCAGCCCGGCGCCGATAGCAGCCGCCATCGGCTCCTCGATCAGGAAGACTTCACGGGCACCAGCCCCCTCGGCGGATTCCTTGATGGCACGGCGCTCGACCTGGGTAGACATGCAGGGAACGCACACCAGGACCCGGGGGCTAGGCGTCAGGAAGGTGCTCTGATGCACCTTGCGGATGAAATACTGGAGCATCTGCTCGGTCACGGTGAAGTCGGCGATGACGCCGTCCTTCATCGGACGAATGGCAGTGATGTTTCCCGGGGTGCGGCCCAGCATGCGCTTGGCATCGGCACCCACCGCCGCCACGCTGCGCATGTTGCCAGACTGTCGGATCGCAACCACGGAGGGTTCATCCAGGACGATCCCGCGATGACGCACGTAGATGAGCGTATTGGCCGTCCCCAGATCGATCGACAGATCGCTGGAAAACACACCTCGTAAACGTTTGAACATGGAAAAGATACCTAGTGCAGACCGGAAACCCTGTGCGGACGCAAACGGTATCACTGACCCCCCCTAGCGGCAAGCGTGTTGCGCGTCTCACTTGACCGGGCAGACCTGCCCGAGCGCCCCGGAATGTGGTACCTTCTGCGGTCATTTCATGGACCCTTCCGTCGAGGAATTGATCATGGCGCTTGAACACGCCGAGGTACTCCGTGCCGCTCACCTGGCCCGGATCGACCTTTCAGAGAATGACGCTGCCCACTACCACGATGATCTCGGCCGGATCCTGGAGATGGTTGACCAGCTCCAGGCAGTCGATACCGAGGGCGTCGCCCCCTTGGCCCATCCCCTCGATGCCACCCAGCGCCTGCGCGCCGACGAGGTCACCGAAACTGACCAACGCGACAACTTTCAACGCTGCGCACCTCAGGTCGAAAACGGCCTCTATCTGGTGCCGCGCGTCGTCGAATGACGCCTCGCCCCTTTTTTCTCGACACTGGATTCACGCACACAGGGAGCCAGGCCCATGCATGACAAGACGCTGACAGAGATCAGCCAGGCACTTGCTGCCGGCACCATCTCCAGCCGCGAGCTGACCCAGGATCTGCTCGGACGTATTGATCGCCACGACAAGACGATCAACAGCTTTATCACCGTGACCGCCGACCAGGCGCTGAGCGCCGCCGACGCCGCAGATCAGGCGCGGGCCAACGGCCAGGCAGGACCGCTGACCGGCGTACCGCTGGCGCTGAAGGATATTTTCTGTACCAAGGACGTGCGCACCAGCTGCGGCTCCAGAATGCTCGACAACTTCGTCGCGCCCTATGACGCCAGCGTGGTCGAGAAGCTCAAGGCCGCGGGCAGCGTGAGCCTTGGCAAGACCAATATGGACGAGTTCGCCATGGGCTCCTCCAACGAGTCGAGCTTCTACGGGGCGGTCAAGAACCCCTGGGATCTGAACGCTGTCCCCGGCGGCTCATCCGGCGGCAGCGCCGCTGCCATCGCCGCCGGCTTTGTGCCTGCAGCGCTGGGCACCGACACCGGCGGATCGATTCGCCAGCCGGCGGCCTTTTGCGGCATCACCGGCCTGAAGCCCACCTACGGCCGTGTATCGCGCTACGGCATGATCGCCTACGCCTCCAGCCTGGATCAGGGCGGCCCCATGGCCCGTAGTGCCGAGGACTGCGCCCATCTGTTGAATGCCATCGCCGGCCATGACGTGCGCGACTCCACCAGCGTGGCTCGCGGCGTCCCCGACTACACCGAGGAACTGACAGCACCGCTGTCCGGCCTCAAGATCGGCCTGCCCCGCGAGTACTTTGGAGACGGCCTGGACAGTGGTGTTCGTCAGGCCATCGACGAGGCCATCAAGGTCTATGAGTCGCTGGGAGCCAGCGTGCGCGAGGTCAGCCTTCCGCACACTCAGTACGCCATTCCGGCCTACTACGTGATCGCGCCGGCAGAGGCCTCGTCCAACCTGTCACGCTACGACGGCGTGCGCTTTGGCCACCGTTGCGACAATCCGCTCGACCTGATCGATCTGTACAAGCGCTCTCGTGCAGAAGGCTTTGGCGAAGAGGTCAAGCGTCGCATCCTTATCGGCACCCACACCCTGTCGGAGGGCTTCTTCGACGCCTATTACAAGAAGGCGCAGCAAGTGCGCCGACTGATCCGTCAGGACTTCCTCGACGCCTTCGAAGAGGTCGACGTGCTGATGGGGCCGGCCGCGCCGACACCCGCCTTTGACCTGGGTGCCCAGAAAGACCCGGTTTCCATGTACCTGCAGGATATCTACACCATCGCGGTGAACCTGGCCGGCATTCCCGGCATCAGCGTTCCGGCAGGCTTCTCCGGCCAGCGTCCGGTTGGCCTGCAGATTCTCGGCACACACTTTGCCGAGACCCGCCTGCTCAATGTGGCACACCAGTTCCAGCAGGCCACCGACTGGCATACCAAGCGTCCCGCGATGACCGAGGAGAACCGCTGATGGAATGGGAAACCGTGATCGGTCTCGAGGTGCACGTACAGCTCGCGACCCGCTCCAAGATCTTCTCCGGCTCGTCCACCGCCTTCGGTGCCGAGCCCAACACCCAGGCCAACGCTGTCGACCTGGGGCTGCCCGGCGTGCTTCCCGTATTGAACGAGCAAGCCGTGGCCATGGCGCTCAAGTTCGGCCTGGGCATTCATGCCGACATTCCCGAAGTGTCGGTGTTTGACCGCAAGAACTACTTCTACGCCGACCTGCCCAAGGGCTACCAGACCAGCCAGATGTACCACCCCATCGTCGGCGCTGGTGAAGTGGAGATCCTGCTGGACGACGGCACCAGCAAGATCATTCGGGTTCACCATGCTCATCTGGAAGAGGATGCCGGCAAGTCGCTGCACGAAGACTTTCACGGCATGACCGGGATCGACCTGAACCGCGCGGGCACGCCCCTTCTGGAAATCGTCTCCGAGCCGGACATGCGCTCGGCCAAGGAGGCCGCGGCCTATCTCAAGGCCATCCATTCCATCGTGACGTATCTGGGAATCTCTGACGGCAACATGGCCGAAGGCTCCATGCGCTGCGACGTCAACGTCTCTGTACGTCCGAAGGGTCAGGAAGCGTTCGGCACCCGTGCCGAGATCAAGAACGTCAACTCGTTCCGCTTCGTCGAGCGCGCCATTGCCTATGAAGTCGAGCGCCAGGTCGAGCTGATCGAGGACGGCGGCAAGGTGGTGCAGGAAACCCGCCTGTACGACCCGGAGGCCGACGAGACACGCAGCATGCGGACCAAGGAAGAAGCCAACGACTACCGCTACTTCCCCTGCCCCGACCTGCTGCCCGTGGTGCTCGACTGCGCCTACGTCGACCACCTGCGCGAGAGCCTGCCCGAGCTGCCTGCGGAGAAGCGCGCGCGCTTCCAGGACGAACTGGGCCTGTCCGCCTACGATGCCGGAGTGCTGTCGGCCAGCCGTGAAATGGCGGAATACTTCGAGCAGGTCAAGGACCTCTGCGGCGACGCCAAGCAGGCGGCCAACTGGGTGCAAGGAGAACTGTCCGGGGCGCTCAACCGCGACGGGCTCGACATTTCCGACAGCCCCGTCAGCGCCGAACAGCTTGGCGGTCTGATCAAGCGCGTCATCGACTCGACCATCAACGGCAAGGCGGCCAAGCAAGTCTTCCAGGCCCTGTGGAATGGGGAAGGTGACAGCGCCGACCAGATCATCGAGACCAAGGGACTCAAGCAGGTCACCGACACCGGGGCGATTGAGGCCATGGTGGATCAGGTCATCAGCGAAAGCCCCGCCCAGGTCGCCCAGTACCGGGATGCAGAGCCTGATAAGCGCGGCAAGATGATCGGCTACTTTGTCGGCCAGGTGATGAAAGCGTCTCGCGGCACCGCCAACCCTCAGCAGGTTAACGGCTTGCTCAAGGAAAAACTCGACGCTCTGTGCTGAAACTGACGCACGCCTCCCCGGGACAGCGGCTGTCCCGGGGCCTCTCGTCCACTAGCGGCCTAGGAAGTCACCATGTCTGACGATGTCGGAGCCCGACTACGGGCCTTGAGAACCCTGCGCGGAATCTCTCAACGGGAATTGGCCAAGCGCTGCGGCGTCACCCATTCCAGCCTGTCGTTGATCGAACAAGGCAAGGTCAGCCCCTCCGTCAGCTCCTTGAAGAAGATCCTGGACGCCATTCCGATGAGCGTCGGCGACTTCTTCACCATGGACCTGGAGAGCAAGAATCAGGTCTTCTACAGTGCCGATGAGCTGACGGACGTGGGTAGTGGCGACGTCATCTTCAAGCTGGTTGGCGCCAATCGTGATAGCCGGGCCCTGTCGTTCATGATCGAGACCTACCCCCCAGGCAGCGATACAGGGCGCGAGATGATTACCCATCAGGGAGAGGAAGCAGGCGTCATCCTCGAGGGCGCCATCGAAATCACCATTGGCGCTGAAACCCGCATGCTCGCTGCCGGCGAAGCCTACTACTTCGACACCAATGTGCCTCATCGCTTCCGCAATCCCGGCAAAGAGGCCTGCCGACTGGTCAGCTGCGCCACCCCTGCCCGCACGTTCTAGCAGCCATCGTCTCCTCTCGCCCACCCCTCCCTTGATACAACAAGAGGCCACGCCAGGCGTGACCTCTTCCCCGGCCCCTTATCCAGGGCAAGGCGCTTTCACTGGGCGTTACACGCTCATCACAGGCTGGAGACGCGTCATGACTCCACCTGCTCGCAGGACGCAATACTGACACCCTGCGCTTCGAGCCGCCGCAAGGTCTCGTCCAGCGCACGCTCGGCGAGACGCACCAGCTCATCGATCTCGTCACGGCTGATCACCAAGGGGGGTGAGATGACCATGGTGTCACCCACCGAGCGCATCACCAGCCCCGTTTCAAAGCAGATGTCACGACACAGATTGCCCACGGCCAGGGCCTTGTCAAAGCGCTGCCCGCTGGCCTTGTCAGCGACAATTTCCAGGGCACCGATCAACCCCAGCGAGCGTGCCTCGCCGATCAATGGATGGGCCTCCAGGGCCTTCCAGCGTGACGCCAGGTACGGCCCCAGCTCGTTGCGGACCTTGTCGACGATCGCCTCGGCCTGCATCAGCTCCAGGTTTTTCAGCGCCACAGCGGCGCAGGCGGGATGCCCTGAGTAGGTGAAGCCGTGATAGAACTCGCCCCCCTCCTCGATCAGGGTCTCGGCGACACGGTCACCGACCAGCACGCCTCCAATAGGCAGATAACCTGACGACAGACCCTTGGCGATCGGCATCAGGTCGGGTATCAGATCGTAGTGAACACTGCCGAACCACTCTCCCAGGCGACCAAACCCACAGATCACCTCATCCACCACCAGCAGGATATCGTACCGATCCAGCACCTCCTTGATGGCCGGCCAGTAGCTGTCTGGCGGGATGATGGCGCCACCGGCACCCTGTACCGGCTCGGCGATAAATGCCGCCACCTGATCGGCGCCCAGCTCCTGAATGCGCGCCTCAAGCGCCTCGGCGCAGCGACGACCGAAGCTGTCGGGGTCCTCACAGCTGGCATCAGGCAGGCCCTCGCCATACCAGTAGGGCTGACGAACATGGGTAATCCCCGGTACGCAGGGCCCACCCTGCTCATGCATGGGTGCCATGCCCCCAAGGCTCATCCCCGCCACCGTGGAACCGTGATAGCCGTTCTCGCGACCGATGATCCAGTGCTTTTGCGGACGCCCCTTCAATGCCCAGTAGCGCCGCACCATACGCACGACGGTGTCATTGGCTTCGGAGCCTGAACCGGTGAAGAACACCCGGTTCATGTGCGGCGGGGCGAGACGGCAGAGGGTCGCGGCCAGCTCCACCGCCGGTGGGTGCGAGGTCTTGAAGAAGTTGTTGTAGTACGGCAGCTGAGTCAGCTGCTGGGTGGCGGCGTCGACCAGCTCCTTGCGACCGTACCCCAGGTTGACGCACCACAGCCCCGCCATGGCATCCAGTATTCGGTTGCCGTCGGCATCACGTATGTACACGCCTTGGGCATCGACGATGATGCGACTGCCCTCCTCCCCAAGCGCCTTGAAATCGGTAAAGGGATGCAGGTGGTGAGCACTGTCCAGCTGCTTGAGGGTGGTGCTGTCCTTCAGGGTCATGGCCGATTCTCCCAAAACGGCAGAGGATAAACGTTATGTTTTATTCAACATAACCACCATACGCTTTCTTGCCAAGAGATCGATCATCCTTTCGCCCAACACGAAGCTAACCCTTTGTTATATGGTTAATGACCGTAAGAAAATGTCGACATTAGATGTAAATCTTAATTTTTTTGTTTGACGACCCAATCAACATAGACCAATTTTCATTGACACAAACCTCCCCAGACCAACAACCATTCCAATCACTTGCCGGGAGTCTCTATGCATCACCTTACCCCGTTGTTGCGCCAGTGCTTTGGGCGCGCCTGCTGCTGGGCCATGTGCCTGGCCTTTGCCGCCATCCTGGCGTCACCTGCACACGCACAGCCCGACCTTTCCACTGCCGAACTCATCCTTGCAGAGGTCCCGACTCACATCGAGGTCAGTGGTCTGGAACCAGGCGCCTCCTATCGTATCGAGACACGCCACACTCACCCTTCCGGCAGCGAGAGAGTGCTCCCGGAGCGTCAGCTGATTGCCGACGACGCCGGCCAGGCCAGCCTGGAGTTGGTGCTCGGCCAGGAGACATACACCGTCTCGCTCGTGGACGCCGCCAACGCCAGCCTGGCCACTGCTGTGCTTGACCCGATTCCTGCATGGCTGTCCCTGCTGCCAGCACTCAGCGCCATTACGCTGGCGCTGGCCTTTCGCCAGGTCATCGTGGCGCTGTTCACTGGCCTGCTGCTGGGCGGCTGGGTGTTGCATGGCATGCATCCAACCGCGCTGCTCAACGCCTTCGGTGACTCGGTGAATGTGCACGTGTTGAACGCCGCCAGCGACAGCGATCACATGTCCATCGTACTGTTCTGCCTGTTGATTGGCGGCATGGTGGGGATCATCTCCCGCAACGGCGGGACCCGCGGCATTGCCGAGCGCATTTCCCGGGTGGTGCGCGGACGTCGCCAAGCCCAAAGCTCCTCCGCACTGCTGGGGCTCGCCATCTTTTTCGACGACTACGCCAATGCTCTGATCGTCGGCAACACCATGCGACATATCACCGATCGGCTATGCGTCTCTCGCGCCAAGCTGGCCTACCTTGTCGACAGCACTGCGGCGCCGGTGTCCGCCATCATGCTGGTCACGACCTGGATCGGGTTTCAGGTGGGCCTGATCAGCGAGGCGATGGCGGGGATCGATGACTGGGATGCCTCGGCCTACTCGGTATTCGTCAACGCCATTCCTTACAACGCCTACCCCATTCTCGCGCTGGTCTTCGTTTTTCTGGTGGCCTGGACCGGCCGCGACTTTGGCCCGATGCTGAAAGCCGAGCGACGCGCCCTGGCATCCCCAGGGGAGCGGCAGGCCTCAGCAGCCGAGAGGCAATCGTCGAGGAAGCAGACATCGCCACCAAGGAAGGTATCCCCCATCGCGCACTGAACGCCGTTGTGCCCATGCTGGTCCTGGTCGGGGTCACCCTCGGCGGGATTTACACCACCGGACTGGCGTCGCTCGGCGAGGGACCACATCTGCTGCGCGACGTCTTCGGGGAAGGCGACTCGTTCAGCGCCATGATGTGGGGTTCCCTTGCGGCCTGCCTATGCGCCGTCGTGCTGACCCTGGCCCAGGGGCTGATGCGCATGACGGAGACGCTTTATTACTGGTTCGAGGGCGTGAAGTCGATGCTGCTGCCGATCACCATCCTGATGATGGCATGGGCCTTGGCAGGGGTGAATGACGCGCTGCATACCAGTGACTACCTGGTGTCCGTCCTGGGCGAGAGCCTGTCGCCACAGTGGCTGCCGGCGGTGATCTTCTGTCTTGCCGGTTTCACCGCCTTTGCTACCGGCTCGTCATGGGGTGTCATGGGCATCATGATGCCTCTGGTGGTGCCGCTGGCCTGGGCGGTTCTTGACCACCACGGCATGGCCGGAAGTGCGGAAGGCATGCCACTGCTCTACGCGTCCGTGGCGGGCGTGCTGGCGGGAGCAGTGTGGGGCGACCACTGCTCTCCACTGGCCGAAACCACCCTGCTGGCGGCGATGGCCAGCGGCTGTGAGTTGATCGAACACGTCACCACACAGCTGCCCTACGCGCTGCTGGTAGGGCTGGTGGCACTGATCTTCGGTGCCGGCATGACCGGGCTGGGACTCCCCTGGTGGCTGGGACTCGGGGCAGGCGCGCTTACGCTGACCGCCTGCCTCTACCTGCTGGGCCAACGCGCGACAGCTCCCGCAAGCACACCGACGCTCTCCCACGGCTGACCGTGCATGCCAGGCGGCTGCCTGGCTGCAATCGACTCGCTACGAACGCTATCCACCAACGACAGCGGCACCGTCCTGAGACGGTGCCGCTGATGGTCTACCTGCGAAAAGACATGGCGATAAAAGACCGGCGAAACCGCCGAGCCGATATGGCTTAGCCTTCTTCGTTCATCATCGCCTGACGTTTTTCGTTGGCTGCCTCGCTACCCTCGAGCATGTCACTGTTGTAGCCGTCCATGGCGCCTTCAGTGCTACCAGGATCGGCGTGCTCGAGCATCTCCTGCCGCTTTTCGGTGGCAGCAGCGCTGCCTTCCAGCATGGTGGCATTATCTTGCTCCATCATGCCTTCGCCCGGCTGAGATTCCGCGTGGCTTTCCTCCAACGCCTGGCGCAACTCCTCTTCTGCCGTAGACTGCTCCCCGGACATTGACGACGATTCAGCCACGGCCACACCTGCCCCGAACAGCAGCATTGAGCCCGCCAGCATACCCATCGCAGACACACGCTTAAGCACCATCGCTCTCTCCTTGCGAATTCTCAAAAGAATTCTCCCGGGCAGCCCTGGAACTGCAATGGGGAAGGGCCACTTCCCCGGGAGCATGACCACGATGTCAGCTTAATGTAGTTTCTATGCCTGTCGAGGCATCAACATCGACGCCGCCGACCCCAGCACTCACCGTTGTCCTGGCGAAAACCCGCGTCAGCTCAGCGTCACCGCCTCTGATGTAATCCATGTCTTACATCAAAACGAGTCAATAACACCCATCTAACGACGATATTACCGACGACTTGCGCAAGCCTTGGCAAACCCTCGGAAGATGGCGTCGTAAAGCGGATGGGAAGCAGACTCCCACTCAGGGTGCCACTGGACAGCCAGGGTAAAGCCCGGTGCCTGCGCTACAGAAACCGCCTCCACCAGGCCATCAGGGGCCAGGGCTTCCACACGCAAGCCTTCACCCAGGCGGTCGACGCCCTGTTGATGCAGTGAATTGACCTTGGCTACCGGTTCGTCGAACAGCGCCGCCAACTGGCCTCCCGGCTCGATCGTCACGTCGTGCACGGGAGCATACTGCTGCTGCTTGTGTCCCTCGGGCTCCCGGTGATCCAGCATCCCCGGGACACGCTGTACGGCCTGATGCAAGCTGCCACCGAAGGCCACATTGATTTCCTGAAAGCCCCGGCAGATCCCCAGCAGCGGCAGTGAGCGCTCCAGCGCCAGGGGAATCCAGCTCATGGCAGCAGCATCCCGTGCCACGTCATCGCGAGTGTTTTCCGGGGCCCGTTGCGCCCCGTAGCGCTCGGGCAACACATTGGTGTAGCTGCCGGTGAGCACAAGACCATCAAGGCGTGCCAGCAAGGCACTCACGTCCTCGTCGCGTTGCTCTTCCCAGACGGGAAGCACGACCGGCTCGAGACCGTAGTCACGCAGCGTTCTCACGTACTTATCCGTGACCATGTGCGCCGGATGACCTTCGACGTCACGGCGACACGCGATGACTCCTACCAGGGGACGGATATTCATGCTCTCCCTCTTGAACGTTCACTTGTTATGGTTTGCTCAACATACATTGGTCGCATTTTCTTGCCAACCCTGGCTGAATCAAACCACAGACGACAATCCATAAATACCTGTTTATGATACAAAACAACGCAAACAGTCGGACTTCCCTCTGTGCGATGCAGTGATGGCCTCGCGTAAATAATTTGACACCACCGCTTGCCCAGCGAAACACTATGCCGATCACAACGAACCAACAAAGGTGACCGCATGAGCACCCCCGGCGTCGATGAAGCCCGCGACTTTCTCCAGCGCCATCCCGAGATCGACAGCGTGGACCTGCTGATCAGTGACCTCAATGGCGTCCTGCGCGGCAAGCGAATTCCGACGGACAACCTGGAAAAGGCCTTTGTCAGTGGCATTGCGCTACCGGGCTCTGTGTTCGCCCTCGATATCACCGGAAACACCGTGGAAGAGACAGGGCTAGGGCTCGACATCGGGGATCGTGACCAGATCTGTCGTCCCGTTCCTGGCAGCCTGATGGTGGCCCCCTGGCAGCGAGACGGCCGTCATGCCCAGCTGCTCATGAGCATGCGCGACGACGACGATGGTCCTTTCTTTGCCGACCCACGCAACGTCCTGGCGGCCCAAGTTCAGCGCCTGGCGGATCGCGGTTTCAAGGCGGTCGTGGCACTGGAGCTGGAATTCTATCTGGTCGATCGTGCCCGCGATGAACTCGGCATGGCGCAGCCCTGCAAGTCCCCCGCCAGCGGCGAACGAGCCAAGGAGAGCCAGCTCTACTCCATCAGTGAACTCGATGAATACGCCGACTTTCTCGAGGAAGTTCACGCCGCGGCCAAGACACAGCAGCTGCCTCTCGATACGGCACTGAAAGAGTGCGCCCCGGGGCAGTTCGAGATCAACCTGATTCACGGCGATGATGTGCTCAAGGCATGTGACAGCGCCGTGCTGCTCAAGCGCCTGATCAAAGGGGTCGCGCTGCGCCACGGTTTTGAAGCCACCTTCATGGCCAAGCCTTACGGCGGGGAAGCGGGCAATGGCATGCACGTGCACATGAGCCTGGTCGACCAGAATGGCGACAATGTGTTCGCAGACCCCGACGAAAATCCCCATGGCAGCCGCCTGCTGGGCAACGCCATCGCTGGCCTGATGGAGCTGATGCCCGCGTCGATGGCGCTGTTCGCGCCGAACCTCAACTCGTTCCGCCGCTTTCAACCAGGGCTCTACGTGCCCATGACCCCCTGCTGGGGATACGATAACCGCTCGGTGGCCCTGCGCATCCCTTCCGGTGCCAACGCTGCGCGCCGAGTCGAGCATCGTGTCGCGGGGGCCGACGCCAACCCTTACCTGCTGCTGGCCACGCTGCTGGCGTCTGTGCTGCATGGGCTGGCGTCAGACCTCACGCCCCCTGAGGCCACCACCGGCAACGCCTACCGCCAGCTCACGCCCACGCTGACCAATAGCTGGAGCCAGGCGCTGGATCTGCTGGAAGACTCAGCGGTCCTTGCCGAGGCCCTGGGCCGCGACTTTCTCAAGGTCTTCGTGGCCAACCGTCGAGCGGAGCGCGAGCTCGCCATGCAAAGCGTCAGTCGCCTTGAGTATGACTGGTATCTGCGCCACGTCTAAGGACGCCTGACCCTCTCAGCATCACAGATATTCCTGCTACGCAGCGGCCCCATGGGGCCGTCGCGTTGCCCTGTCCCGACGTCAACCCGAACACAACACACCAACACGGGTCCCCTTATGACACGCACAACTCCTAAAAGCCCCAAGCGCCCGTCGTGCCTGCAGGACGTTTTCGTCAACCTGGCCACTCACCAGCCTCATCTGCAGGAGGTGATCGCATGACCACGCCCTCTTCCACCTCCTCGCATCCCTTTGCTCCTGGCAAACCTGCACAGAAAGGCAAGGGCCGAGTCTTCCTTCTGGTCGCAGGATTGGTCGCCCTGGTAGCTGGTCTCACCCTCTACCATGAAGCGGGAACGCCATTTGGCTGGATAAGTCTGGTCCCTTCGCTGATCGTACTGGTCGTGGCCATCGCCACCCACCGCACCCTTGAAGCATTGGCCATCGGCTCCCTGTCAGGCCTCATCCTGATCGAGCCGGCCGATTACATCGGGACCCTGGCCGACATCTCACTCGATGTCATGATGAACGAGACCATCGCCTGGCTGATTCTGGTCTGCGGTCTGATGGGCGGCTTTATCGCGATGCTGGAAAAGTCCGGCTGCACCCTGAGCTTCAGCCACTTCATGAGCCGCCTGGTCAAGACTCGTCGGCAATCGTTGATCAGTACCGCCGTTCTCGGCCTGCTGATCTTTATCGATGACTACCTCAACGCTCTCGCCACATCTGCTGCCATGAAGCGACTTACCGACCGCTTCGGGGTATCACGCGAAAAGCTGGCGTACATCGTCGACTCCACGGCCGCTCCAATATGTGTGCTCGTGCCGATCTCCACCTGGGCGGTGTATTTTGCCGAATTGCTGGAGACCAATGGCGCGACCGACGGGCCTGGCATGTGGCTCTATATCCAATCGATCCCGTACATGCTGTATGGCTGGGTGGCCATGGGCCTGGTCTTTCTGGTCGCGATCGGGTTGATGCCCGATCTCGGACCGATGAAGGCCGCTGAGCGTCGCGCCAAGGCCGGCCAACCCATTCCCGATGGCGCCCCCGACGAACCGCTCAGTGACGACACCCCTCGCGGCAACCCCTGGCTTGGCCTGTTCAATTTCATTGCCCCCATGGCGGTATTGATCGGCGCCAGTGCCTACTTCGAGATCGACCTGCTCAAGGGCGTCATCGCCGCCACCCTGTTCACTATCGTGCTGTTCCTGGTGCAGCGCTTGTCGACCTTCTCGAGCTTGATGGATTCGATCATGGACGGCTTCCGTACCATGATGCTGCCCCTGGCCATTGTTGCCGTCGGCTTCATGCTCAAGGAAGTCAACGATCAACTGGGCATGACCCAGTTCATGATCGATACGCTGGCTCCTTACATCACCCCCGCACTGCTGCCTGCCATCGTGTTTGCTTCCATGGCCGTCGTGGTCTTTGCCACCGGCTCCTCCTGGGGCGTCTTTGTCATCTCGATCCCGATTGTGGTGCCCATGGCCGCCCATATGGGAGTGTCGATGCCATTGGTGGTCGGCGCCCTGCTGTCCGCCTCGAGCTTCGGCAGCCATGCCTGCTTCTTCTCCGACTCGTCGGTACTGTCCTCCCAGGGCAGCGGAGTACTGCCCATGCAGCACGCCCTGACGCAGCTGCCCTACACCCTGATCGGCGCCAGCGTTACCACCCTCGGCTTTATCGTGCTGGGATATAGCCTGGCGTAGCACGGAAGCTTGGCGTGGCACTTAAGCCTCGTGCATTGCCGGCAATGCCTATTGGCGAGGTCTGGCAGTCAACAGCACCGCCGCCCCCTGTGGGCGGCGGTGTCAGGTTCTATCTCGCGATATCGGCCGCTCTACAACCACCCCAGGGTCTGCATGGCCTGACTGGCGGGCTCAAGTCCGTAGCGGACGCACAGGAATCCGCCGAGACTAAGCGCCAGGGTATAGGGGGCGGCCATCCACACCATCCGTCGGTACGATAGGCGCACCAGCGGCGCCACCGTGGACGTGAGCAGGAAGAGGAATGCGGCCTGCCCATTGGGCATGGCCACCGAGGGCAGGTTGGTGCCTGTGGCGACGGCGACCGACAGCAGATCAAACTGTTCAGCGCTGATCAGTGCCTGCTGGAACGCGGCTCGAATCTCGCTGATGTAGACCGTGCCAACGAACACGTTATCCGACACCATCGACAGCAGTCCGTTGCTGAGATAGACCCATCCCAACTGCTCTCCCCCGGTATGCGCGAGTACCATGTCGATCACCGGCGCAAACAGGTGCTGCTCGACGATCACCGCGACAATGGTAAAGAACACCACCAGCAGAGCAGTGAACGGCAGCGCCTCTTCAAAGGCATGCCCGAGGGCATGCTCCTCGGTAATACCCAACAGCGAGCTTGCCAGTACGATCACGGCCAGCCCGATCAACCCCACCGACGCCTGATGCTGTGCCAGCGCCACCATCAACCAGGTGAGCACCCCCAGCTGGACCCAGAGTCGAGCGCGTTCACCCACGCTACATCCGGCGCGGTCCTGCCGATCATGTTCGATCAGGATCTGGCGAATCGTGTCTGGGAGCCGCTGACCATAGCCACACAGATGGCGACTCTCCACCAACAGGCAGGTACCCAGGCCAGCCGCCAACACCGGGATGGTCACCGGCGCCAGTCTCAAGAAGAACTCGCCGAAGCCCCAGCCCGCCTGGTCCGCAATGATCAGGTTCTGGGGCTCCCCCACCATGGTCATCACCCCACCCAGGGCGGTTCCCATGGAGGCGTGCAGCAACAGCGAGCGCAAGAACCGACGGTACTCCTGCAGCTCAGTGCGGCTGATATCGGACAGCCGCGTATCGTCAGCGTGATCGTGACTGTCGTGCTGGCCGCGGGCCGATGCGACGCGATGATAGATGGCATAGAAACCAACGGATACGCTGATGACCACCGCCATGACGGTCAGCGCATCGAGAAACGCCGACAACGCCGCCGTCGTCAGGCAAAAGCACAGCGACAGGACTCGCTTGGATGGAATACCGACCAGAAGCCGGGTGAATAGCTTCAGCAGCAGCGGCTTCATGAAGGTGATACCCGCGACCATGAAGACCAGCAGCAGTAATACATCGAGATTGGCCGAGACCTCATCCATCACGTGGTGCGCATCGGTCATGCCCATGCCGACGGCCTCCAGGGCCAGCAGCCCACCAGGCTGCAGCGGATAGCACTTGAGCGCCATGGTCAGGGTAAAGATGAATTCCGCCAGCAATAGCCAGCCAGCCACGAAGCCACCCAGCCAGAAGAACACGAGCGGGTTGATCACTAGGCAGGCGAGAAGCGAGAGCTTGTACCAGTCAGGGGAAGTCCCCAGGAAATGTCGAAATAGTGCCTGCGGTAAGGTCGTCACCATCTGCCGTCTCCTCGTCACACTCACCAGACAGGAGTATGCAAGCAGGCAGCGGCGAGAACTGCGCGTCTGGGTCAAGACTTCAGCCTGAACCAAAGGGGTAGCGACTTGTCAGCGCTTAGCCATCGGGATAGCGTGAGATCAGACCCCGCCAATGAGGAATGGAATGTGAAATGGGCCCGCAGCAGCCGCGACAAGATGCACCACCACGCCGATGACGTTGGCAACCTGCTTGTGGAAGGTTTCCACTACCTGGGGCTGTTCGTGATTGGTGGAATGATCGCCTGGGCCTCGGTGGGGACGTTCATCACCATGATCAGCTCTGGGCATGCAAGCGTAGACGACATTCTGCTGCTATTCATCTACCTGGAGCTAGGCGCCATGGTCGGCATCTACTTCAAGACCAACCACCTGCCGATTCGCTTTCTGCTCTACGTCGCCATTACCGCGCTGACCCGCTACCTGATAGGGGACATTTCCCACCATCCCAAGCCGGATATCAGTCTGCTCTACCTGTGCGGAGGCATTTTCCTGCTGGCATTGGCGGTGCTGGCCGTGCGTTATGCCTCGTATACCTTTCCCTCGAGTCGCCCCATTGATGCGTTGGGCAAGGAAGTGGACAGCGGCAAGTCGGAGTGAGCCCCCCCGTCACGCCGTTGACTGCGAACCTACCCTTTGCACATGAACATCGGCCCGATGAACATCGGCCCATAAACATCAGCCCATGAAAAGAAAAAAGACGCCGGAAGCCACTGACGGGCTCCGGCGTCTTTTGGAGATGCAGGGATCTCATCACCCCTTGGCGGCCATCCTCACGAGCGGTCGGTGGATTGCGTCACCACCTCCCACTGGGGCTGCCCCTGTTCCAGCAACACCCGGTCACCATCCGGCGCGCTCTCCAGGCGAGCAACCTGGCGTACACCGTCATACTCCCAGGCCACGTCATAGCCCAGCGTCTTCTCGCTGGTATCGTTGACCGTGTGGCAGCGCTGCTCGGTAGTGGTCACCGTCTGCCCGGACTCGATATGCCGCTGAACCTCTCGGCCGGCAAAGCCTCCGCCGATGGCGCCGGCCACCGTGGCGATCTTGCGCCCGCTACCGCCACCAATCTGGTTGCCGACCAGGCCGCCTACGACGGCACCCGCCGCACTGCCCAGGATACTGTGAGGGTCACGGGTGGGTGCCTGACGCGACACCTGCACATTTTCGCAGACCTGGCGCGGTGTGCTGACGGTCTCGGTGACCGGCGTCACCGCGGTAATGTTGGCGAATTGAGGCCCCTGGGGCGCCTGCTGGACCTGCCAGGCACCAAAGGCCAAGCCACCGAGACCGAAGACCGCTAGGGTGGAACCGACAATGATCGACTTGCTCATGCTGTTCTCCTTGCTCCTTCACGGGCTCTTATCCCCCGTGATGGGCGTCTTGGCGTAGGTTGATGACACCATCCTAGCCATTATCGAACAGCGTTCGAAGCCTTCTCGGTCAACTTGCGAGGTTTTTGTCGTACTGTCGTCCCGACGCGACAAGGGTGGCCCCCATTGGCGACGCCGAGACGACAGCCCTAGAGGACGCCGACCTAGGCTTTGTCCGAAAAGTCGACGAGCGAAGGTTAGACAAGGCAAAAATCGGTGAGAAAGCGCAGTTTACGAGGTGTAAATGAGCATTTTAAGGCGATTTTTAACGCCGTATCACCAAGCGCAGGCACTTTTCGTACAAGCCCTATAGTCCCAGCTTGTCCCGGGTCTCGTAGTACCAGGCGCCGATAGCGGACAGTGGCACGCGCAGCATGCGTCCACCGGGAAACGGCAAATGAGGGAGGCCAGCGAAGGCATCAAAGCGCTCATCGCGACCGGTCATCACCTCACTGATCAGCCGCCCCGCCAGATGGGTGCAGGTAACCCCGTGTCCTGAATAGCCCTGGGCGTAGTAGACGTTGTCATTGATGACACCGAACTGAGGCAGTCGGTTCAACGTCATCAGGAAGGTCCCGCTCCAGGCAAAGTCCACCTTGGTGGACTTGAGCTGCGGAAAGGTTTTTTCCATCTTCGGACGAATGACAGCCTCGATGTCAGCGGGGTCCTCGCCGCCATAGTTGACGCCGCCACCGTAGATCAACCGGTTGTCGCGGGTCAGCCGGAAATAGTCCAGCAGGTAGTTGCAGTCTTCCACCGCCATGTTGTTCGGCAGCAGCGAGCGGGCCAGGTCATCGCTCAACGGCTCGGTGGTGATGATCTGAGTACCGCAGGGCATGGACTTGGCCTCGAGCTCGGGCATGACGCCGCTCATGTAGGCGTTGCCCGCCATCACTACCCTGTCAGCGTGGACTCGCCCATGGCGGGTCTTGAGCTGTACAGACTGACCATGCACCAGAGCTTCCACCGGACTCTGCTCGTAGATCACGCCACCCAGAGACTCAAGCGCCGCCGCTTGCCCCAGCACCAGATTCAAGGGATGCAGGTGACCGCCGGAATGATCGACCAGCGCCCCGCTGTAGCGGTCGCTGCCGACTTCACGGCGATAGCTATCGCCTTCCAGCAACTCCAGCTGATGGTGGCCGTAACGCTCCCACAAGGCCTTGTGTTCACGCAGCCCCTTGAGCTGCTTGTCGTTGCAGGCCGCAAACAGGTTGCCCTCACGCAGGTCGCAATCGATGCCGTACTGGGCAATACGCTCACGAATGATGCGATTGCCTTCAAAGGCCATGTCTCCCAATGCCCGAGCCGTATCAGCCCCGTACTTGTCCTCGATGACATCCATGTCACGGCTATAGCTGTTGACGATCTGACCACCATTGCGACCAGAGGCACCATAACCGACACGTGCGGCTTCGAGTACGATGACCTTCAGCCCCTTCTCGGCCAGATGCAGGGCGGCGGAGATACCGGTGAATCCGGCACCTACCACACAGACATCACAACTCACGTCATCTGCCAACGCCGGACGCTGGGGAGTCTCATTGGCCGAAGCGGCATACCAGGAGGCCGCGTGATGAACGTTGTTGGCTGATGCCGCCGCAGAGGACGTAGAAGCTGACCTGGCCATAAAAACCTCTCACATGGTTATTTTATTCAACATATGATCGCATTCTACGCGGTTAAAAGCGTCAAAACCAACCCCGGCGACATCAAATAATCACCACTCAAAGCTTCCTATATGCATCGAGCCAGGCAATCGCCTGGCTCGATGTCAACGCCGACACACCATCATCTACCTACACCCGAAGCAGTAGATGCTCACGCTCCCAGGAGGAGATCACCTGGAAGTACTCTCGGTGCTCGGCACGCTTGACCGCCAGATAGCTGTTGGTGAATCGCTCCCCCAGAATACCCGCCAGGGCCTCACAGCCATGCAGCAGGTCCAGCGCGGGGCCGATGTCGTCGGGCAGCTTGTTACCGCCCGACCAGGCAGACCCGACCATGGGCGGACGCGGTTCTACCTGGCCCAGCATTCCCAGGTAGCCGCAGGCCAGAGAGGCCGCCATCACCAGATAGGGGTTGGCGTCGGCTCCGGCCAGCCGGTTCTCGACCCGGGTCGCCTCCGGCCCTGACACAGGGACACGCAGGCCTACCGTGCGGTTATCCATGCCCCACTCGACGTTGATGGGCGCCGAACCAGAGGTCTCGGTGCGCAGCAGACGCCGGTAGGAATTGACGTTGGGCGCCAGCAGCGGCATGGCAGCGGGCAGATAACGCTGCAGCCCGCCGATGAAATGGTGAAACAGGCGACTGGGCTGACCGTCGTCACCGGCAAACAGGTTTCGGCCCGTTGCGGGGTCGACCAGGCTCTGGTGAATATGCATGGAGCTGCCCGGCTCGTTGGCCATCGGCTTGGCCATGAAGGTGCCATACATGCCATGACGCAGCGCCGTCTCACGCAGTACGCGCTTGAACATCACGACCTGATCCGCCAGCACCAGCGGATCACCGTGCTGGAAGTTGACCTCCATCTGCCCGGCGCCTTCCTCATGGATCAGGGTATCCAGATCCAGATCCATCGCCTCGCAGTAGTCGTACATTTCCTCGAACAGAGGATCGAACTCGTTGACCGCATCGATGGAGAAGCTCTGTCGACTGCTCTCCTGTCGACCGGTGCGCCCTACCGGGGGCTCGAGGGGGTAGTCCGAGTCGGTATTGGTCTTGACCAGAAAGAACTCGACCTCCGGGGCCACGACGGGCGTCCAGCCTCGCGCTTGATAGAGCTCCAGCACGCGCTTGAGAACGTAGCGAGGCGCCAGCTCCACCGGCTCACCAGTAAGATAGTGACAGTCGTGAATGATCTGGGCGGTGGGATCGTCAGCCCAGGGGACCAGAAACACCGCATTGGGGTCGGGGACCAGCTCCATGTCCCGCTCGGCGGGATTCCAGAAGCGGATATCCTCGTCGTCCGGGTAGCCGCCGGTCACGGTCTGAATGAAGATCGAGTCCGGCAGGCGCGGCCGACCACCGTTCAGGTACTTGCCCGCGGGCATGATCTTGCCCTTGAGGATGCCGGTGAGATCGGTGACCAGGCACTCGACCTCGGTAATACCATATTGTTTGAACCAGTCGCTAAGCGCTGGGCTTTCCTGGCGGTTACTCATGAGAGTGTTCCGTTGCGTAAGTGTCTCGCTCGGTGGCCGAGCCCCATCCCGGGGCCCGTGGCCGGGCCGACGCCGCGAGGCGCTGAACGCCTCGCGGCAGTGGCATCACCGAGCCTTTACCTCGGACCACAGCTGCTGGAAGGTCTGCAGCTGTTGGCCTGACAGGCTGGGGGTGAAGCGAAGGCGTTCCATATCGTCTTCGGTCGGCTGGGTCGGCGGCTGCGTCAGCACCTCATCGAGGTAAGGCCGCGCGGCCTCGTTGGGGCTTGCGTAATAGTTGTAATTGGACAGCTGAGCGCCAATTTCGGCGTCCAGAATGAAGTCGATGAACTTGTGCGCGAGTTCCGGGTTGGGGGCATCCACGGGAATGACCATGGAGTCCACCCACATCTCGGCACCCTCGTCGGGAATGATGAAGGCGAGATGCTCGAAGGTTTCCGGGTCTTCATCCTTGAAGTACAGATAGTCGCCATTGAAGGACATGCCGACGTGGGTAACGCCCCGCGCCAGCTGCTGCAGCGTCGGAGTGCCATCGGTAAAACCAGAGAAGTTATCGCGGTTCTTGGTCTCGATCAGCAGTCTCGCGGCCTGTTTCAAATCATCCAGACTGCTGCACTGGAAGTTGCCTACCAGATAGGCGCAGGCGCTGCCGGTGGCCACCTGGCCGTCCTGGATCATCGAGAACGGATAGTCGCCATTGACCTCCGGATCAAACAGCAATGACCAGCTCTTCGGCGCCTCAGGGAAGGTCTCGGTGTTATACACGATACCGGTGGTGCCCCACTGATACGCCGCCGAGTACTCAGCACCCGGGTCGAAGCTGGGGTCCTTGAACTGGTCCATCAGGTTATCGAAATTCGGGATCAGTGCACGGTCAAGCTTCTGCACCAGGCCCGTCTCGATCATCCGCGGAATGTAGTAGTTCGACGGCACCACAATGTCGTACTGGGACGTGCCGCCAGCATTGAGCTTGGCGATCATTTCAGGGTTCGAGTTGAAGTAGTTGGTCACGACCTCAACGTCGTACCTCTCCTCAAACGCCTCGATGATCTCGGGGTCCATGTACTCGGTCCAATTGAACAGGTACAGCTTGCCCTCTTCGGCCTGAGCGGCCCCCGTGAACAGGACGCTGGCCAAGGTGATGCCGGCGGCGATGCGGTTGCGATAGAGCATGGTGTGGGTCTCCCTGGTGCCCTGGGTCATGGAACAGGTATCGGTTATCGGTCCTTCACGCCTTGCGCCGATTGATGGCAAGGCTGGCGACAGCAGCCAGCGCCACGGCAGCGATCATCAAGGTGGCAATGGCGTTGATCTCTGGAGAGACCCCCTTCTTGATGGCCCCCCAGATATAGATCGGCAAGGTGGCGCTTTCCGGTCCCGAGGTGAAGAAGCTGATGACGAAATCATCCACCGACAGGGTAAAGGAAAGGAAGAAGGCAGATATCAACGCCGGTTTGATGGTCGGCAGCATGAAGTGCACCACCCGCTTGATCGGGGTCGCGTACAAGTCCTTGGCTGCCTCGAACAGGGTGGGGTCGAGCCCCACGAAACGGGAGTAGACAATCAGCGCCACAAACGGAATCTGAAAGGTCACGTGAGCGATGATCATCGTCCCGAGTCCGGGCTTGAACCAGCCGGTCAACTCGTGGAGCTTGACGAAAAAGGCCATCTCGGAGATGCCAAAGACGATATCCGGCAACACGATCGGCAGATAGATCAGCACGATCAACCAGCCCAGCTTGCGATGCCGGTGGCGATACATGCCGTACCCGATCAGACAGCCGATCGCCAGGGCGATCAGTGATGATGCCAGCGCCAGCACCAGGGTATTGCCGAAGGCACTCATGATCTGGTCATTGGCAAACAGCTGGTGATACCAGCGCAGGGAGAAGCCGGTCATGCTGGCGGCGCTATTGGCGGCGTTGAAGGAAAACATCACCACCACAGCCAGCGGCAGGTACAGGAAGACCAGGGTCAACCACCAGAAGCCCGTCAGTCCACGCTTGAGGGTGCGCTTTCTCATATCACCACCTCCTCTCCACCGCCCAGGCGTTTGCCAATACGCCGCATGGCATAAAGCCCAGCAAAGGTTGCCAGCAGCATCAAGATGGCGCCGGCGGCGCCGAGCGGCCAGTTGGAGCCACCCGAGAACTGGTTGGCGACCAGGTTGCCCAGCATCAACGCCTTGCCACCGCCCAGCAGCTCAGGGATCACATACATGCCAAAGGCCGGGATGGCAACCAGCACCACGCCCGCCAGCAGTCCCGGCAAGGTCTGCGGAAACACCGCGTGCCAGAAGGCCTTGATGGGCGTGGCGTAGAGATCCTGGGCCGCCTCGACCTGCGCCGTATCCAGTTTTTCAAAGGCGGCGTACAGCGGCAGCACCATAAACGGCAGGAAGTTGTAGACCAGGCCCAGGGTGACGGCGAAGTTCGACGGATACAGGCCCATGTTCGGGGCAATCAGTCCCAACGTTTCGGCGGCAGCCGACAGCGGCGTCCCCGGTGCCAGCAGATTCATCCAGCCAAAGGTGCGGATGACCTGATTGGTCCAGGACGGCACGACCACCAGCAGCAGCATGATCGGCCGCCAGCGAGCTCGACAGGTGGTGATGTAGTAGGCGATCGGATAGGCCACGACGACCACCAACCCTGTCGCCACCACGGTCTGCCACAGCGACCTCAACAGCGTATAGAGGTTGCCCGGGCTCCAGCCCAGAAAGCCGAATCCCGCCAGCTGGCGAAAGGACTCCAGCGACAATGGCATCTCGGGCAGTCCATAGGGCCCGTTGGTCATGAAGGCCACGCCCATCAGATAGGCACTGGGCAGCACCAGAAAAAGGATGATCCATGCAGCACCGGGACTGACGGTAAACAGCAGATGCCTGGTCTCGGTCACCATGGCTCGGCTACGGCCGAGCACAGCAGTATCGTTCATGCTCGGTCCCCCTATGCAGCAACGGTCACAAGATCTTCAGCGGCCACCACCAGGGTCACCTCGTCATCCACCTCGGGCAGCCGGTGTCCACGGTTGTTGATCGTGGCCTGGATCGTGGCCGCGCCGACCGCCAGGCGAAACTCGGCGTGACTGCCCCGATACAGGCGTTCCACCACCCTGCCATGCAGGTGATTGGCGCCCTGCTGCGTTCCCGGCAGCACGTCCAGGGTTTCAGGGCGAATCAACAGCAGCTCATCGCTGCCCGCCGTGCCCGGTTCGAGCACCAGTTCGCCCAGCTCGGTGGTCACCCGATCCCCCTCCCGGCGGCTGATGGGATAGAGGTTGTCATGTCCCATGAAGCGCGCCACAAACGCATTGACGGGCCGTTCGTAGACATCACGTGGAGGCCCCACCTGCTGGATCGTGCCTCCGTTGAGCACGGCGATACGATCGGACATGACCATTGCCTCGTCCTGATCGTGGGTCACGAACACAAAGGTCATGCCCAGCCGCTTCTGGACCCTCAGCAATTCCACCTGCAGCTGGCTGCGCAAGCCCGCATCAAGCGCCGACAGAGGCTCATCCAACAGCAGTACATCCGGCTCGCACACCAGCGCTCGAGCCAGGGCAATGCGCTGACGCTGGCCGCCCGACAGCTGATCGATACGCCGGTCGATGAGATCCCCCAGCTGGATAAACTGCGCAATACGCGCTACCCGCTCTTCCCGCTGCTGACGATCGACACCGCGCATCTTGAGGCCAAAGGCCAGGTTCTCGCGCACGGAAAGGTGCGGAAACAGGGCATAGGACTGGAATACCGTATTGACGCTGCGCTGGTGGGGCGGCACGTCGGTGACATCACGCTGGCCGATGGTCAGACGTCCATCGTCGGCTTCTTCCAGGCCCGCGAGGATCCGCAGCAGGGTTGTCTTGCCGCAGCCAGACGGCCCCAGCAGGGTAAAGAACTCTCCCGCCTGGATAGTGAGATCAACGCCATCAAGGGCCACGGTGCTGTTGCCGAAGCGCTTGTGCAGTCCCTGCATGTGGATCGACGAGGCGCTGCGCTCTGGTCCGCCGTCTGCGGGCCGGTCGTGCTCTGAAGGACCATGCTCTGACAGCTCGTGCTGTGACGAACCGTGCGGTTGTGCAACATGCTCAGCCTCGCCGGAGTCCGCGGGCGTAGCGCTGGAATCACCCGCATGCTGGGTCGCACGCTGAGCGGAAGGTATCTCGGTCATAGGGGGGATCCTCGTCATGGTCGGCACATCAGTGAAACGCTGCGGTCGATAAAGCATGACCGTGCGTTGCTACAGCCGATCGCGAAGCTTGTAGAAATGTGTGGCGAGCAACAACAGCGGCGTCCTCAAAAGACGACCGCCAGGGAAGCGGCGGTGGGGCATGGCAGCAAAGACATCGAAGCGCTCGCTCTGGCCGGCAATCGTTTCCGCCATCAGCTTGCCGGCGAGGCCGGCCATGGCCATGCCATGTCCAGAGTATCCTTGCGCGTAGTAGACGTTGGCCGCTACACGCCCGAAGTCCGGCGCCCGATTGAAGGTGATGGCGACGTCGCCACCCCAACGGTAGTCGATCTGAACATCGTTGAGCACGGGAAACAGACGCCGAATCTTGCCATCAATGCGCGCCTCCAGCCCACGTGGAGGGCGTCCATCGTAGCTGACCTCGCCGCCATAGATCAGGCGACGGTCCGCCGACAGCCGATAGTAATCCAGCACGAAGTTGGCATCGGACAGCGCATCGTTACGGGGCAGCACCAACGCGGCCTGCTCTTCACTCATGGGCGCGGTGGCAATCATGTAGTTGGCGCAGCGCATGACCCGCCCGCTCAGGCGGGGCAGCAATGCGTCGCCGTAGGCATTGGTCGCGACCACCACGCTGTCGGCGGTGACCTGCCCCTGGGGCGTGAGCACCCGCGCTGGGGTGCCCTGCTCGATCGACGAGACCGGACTGAAGCCGTGGAAGACGGCCCCGGCCTGCTGCGCTGCACGGGCGAGACCCAAGGTGTAGTTGAGGGGATGGAGATGGCCCGCTTCCGACTCCCACAGGGCGGCCGGATAGGCGTCGGTCACCACATGCTCCTTGAGTGCGGCACCCTCGCGCCATTCAAGCGCACGGTAATCGTACTTCCGGGCCATGGTGTCCTGGTGCTCGCGCAGCTCGCGAACGTGGCGCGGTTTCACCGCTGCATGCAGGTAACCCCAGGCAAGCTCGCAAGGAATGTCATGCTGATTGATGAGGTCAGCGGTCAGACGAACCGCCTCGCGACTCATCTCCCAGATATCCCGTGCAGCCGATAGCCCAAGGGCTTGCTCCACGGTACTCATGTCGGTACCAAGCCCCGGCAGGATTTGCCCACCACTGCGACCAGAGGCGCCGTAGCCGACCTCCTGAGCTTCCAGCACCACCACCTTGTAGCCACGCTCGGCCAGATGAAGTGCTGTCGAGCAGCCGGTAATACCCGCACCGACCACACAGACGTCCGCATGCACCTGGCCTTCTAGTGCCGGTGTCGGCGCCAGCTCCACCTTGATGGAGTCGCGGTACCAGGAGGCCGCCGCGGACGAGGAAGAATCTGTCATGGGAGAATCCGTGTTGGTTGCGTAAACGCTTGTTGTTATCGAATCTCACACCTTTTTAGCAAGGTGATGACGACAGTGTGCCATTTTTTCGCCACCAGGCGTCAAGTATCCAATAACACAAACCTACTAACCCTAAGGTCAGTAATTCCTAACGCATGGCCATCCTGATGGCCTTGACGAACATGTCTCCAGCTACGACACCTAGACTTTGCGCTTCTGGCTTCATATCGTCCCGGACGACCAAAAGACATCGTTAACGCGTCGGTCATACTGTTATGCAGCTGGCAGAACTTAGCACCATCAAGGTAAAAAAACTCGACACCTGGTCCAGGCCCGATACGCTCACATCGCCATCATCAACGATGAGCGACGAAGCAGACTAGCAGAAATACGCGAGCACACAACGCACGCCATCATCAGGGCTCTCGCGCTGATTGGGCATCGTGTCCCAACGCCTCCAGAAAGACTTCCAGCACGCGATGCGGACGCCGATCACGGCGAGTGATGGCGACGAACGGCGTCTCGTAGGCGGCCTGCGCCGGGCAAAGCTCACGCAGCCGCCCCTGGGCCACCCAGATCTGGGCATGGTGATCTGGCAAGTATCCCAGGTAGGCCCCGGTGAGGATCAGAAAGGCCGCACCCTCGCGGTCGGATGCGGTGGCGCTGGCCTTGAGCCCCTGATGGCGCTCGCGACCGTCATCCGGGAGTGGGTAGGAAGGCACCACCGCGTCCCAGTCGGTGAGTGCGTCCAGCGCCACGTCTCTTGCGTCGAACAAGGGGTGCCCTCGACCGCAGTAGAGCCCGGAACGCTCGCTGTAGAGCGCATGACTGTCGAGACTGGTGGGAAGATTGACCGCCGGAACCACCCCCACATGCAGGCGGCCATCCAGCACTCCCCTGGCAATCTCTCCCGGGGGATCCATGTGCATATTGATGCGCACATCGGGGCCCTGGGCCTTGAGGCTGGCCAGGGCATGGGTAATGCGCATCTCAGGCGAGCTGACCAGCGTGTCCGTGATGCCGATATTCAGCTCACCACGAAGGCTGTGATGCAGCGCATTCACCTCGGTGCGAAAGGCTTCGAGCCCGGACAGCAGACGTCGAGCCCCTTCCAGAACCTCGCGGCCCTCCTCGGTCAGCGCAAAGCCGCCTCGACCGCGGCGGCAGAGTTTGAGCCCAAGACGCTTTTCCAGATCCCCCATGTGCAGGCTGATGGCCGACCGACTGATGCCAAGCTCGCTCTCGGCAGCGGAAAAGCCGCCGCACTCGGCCACGGCCTTGAACACCCGCAGCAGGCGGATATCAAAATCCGTGACTGGCCGCTGTCGGCTCACGGCGTCTGCTCTTGCGGCTGAGACTCGGTGGGACGCTGGCGGCACTCAGGACAGTGAGGGTCGCGGCTCAGCCGGTAATGACGCCATTCACCGGACAGGCCATCAAAGGTAGCAAGTCCCTGGTGCGCCTGCCCCGCTCCCGCCAGCAGCTTGACCGCCTCAAGGGCCTGAAAACAGCCGATCACCCCTACCAGGGGGGAAATCACGCCACTCTCGGCGCAGGATAGTGCCTCATCCTGCTGGTCGTCCTGGGGGTAGAGGCAGGCGTAGCAGGGACTCTGCTCCTGGCGCGGATCGAATACCGCCAGCTGGCCAGAGAACCGAATCGCCGCTCCGGACACCAGCGGGACGCCGGCCGCCACGCTGGCGGCATTGACCGCATAGCGACTGCTGAAACGATCGGTGCAGTCCACGATGACGTCGACCTTGCTGGCCAGGGCAGCGAGGGCGGCGGTATCGAGATGCTGCTCGACGATATGCACCTGACAGCCCTCGTTGAGCGCCGTGGCAGCCTCTGCGGCAGAGCTCGCCTTGTTGCGCCCCAGGTCTGCCTGGCGATGGGCGATCTGGCGCTGCAGATTGGACAGCTCGACACTATCGGCATCGGCGATGGTCAGCTCGCCGACCCCGGCCGCGGCCAGGTACAGCGCCACCGGAGACCCCAGCCCTCCCGCCCCGACGACCAAGGCATGACTGCCGAGCAGGCGCTCCTGCCCTTCGATATCGACCTGAGGCAGCATGATCTGACGGCTGTAACGCAGCAGTTGCTGATCATTCATGGCGCGGTCACTTGTCCTCGAATTCTGCGATGTCCGGCACATGCAGGGCGAAGTCTTCCTTCACCTCCTCCATGACCACGTAGCTCTTGGATTCCTTTACTCCGGGCAACGTCAGGACCACATCGCCCAGCAGCTGGCGATACGCCGACATTTCCGGAATCCGGCACTTGAGAATGTAGTCGAACTGACCGGAGACCAGGTGGCACTCCTGGATCTGCGGCAACTTTGAGACCGCCCGGCGAAACTCATCGAAGACGGCGGGAGACTGCGTCTCCAGACTGATCTCCACAAAGACCAGCAGGTTGGCCTTGAGCATGCGCGGATTGAGAATGGCCTTGTAGCCGCGGATAACGCCGGAGCGCTCCAGGCGCTTGACCCGCTCCAGGCAGGGCGTGGTGGACAGCCCTACCTGAGCGGCGAGGTCCACATACGACACACGGGCATTGTCCTGAAGGCAGCGAAGGATCTTGAGATCAATACGATCAAGGGAACGGTTCTTGGTTTTCATTGTGGTCCTGATGATCTAGCGGCAGGGACAGAGAGCTGGAAAGATCGACCAAAAAAGACCTGACAAAGAGGCATTTCACAACAATCTCTCGCGCCCCGCCACGCGGTGGCAACGTATTTTTCTGATTATCAGTATCACAGCCCTCTGACGGACTCCACCCCGAGGTTCAACGCAGCGGCCGCTTCAGCGCACCACTATCCCCGTGGAAACCGCCGTCATTCGCGCCTGTCCTGCCGCTGGGTCCAAGCACGGCGGAGAGCTATGGCAACCACTGCCCAAGCGTCACTCGCGAGTGTCCCGCCAGATCCCGAAGACTGCTGGCATTGGCATAGCCCAGTGCGATCAACTGGTCGCGCACCGCCGACGCCTGGTCGAAGCCGTGCTCCATCATCAACCAGCCTCCAACCGTGAGGTGCTCTCGCGCCTGGTCGGCAATGGTGAAGAGGTCCGCTAATCCTCGGTCGGCGGCCACCAGCGCCGAAGCCGGTTCATAGCGCACGTCTCCCAGGTCCAGATGAGGGTCATCCAGATCAATATAGGGAGGGTTGGAGGCAATCAGATCAAAGCGCTCGCCCGCGACAGCCGTAAACCAGTCGCTCTGCTGAACGCGGACCTGCAGTCCGTGACGACGCGCATTGCGCCGCGCCAGCGCCACGGCATCCACAGACAGGTCTACCGCGGTGACATGCCAGGCCGGGCGCTCGCTGGCAACCGCCAGGGCGATAGCCCCGGTACCGGTGCCCAGGTCGAGAAAACGGCCGACGTCAGCCTGCGCCTTTTCCAGCGCCGCCGTGACCAGGGTTTCGGTATCGGGACGGGGGATCAGCGTGCTTGGCGCCGTCTCCAGCGTCAGTCCCCAGAACTCTCGCTCGCCGGTCAGGTAGGCCACCGGGGTGCCCTGGTCGCGGGCAGCGACCAGAGCCTCGAAGCGCGCCCTTGCCAGCGGTTCCATGGGGCGGTCGCCCCAGGTGTAGAGCCAGGTGCGATCGACCCCGAGCACCTTCATCGCCAGCACTTCCGCATCCAGCCGCGCAGTGGGGCTGCCAGCGGAGGCGAGCCTCGCCCCCGCGCGGCCCAGCAACAGGTCGATGCGCATCAATGCTCCTGCTGCAGCGCTGCCAGCTGTTCCGCCTGATACTCATGGATCAGCGGCTGGATCACCTCATCCAGCCCTTCACCTGACACCACCTCACCGAGCTTGTAGAGCGTCAGGTTGATGCGGTGGTCGGTCACCCGCCCCTGGGGGAAGTTATAGGTGCGAATGCGCTCACTGCGATCCCCCGACCCGACCAGCGAACGGCGGGCATCGGCCTGCTCCTGCCGCTGACTGTCCTGGGCGGATTGCTTGAGCCTGGCGGCCAGCAGTGACATCGCCTTGGCGCGATTCTTGTGCTGACTGCGCTCTTCCTGACATTCCACGACCACGCCGGTGGGCAGGTGGGTGATACGGATGGCAGAGTCGGTGGTGTTGACGTGCTGACCGCCCGCACCGCTGGAACGAAAGGTATCGACGCGAAGATCGGCAGGGTTGATATCGATATCGGAGACCTCGTCCGCCTCCGGCATCACCGCGACGGTGCACGCCGAGGTATGGATACGCCCCTGGGACTCGGTGGCGGGAACTCGCTGAACGCGGTGGGCCCCGGACTCAAACTTGAGCCGTGCATAGACCCCCTCGCCCTTGACCCGCGAAATGATTTCCTTGTAACCGCCCTGCTCACCGTGGCTGGCGCTGACCACTTCGACCTTCCACCCCTGGTTTTCGGCGTAGCGCGAGTACATGCGAAACAGGTCACCGGCAAACAGCGCCGCTTCGTCACCGCCGGTGCCGGCACGCACCTCGAGAAAGACGTTACGTCCATCATCAGGGTCCTTGGGCACCAGCAGCTGCTTCAGCTCGACCTCGAGCGCCTCGAGTCGCTCAAGCCCTTCTTCGCGCTCCAGCTGAGCCAGCTCACGCATATCGGCGTCGGCGTCCTCGGCCATCTGCTCGGCAGTGGCCACATCCTCTTCGATGCTGCGATAGCGCTGCCAGGCCTCTACCAGAGGCTCAAGCTCAGCGTATTCACGAGAGTAGTCACGAAAGCGAGCCTGGTCGCTGATCACATCGGGCTCTGCCAGCAGGGCAGAGAGTTCCTCGAAGCGGTCGACGAAGGCATCGAGGCGCTCACGCAGGGAAGCTTTCATCGGTTATTCCTTGAAATCATGTAAGAGGGAGCAGCACACCCGACAGCCGCAGGCCGTGCTGAGCGCATCAGCCCGGCGAATGGGACTCGCCCAGCAGCAGCTCCACAGCAGCATCCATCAGCTCCTGGCGCTCGTCGGCCGCGGCGCCTCGCAGCGCCAGGGTCGGCTGGTGCAACAGGCGATTGGTCAACTGGTGGGCCAGCCGCCGAACCACGGCCTCAGGGTCTTCCCCCTTGGCCAGCCGCTCCAGGGCCTGAGCCTGGGCCTCGTCGCGCAGCGCCTCGCCCTTGGCACGCACGTCACGAATCACTTCACCGGCGCCACGAACGCGGCGCTCCTTGTGCCAGTGGGTAACGCCATGCTCGATCAGCGATTCTGCCTGATCCGCGGCCACCTGACGGTGGCGGCGATTTTCCTCGATGACCTCCTGCAGGTCATCGACGGTATAAAGGAAGATATCGGACAGGTCCCCCACCTCGGGCTCAATGTCCCTCGGCACCGCGATGTCCACCATGAACACGGGGCGATGACGGCGACGCTTCAGCGCCCGCTCCACCATCCCCTTGCCCAGTATCGGCAGCGGCGCCGCCGTGGAAGAGATCACGATGTCGGCATGTTCCAGCGCCTCGGGAATTTCATCGAGGCTGATGGCGGTGCCACCCAGGGCACCGGCCAGCACGCTGGCGCGCTCGCGGGTGCGATTGGCCACGGTCAACTGCTGCACCCCCGCCTCATGCAGATGGCGGGCCACCAGCTCGATGGTCTCGCCCGCCCCGATCAGCAGCGCTCGGGCGCGACCGAAATCATCGAAAATGCGACTGGCCAGACTGACGGCGGCATACGCCACCGACACCGGGTTCTCACCGATGGCCGTCTCGGTACGCACCTGCTTGGCGACGGCAAAGGTATGTTGAAACAGTCGCTCGAGCTCTCCCCCCAGCCCCTGCGCCTCCCGCGCCGCCTGATAGGCGTCCTTGATCTGTCCCAGAATCTGAGGCTCACCCAGCACCATGGAATCGAGACCTACCGCCACACGCATCAGGTGGCGGGCGGCATCCCCATCCAGATAATGGTAGGCGCAGTGCAACAGCTCTTCTCGGGGTAGAGCGTGAAACCGGCTGAGCCAATCAAGTACGTCGGACTCGCCGCGAGCATCGGTGACGCAGTACAGCTCGGTACGGTTACAGGTCGACAGCACCGCCGCTTCGTGCACACCAGGCAGCGCGCGCAGCTCGTTGAGCGCCAGCGTCAGCTGCGAGGGGCCAAAAGCCACCTTTTCGCGCACCTCGATGGCGGCGGTTCGATGATTGATGCCAAGGGCGAGCAGGGTCATGCGTTCGACGTCTTCATCAGCGGGTGTCTGGGGTGGTCCAGTGAACCACTCCTGCAAGGCGCCCTATCCTACCATAGGGTGTGGCGAGCTCGCTCCCTCGTCGCCGCCTTAAGGTATTGACCTTTGCCAAGAGACGCCAAGCCGTTATGCTGGGATTCCTGATGGAAAAGATGATGCCTCAATGCCTTCGAACGCGCGCCAAGGAATGCCAGCCCGCACCCTGCTTGCCCTGTCGCTGACAGCGTGGCTTGCCGGCTGCCAAAGCGTCTCCTATAGTCCCAGCGGCAGCGCCTATGACATGGCATCCGACGACCCGATGGCGGGCGCTCCCCCGATCACCCGGGGGCTCGACGCTGAAGGCCTGTCGACCCTGTTGATCGCGGAGATGGCTGGCCAGCGCGGCGACTATCGTCGAGCCACCGAAGGCTATCTGGCCGCCGCCGAACGCTATCGCTCGCCGGCCCTGGTCGAGCGCGCCACCCTGGCGGCACGCTTTACCGACGATACCGCCTTGATCGAACGCGCAGCGCGCCAGTGGCAGTCGGTCTCGCCAGAAGCTCCAGTGGCGGCTCAGATTCTCGGCAACCTGGCGGGCAGCCGCGGCAACTGGACAGAAGCGCTGCAGCAGCGACTGATCGCCCCCGGGGAAGACGACATTACCCGCTTCGTCGACACCGCTCTGTCCAGCGGCGCCGATCCTCAGGCGCTGGCGGCACAATTGAACGAGGCGTTGACCACCGGTCAGCGCGACGCGCGCCAACGGGACGACCTGCAGCTGGCCTTGGCCCTGACCGATTCCGCCTCGGGCAACCACGACGCGGCACAGCGGCGAATTGCCGCACTCGATGCCAGCAGCCGTAACAGCACCCAGGGACTGCTGGCGGAATCACGCATCGCTCTGGATGCAGGCCGCTACCAGCAGGCTCGCAGCACCGCACGCCGCGGCCTTGACCAATCACCGGAAGATCCTCGCTTCCTTCTTCTTATGGCGCGAGCCGACATCCGTCTGGGCAACCTGACCTCGGCCGAGGGGAACACCGACACGCTGCTGGATACCCGCGGCGACAATCCGCTGCTGCGGGTCGGCCTGGCCCAGCTCTACCTGGAAGAAGGCCATCGCGCGCCGGCCCGACGTCTGCTGCTGCCGCTGGTCGATGACCCTCAGGCGCCCAGCGCCCTCTATTTATTACTCGGCAGCATCGCCGAGCAGGAAGGCGACGTCGATAACGCCCTGCTGTACTACCGGCGAGTCCCCCCTGGGCCCGACTTCCTGCTGTCCCGTCAGCGGGCGGCCAGCATGCTGATCGAGGCCGATCGACTGCTGGATGCGCGCGCGTTCCTGCGGGTCGAACGCCTGCGCCACGATGAGGCCTATACCGGCCTGGTGGTCACCGAAGTCCAGCTGCTCGACCAGCAGGGCATGAATGCCCAGGCCGAGACATTGCTCAACCGCGAACTGACCCGCACACCGGAAGACGGCGACCTGCGCTACTTCCGCGCCATGCGCGCCTGGACCGAGGGAGACATGGACACCTCGGAACAGGATCTACGCACTCTGGTCGAACAGCAGCCGGACAATGCGGTCGCCCTCAATGCCCTTGGCTACACCCTGGCAGATGCAGGCGATCCTGATGACTTCGCCGAGGCAAGGCGACTGATTCAGCGCGCCTACGACCTGTCGCCGGACAATCCGGCGATTCTCGACAGCCTGGGCTGGATCGCCTATCGCGAAGGCAAACCTGAGGTCGCGCTACCCTGGATTGAACAGGCCTGGCGCCAGATTCCGGACCAGGAAGTGGCGGCCCACCTGATTGAGGTGCTGTGGGACCTTGGCGAGCGCGAACGCGCCCGCGACCTGCTCAAGCAGGCGCAGGAACGCTTCGAGGAGCGCCCGCTGATTGTCGACCTGCTGGATCGACGGCCAGAAATTGCCCCCTGACAGTACCAGGCGTCTGCCGGGTAGGTGACCGCCCTCCCCCGCAACGCTCTACCTTTATTCTCATAGTGTGTCTCCCGATGACCCGCAAGGACCCCGCGATGATGCCTTCTCTACGACTTCCCGCTATCGCCCTTAGCCTTTCTTTATTGGCTGGCTGCGCCACCTCCCAGAGCGTGACCGAGCCGCGCACCGAGCGCGAAGCCGGCGACTGGGAAGCGCAGCTGTCCCAGGTGGAAGCCTTTACCGCCTGGAACCTGACCGGCAAGGTGGGACTGCGCACCCCTGAAGACTCCACCAGCGCCAACCTGGACTGGCGCCAGACGCCCTACCACTACCGCCTGCTGGTGACGGGACCGATGGGCGCCGGTCGCAGCACCCTGGAAGGCCGTGACGGCCGCGTCTCGTTGACGACCAGCGAAGGGCGCTTCGAGGCCGACAGCCCGGAAGCCCTGATGGAACAGCGCCTGGGCTGGTCACTGCCGGTGTCCAGTCTGACCGACTGGGTAAGAGGACTGCCCGCCGACAACAGCGACCACCGCATGACAGAAGATGAGCTCGGCTTTCCGGCCACCCTGGAACAGGACGGCTGGGAGATTGACTATCGTGGTTGGGAAGATGTGTCTGGTACCTGGCTGCCGCGCCGACTGGTCATGACCTACGACGACCTGCGCGCCACCCTGGTGGTCAATCAGTGGCAACCGCTCGAAGAATGACGCGCACCTTTGCTTAAGCCATGACGCAAACCATCACCCACGCCATCACCCACGCCATCGCTCGGCCTGTCACTAGGGCAGTCATGTGGGCAGTCATTCCAGCAGTCATTCGAGCAGCCGCGGCTGCTCGACGGCACGACCAGTAAAGGCAACATGGCCATGCCCCAGCCACCCACCGCCGCAGCGCGGCTGACCTTGCCCGCCCCGGCGAAGCTAAACCGCATGCTGCATATCGTCGGCCGTCGAGCCGACGGCTATCACGAGCTGCAGACGCTGTTCCAGTTCCTCGACCATGGCGACGACATTACCATCGAGCTGCGCGAGGATGGCCAGCTGGTGCTGGACAGCGCTCTCGACGGTGTTGCTCCCCAGGACAACCTGGTGTGGCGCGCCGCCAGGCACCTGCAACAGTCCAGCGGCTGCCACCTCGGCGCTACGCTCTCGGTAACCAAGCGGCTGCCCATGGGGGGTGGCCTGGGCGGCGGGAGCAGCGATGCTGCCAGCGTGCTGGCAGGACTCAACCATCTATGGGGTCTGGGCATCCCTCGCCCGCAGCTGGCTGAGCTTGGGCTCAGCCTCGGTGCCGACGTTCCGGTCTTCGTCAACGCCCACGCCGCCTGGGCCGAGGGCATTGGTGAGCGCCTGATCCCGGTGGACCTCGATACTCCCTGGTTTGTGGTCGTGCACCCCGGTATCAGCGTATCGACCCCCGCCGTCTTCACTGCGCCAGAATTGACACGGAACACCCCCGCCATTACCATGGCGCGCGCACTCAAGGGGGGAGCGTCGAGCTGGCGCAACGATTGCGAAGACACTGTCAGGCAGCGCTATCCTGACGTGGCTCGTGCCTTGGACTGGCTGAACACCCGGGCGCCGTCGATGTTGACGGGTACCGGAGCATGTGTTTTTGCCCGTCTGACGTCGGAAGCCGACGCGGTGGCGCTGCTTGAAGCAATAGAGCAGCAGCAACCGGACTGGCACGCCTTCAAGGCCAAGGGCCTGAATCGATCGCCTCTCCTCGACGCCCTGCCCGATGATTGAGGCAGGACGTTATTGCTGGGGTATCGCCAAGCGGTAAGGCACCGGTTTTTGGTATCGGCATGCGGAGGTTCGAATCCTCCTACCCCAGCCAACTTCCTTCTGAGTCCTGGACTCACTCCCCCAGACTCACACTGAAGACCCAACACAGCAAAGGTGGCTGCGCGTGTCAAAATTGATGGTTTTCGCCGGGAATGCCAACCCCGAACTCGCCCGTAAGGTCGCCGAGAGCCTGGACAGCCGGCTTGGCAATGCCACGGTCGGTCAGTTCAGCGACGGAGAGGTCGCGGTCGAGATCAACGAGAACGTGCGCGGCAAGGATGTCTTTGTCCTGCAGTCCACCTGTGCACCGACCAACGACAACCTGATGGAACTGATCCTGATGGTTGACGCCCTGCGCCGGGCCTCCGCTACCCGTATCACGGCAGTGGTGCCTTACTTCGGCTATGCCCGCCAGGATCGCCGCGTGCGCTCTGCCCGTGTACCGATCTCGGCCAAGATCGTCGCCGACATGATGGTCAAGGCAGGCGTTGACCGGGTGATGACCATGGACCTGCACGCCGATCAGATCCAGGGCTTCTTCGATGTTCCGGTCGACAACGTCTACGGTTCACCGATCCTGCTCGACGACATCGAGCGCCAGAACTACGACGATCTGGTAGTGGTCTCCCCCGACGTTGGTGGCGTTGTCCGCGCACGTGCCATCGCCAAGCAGCTGAACGCTGATCTGGCGATCATCGACAAGCGTCGTCCCCAGGCCAACCAGGCCCAGGTGATGCATATCATCGGTGATATTCAGGACCGCACCTGTGTGGTCGTGGACGACATGATCGACACCGCTGGCACCCTGTGCAAGGCCGGTGAGGCCCTCAAGGATCACGGCGCGCGCCGTGTGGTGGCCTATGCCACCCACCCGATCCTGTCTGGCCCTGCGGTGGACAACATTTCCGAGTCGGTTCTGGACGAGGTTGTGGTGGCAGACACCATCCCGCTGTCCGAAACCGCTCGTCGCAGCGGGCGTATTCGCCAGCTGAGCGTGGCCGGCCTGATCGCGGAAGCGATTCGCCGTGTCAGCAATGAAGAATCCGTCAGCGCGATGTTCCACTGAGCCTGCGAAAGGCCAGCACATTGCGCGGGTAACGCGCCCCGGTCTCCGGGGCACCTGGAACCATCGAGGTCTGGTCGCGGGCTCGGTGGCTTCCTTACTTTTAGCCAAGAGGCAAATCCATGTCTGACTACAAACTTACCGCCAACGTTCGTAACGACCTGGGGAAAGGTGCGAGCCGCCGCCTGCGTCGTGCGAACCAGCAAGTGCCCGCCATCATCTACGGTGGCGAGAAGACGCCGCAGCCCATCGCTGTGGACAAGACCGCCTTCTACAAGGCCCTGGAAGAAGAAGCCTTCTTCTCCTCCGTCATCACCCTTGAGGTAGATGGCAAGGCCCAGCAGGTTGTCGTGCGTGACCTCCAGCGTCACCCGTACAAGCCGCTGGTGACCCACGCTGACTTCCTGCGTGTCGATGCGACTCACGAGATCACCATGCGCGTACCGCTGCACGTGGTCGGTCAGGACGAGTCCAAGGCGCTCAAGGAGCAGGACGGTGAACTGCACCAGCTGGCCAACGACGTTGAAATCAGCTGCCTGCCGAAAGATCTGCCTGACTACCTCGAAGTCGACATCTCCGGCCTGGAGCTGGGCAGCACTCTGCACCTGTCCGACCTGAAGGCGCCGGCTGGCGTCACCATCGTCGAGCTGACCTACGGCGAAGACCATGACCAGGCCATCGTCAACGTGACCAAGGCCAAGGCCATGCAGTCCGACGAAGAAGCTGCCGAGGACGAAGCTGCCGCCGCTGATGCCAGCGCCGACGCTGCCGAGGAAGCGAAGAACGAAGGCGAAGAAGGCGACAAGGAGTAATCTCTGTCCGCTTGATTCAAGGGCCACTGCGGTGGCCCTTTTCGTTTTCATCGATCGCTTTGCCCAGCGTCGCGCCGCCGAGGCCCTGAGCAAAGCGCTTGCCCGCACCGCGGCCGGAGACATGAGCATGACACGGATCAAGGCACTGATTGGCCTGGCCAATCCCGGCGCCCAGTATGAGGCGACCCGCCACAACGCTGGCGCATGGCTGGTAGAGGAAGTGGCCCGCCAGGCGTCTGCCGAGCTACGCCCGGAAAAGAAGTTTCTTGGGCTTTATGCCAAGGCCTTTGTGGAAGGACAAGACCTGCACCTGCTGGTACCGACGACCTACATGAATCGCTCCGGCGCCGCCGTCGCCGCTCTTGCCAACTTCTTCAAGCTGGCCCCTGACGAGATACTCGTCGCCCATGATGAACTCGACCTGCCCCCTGGCAGCGCCCGCTACAAGCAGGGCGGCGGCCACGGTGGACACAACGGCCTGCGCGACATCATCAGCGCACTGGGCAATGACAAGTCGTTCCATCGTGCGCGCATCGGCATCGGCCATCCGGGCAGTGCCAATCTGGTCACCAACTACGTGCTTGGCCGTCCCGGCAAGAGCGAGCGAGAGGCGATCGACGGCGCGCTGATCGAGTGCCTGGCGACACTGCCCCAGGCCCTGGCGGGCGATTGGGCCAAGGCGATGAATCGCCTGCACAGCCATTCGGCCTGACGACAGACTCCCGCGGCAGCGCTCAGCGGGTCGAGACAGGCTGTCACTCTGCCACTCGACGTCATACACTGATGCGCTTTCTGCGATGACTCGACTTCCTTCACCTTCTTTCAGGAATCACCCATGGGATTCAACTGCGGCATCGTTGGCCTGCCCAATGTCGGCAAGTCCACCCTCTTCAACGCCCTGACCAAGTCCGGCATCGACGCCGAGAACTTCCCGTTCTGCACCATCGAGCCCAATGTCGGCATCGTGCCGATGCCGGATCCGCGTCTCGATAAGCTGGCGGAGATCGTCAAGCCGGAGAAGGTCGTACCGACCACCATGGAATTCGTGGATATCGCCGGCCTGGTCGCCGGCGCGTCCAAGGGTGAAGGCCTCGGCAACCAGTTCCTCGCCAATATCCGTGAGACCCAGGCCATCGCCCACGTGGTGCGCTGCTTCGATAACGACAACGTCATCCACGTGGCCAACCAGGTCGATCCGGCGGCGGATATCGAGACCATCAACCTGGAACTGGCCCTGGCCGACCTGGATACCGTGGAAAAGGCCATCCAGCGCCTGGTTCGCGTGGTCAAGGGCGGCGACAAGGACGCCATCGCCACCAAGGCGGTGCTCGACCGCATCCAGCCTCACCTGGCAGAAGGCCAGCCGCTGCGCAGCTTCGATCTCTCTGACGACGAGAAGAAGCAGATCAAGAGCTTTGGTTTCCTGACGCTCAAGCCCACCATGTACATCGCCAACGTCAACGAGGATGGATTCGACAACAATCCTTACCTCGACGTGGTGAAGGGTATTGCCGAGGCGGAAGGCGCGGTAGTGGTGCCTGTGTGCAACCAGCTCGAGGCGGAGATCGCCGAACTCGACGACGAGGAACGTGAGATGTTCCTGGCCGAGATGGGTATGGAAGAGCCCGGCCTCGATCGCGTGATTCGCGCAGGCTACGCGCTGCTGGGTCTGCAAACCTACTTCACGGCGGGTGTGAAGGAAGTGCGTGCCTGGACCGTCAAGGTCGGCGCGACGGCCCCGGAAGGCGCTGGCGTCATTCATACCGACTTTCAAAAAGGCTTCATCCGCGCCGAAGTCGTGGCCTACGAAGACTTTGTCAGCCTCAACGGTGAGCAGGGTGCGAAGGACGCCGGCAAGTGGCGCCTGGAAGGCAAGGACTACGTGCTGAAAGACGGTGACGTGGTGCACTTCCGCTTTAACGTCTGATCCAGGCGCGACACGCTTGGGTCTGGGCTGAGCGGGGCCTGCCACCACACGCTGGTGTCGAAGCGCAGGCCCCGCCAGCACGATGACCAGAACGGCACCGAGGTACGCCTCGGTGCCGTTTTTGGTAGCACCAGAGCGAAACAGCGACTAACGAAAATCCCGCGACGTCACGCTCAGCGCCTTCCACCAGGCGCCGATATCCTCCAGGCGGCCAGCGATCACATGCACCACACTCCCCTCTCGCTCCAGGTGGCCGGTCACTCGCAATATCTGTGCATTGAGTAACGCCTGACGTTGAGCCTTGGCGGTGTCTCGCCACACCACCACATTGATATTGCCGCTGTCGTCCTCGAGGGTCACAAAGGTGACACCTGAGGCCGTACCGGGCCGCTGCCGCGTGGTCACAAGCCCTGCCACCTGAACCAGGCAGCCATGATCCACGGTCAACAGCTGCTGGGCGGTCAGACAGCCATCGAGCCCCTGCCGTTGCCCCGCCGTGGACTCACGCAGCAGCGCCATGGGATGGCGCCCAAGACTGAGCCCGAGGTGGCGATAGTCCGCCTCAAGGTCATCTTGCTCAAGGGGCGGCATCAACGCCGTGCTGTCTTCATCGAGCAGCTCGGTGTCCCCCAGGGCCAGGCCTGGCTGAGGCGCCAGCAGATCCCAGCGGGCCTGATAGCGATGTCCCGACAGACCAGCCAGGGCACCCGCAGAGGCCAGCGCCTCCCAGTCCTGTGAGCGGATCGATACACGCCGGCGCACATCGGCAAGACGGGTAAAGGGGGATCGGTCACGCTCCTCCAGCAGCGCCAGCACTGCCTCCCTGCTGAGCCCCTTCACCAGATGCAACCCCAACCGCACCGCTGGCCCTGCGGGATGCCCTGGTGCGTCCGCTGCCTCAGGGGGAGCCTCATGATCGACCTCCAGCGTCGACTCCCAGCGGCTTTGCAGCAGGTCTACCGGCCTCACCTGAACCCCATGGCGCTGAGCGTCCTGCAACAGTTGAGACGGAGAATAGAAGCCCATGGGCTGACTATTGAGCAGTCCACAGCAGAAGGCCGCGGGGTGATGGCACTTGAGCCAGGCGGACACATAGACCAGGTGGGCGAAGCTGGCCGCGTGGGACTCGGGGAAACCGTACTGACCGAAGCCTTCTATCTGGCGACAGATGGCCGCCGCGAATTCGTCGGTGTAACCACGCTCGCGCAGGCCGGCGGTCAGCTTGTGCTGGTGCTCGGCGATGGTACCCGCCCGCCGCCAGGCCGCCATGGCGCGCCTGAGCTGGTCAGCCTCGCCACCGCTATAGCCCGCCGCCACCATGGCGAGCTTGATGACCTGCTCCTGGAAGATGGGGACTCCCAGAGTTCGCTCGAGCACCTTTCTGACATCCGCGCTGGGGTACTCGACCTGTTCCAACCCGTCCCGGCGGCGCAGATACGGGTGGACCATGTCGCCCTGGATCGGCCCCGGCCTGACGATGGCAATCTCGATCACCAGATCGTAGTAATTCTGGGGCTTTAGCCTGGGCAACATGTTCATCTGGGCACGACTCTCGACCTGGAAGACACCGATGCTGTCTCCACGGGACAGCATGCGATAGACCTCCGGATCTTCCCGAGGAATCGCCGCGAGCGCCTCGATGGGGGTAATGACCCGGTCACCGCCATGGTCAGATGGCGAGTCGCTGTTTTCCTGCCGGGTCTGTTGCTGGCTGTGTTTTGGTGGCTGGCCCAGTAGGCCAAGAGTCTTGCGTATCGCGGTCAACATGCCCAGCGCCAGCACATCGACCTTCAGCAAGCCCAGGCTCTCCAGATCGTCCTTGTTCCACTGAATCAGCGTGCGCTCCTGCATGGCGGCATTTTCCACCGGGACCAATTCATGCAACGGCCCCCGAGAAATGACAAATCCACCCACGTGCTGTGACAGATGGCGTGGAAAGCCCAGCAGTTGCTCGACCAGCTCTACCAGGTGCTGACGAAGGCTGCGCGCGCCATCCTCGCTGCCCGGCTCGATCGATCCGGCCCCTGGGGAAGACGACGCCGTCACCGCGACGGACTGAGCGAGCTCCATGCGCAACCCAGTCAACCACGCCTGCTCGCCGTCACGTCGATCCAGTCGGCTGGCAAGCCAGCTCAGGTAGCTGGGCTGAAGGCCCAGCGCCCTACCCACGTCCTTCAGCGCGCTGCGAGGACGATAGCTGATCACCGTGGCGGCCAGCCCGGCTCGCTCCCGCCCATAGCGACGATAGATGTACTGGATCACTTCCTCACGCCGCTCATGCTCGAAATCGACATCAATATCCGGCGGCTCGTCACGCTCTTCGGAAATGAAGCGCTCGAACAGCAACTGCACCTGGCGTGGATCCACCTCGGTAATGAACAGGCAATAGCACACCACCGAGTTGGCGGCGGATCCCCTGCCCTGACACAGGATGCCCTGCCCGCGGGCAAAGGCCACGATATCCTCGATGGTCAGGAAGAAGGGGGCATACTGCATCCGCTCGATCAGCGACAGCTCGTGCTGAATCTGCGCAGCAATCTCGACAGGCGTTCCATCCGGAAAGCGCTTGGCCTGTCCCTGCTCCACCTTGTGGACCAACCAACTCATGGGGGTATGGCCCTCGGGCACCAGCTCCTCGGGGTATTCATAGCGCAGCTGGCCAAGATCGAACTGGCAGCGCTCGGCAATGCGCACGCTCTCATCGAGCATGTCACGGCTAAAGCACTCGGCCAGGCGTGGCAGCGAACGCAGACAGCGCTCTGCATTAGGCTCGAGCAGGTAGCCCGCCTGCTGCACGCTGGTGCCATGACGCAGCGCCGTCAGCACGTCCTGCAGACGCTTGCGCGCAGCCTGATGCATCAGCACCCCACCGGCAGCGACCAAGGGCAGCCCAAGACGTTTCGCCATGGTGACGGTGTGGTGATGACGCACCTCTTCACCGGCATCAAAGTGGCGCAGCAGCATGACCCAGCTACGCCCAGGATAATGCTGCTTCAGCCAGGCCATGCGATAGGCACAGCGATCATCACTGCCCGCTGGGTCATACAGCAGCAGGCAATCCTCAAGCCCTGCTAGCTCCTCCCAGTCCAACCGGTAATGGCCCTTGGGGGCCCGCCGACGGGCCAGGGTGATCATCCGGCAAAGTTGCGCATAGCCCTGGCGATTCTCGGCCAGCACCACCACCGCCTGATCCTCAAAACGAAATTCCGCGCCGACTATCAGAGTCATATCCAGATCGCGGGCGGCCTCCCAGGCGCGCACCACGCCGGACACGGAACATTCATCGGTGATGGCCAGCGCGCGATAGCCCAGGCAGGCCGCCTTCTCCACCAGCTCGTGTGGGTGAGAGGCCCCCTTGAGAAAGGTGAAATTCGTCAGGCAATAGAGCTCCGCATAGGCCAGCGGCGGCGCCCCAGAGGCTATATCGGCTGCAGGCGCTATCCGTCGGGCAGCGTGCTCCGATGAGGTCTCGCAGTGTTCAACCGAACCAGCCATGCAGCCACCATTGCCCGGTGTGGTCACGGAAGATCCAGCCACAGCGGGCATCGCCAAATCTCACGACGTAATAATCCCGCCGGGCCGGGGCGGCGTCCCACCAGCCACTGGCCAGGCGTTCTGGCCCGGCAAGCCACTCAAGCTGCGACAACGCTGCCGACGACATGGTCAGCGGGGTGGGCAGCAGCCAGGCAGGACGCGGGCCCTGGGGCAACACCTGCGCCGCTGCGCGGGTGCACCGCTCAAGCGTCGAGGCTCGCTCAGGGCGATGATCCTCGCGCCAGCGAGGCTGCATGACACTGTTCTGACCAAGCCGGGTTCGCAGGCGGCTGAACAGGGCATCGGCAGTTTCTTTGGGGGGCGCCGTATCGAACAGGTCCTGGGCGGGCTGCTCCTGCTGCGTCAGTTCGCTGACCTCTAGTCGCAGACGGCGCACTGGCGCATTGAGCTCACAGCGCTCCAGGCGCAACCGACATAGCTCGAGCCAGGCATCGGCAGACTGCTCTCCTCCGGCATGTCCCACCGTGATGTGCTGCTCTGCATCCCGCTGATACAGCGTCAGCTGCAGCGACAGCGCCTTGGCACAGCGCACATGCAGAAAGCCCTCCATTTCCATCAGCAGTCGCTTCAAGGGGAACAGCAGCGCAGGCGCCAATTCGATGTCATGGTTCAACTCGAGCTCACGCTCCAGCCGCGGTGGCGGCTCAAAGACGGGCAGCAGGTCAGGCACAGCACCGGTCAGCCGCTTGAGCCATTGGGTCAGATCGGGACCCAGTCGCGAAGCCAGAGATGCCGTCGGCAGAGCCAGCAGATCGCGAACACGCTGGAAGCCTAGCCCTTGCAAACGCGCCAATTGGGCACGCGGCAGCGCCAGCTGGGACAACGACAGCTGCCCCAGCCGCCGATGATGGCCATCAACATCGGCTCCAGGGCTCTGAGTACCATTGCCCCGAATACCAGTGCCCCGAAAACCAGAGCCCCGAACACCAGCGCCCCGAACAGCGCTGTCCTCATCGTGTGGGCGGACGCCCCCCGCACGAGCCAGCAGCACCGCCGCCAAGGGCGTATGCCCCGTGGCGCAGACGAGATCGAGCTCCAGACCGGCCAGCTCGCTCTCCAGCCTGGACCACAGCGCGGCAAGACCACCGAAGTAATGGAGCATCGAGCCAATTTCCAGCACCACGCCCCGGGCAGGCTCGCCAGCGAGGCTAGGCTCGAAACTGACACGCGCGCTAAAACGCCCCACCCACAGGGCGAGCCCTTCCAGCCGCTGTCGACATGCGGCCGTGTCCGCCGTGAACAATTGCAGCTCAGGCTCCAGGCTTAGCGCCGTGCTCACGGTCATGCCGGGCCGCACTCCTTGACGCTGGGCCTTGCTGCATACCTGCTGGACACGCTCTCCATTGGCCGATACCAGCGCCTTGGGCTGCGTGTCGCCAAGAGCCACCACGTCAAGCTCAAAGCGAGGACCATGCAGGCACAGCCATAACCCCTTCATGGCGCCCCCCTGTTCACCGGTGACAGGGACGAGGTCGGCAGATCCAAGGTGATCGTTTTTGCCGGTATGGCACCCTTGCGCTTGAAGGCCTCCACCTCAAGCCGACCATTAGCGCTGCCCCCCAGGCGCAAACGCCAGGGTGCAGCAGACCCTTGCTGGCCAAGCGATGCAGGGCGCAGCAATACGCCGACCCCGGTGCCCCCCGCCATCGCCAGTTGCAGGCGACGCAACCAGCTGCCCTGGAGGGCGCCAAACCAGCCAAGCACCAGGTCACAACAGCCACTTTTCACCACCTGTTCCATGGCCCACAGACGTTCTTTGGTGGTGCCTGTCTGAATGACATGGATCTTGGTGATACCGATGCCCGCCGCCTGCAGTGCCAGGGCATGAGGTATCCAAGGGGGATCCAGCAAGACAATCCGCTGGCTGCGAGTCATCAGTGGCGCCAGCAGGCGGATTTCACCGATACCGGGATGGTCAAGCAACCACTCCATCAGGTCTCCACGGGGCCAGCCCCCACCCAACACCTCATCCAGTGTCGCGAATCCGCTTGGCACAACCAGAGCATCCGCCTGAGAGGTCTCCCAGTCCCGCGCAGGATCACGGCCCGCGCGCCATAACGTTCCCCGTTGCATTAGTTGAGTGATGTCGACGGGGTGTGCTGCTGTCATGGCGCCCCCTCCTTGAAAGTGATGCGAGTCATGCTGAACAGAATACTGTTATTTTATACAGTATTTAAGGAATGCCAAGCGATGACGGCTTGAGACGTCGCCAAGACGTCAACGCAGTCAGCGTGACATGGGGTCTGTCGTCAGGGCTCAGCACTGCATAGGTTCCACCGAGAAAGGCGGGACAAGAGGAGTAAGGTGAACACAGACCGTGACGCAGCTCACCGCAGCCTGGAAAAGACTGTGGAATAGTCGTGCGGAACATTTGCCTGCTGCCCGAAGGCGTACGCCAGTGACCACCACTCCCCTTCCCGCTTCCCCCGACCTTGTGATGTCAGCGCTTGAGATCAGGGTGCAGGGCTGCGTTCAGGGCGTCGGGTTTCGTCCTTGGGTATGGCAGCTCGCCACCGCTATTGGCGTGACGGGGAATGTCCGCAATGATGGCCAGGGGGTCGTGATTCGCGCTCAGGGGTCCCCGGCACAGTTGGCGACGCTGCTGACACAGCTCGACAGTGAGCCGCCACCGCTGGCGACCATCACAGGCATCGCATCGTCCGAGTTGCCCCCAGTGGAATCGATCACCGATTTCACCATCATCGACAGTCGGCCCGGACTAACTCGCACCGATATTGCGGCAGATGCCGCTGTCTGCGCCGCGTGCAAAGCCGAGATTCTCGATCCGATGCAGCGCCGCTCGGGCTATGCATTGACCAATTGCACCCACTGCGGCCCGCGACTGTCGATTATCCGGGCCATGCCCTACGACCGTGCCGCCACGACCATGGCGGCCTTCCCGCTTTGCGCCAGCTGCTGCCAGGAGTACCGTTCCCCTGCCGATCGGCGCTTCCACGCACAGCCCATCGCCTGCCCCGACTGCGGTCCACGGGTCTCGCTGATGCGTCTTGATCGCGACCATGGTGTGCCCGCCACCGACCCGGAGAACCACGCTGATATCTCTTATGGCAGCCCTGAAAGCAGCCCTGATGCCGATCCGATCATGGCCGCGGCAGAGCTGATCTGCGCGGGTCATATCGTGGCCATCAAGGGACTCGGCGGCTATCAGCTCGCCTGTGATGCCTCTCGAGAGGATGTGGTCGCACGACTGCGCCAATTGAAGCGCCGACCGACGCGGCCCCTGGCATTGATGATGGCGGATCTCGCGATGGTCTCCCGCTACTGCCACGTCAGCCCGCGGGAGGCCGAGGCGCTAGAGAGCCCGGCGGCGCCGATCGTCCTGCTGGAGCGACGCAAGGCTCCGCCCATGTCGGCCACCGACACGCACATGTCTCCCAAAAGGCCTAGCCAGGCCCCCAACCTGGCTCTAGATATCGCCCCGAATCCGGCTCCCGACATCGCCCCGAACCTGGCTCTAGATATCGCCCCGAACCTGGCTCCAGGTCTGGACCGCCTGGGGGTGATGCTGCCGTCCACGCCCCTGCACCTGTTGCTGTTTCGACATATCGACGTACCGCTGGTACTGACCAGTGGCAATGCCTCGGGCGAGCCGCAGCTGATCGATGATGCTCGTCTCAGCGATGCACTGGGGGCTATGGCCAGCCACGCCCTGAGCCATGATCGCGGTATCGTCAGGCGCGTTGATGACAGCCTGGTTCAGGACGCCGCGGGAGCCTTGCGCGTCCTGCGGCGGGCTCGGGGCTTCGCGCCAACGTCGCTGCCATTGCCGCCGGGGTTCGAGGATATTGGCCCTGGCCTCGCCCTTGGCCCGCAGCAGAAAGCCACGTTCTGCCTGATCGATCGAGAACGCGCCATTCTGTCGCCTCATCAGGGCGACCTGGACGATCCCGCCACCCTGGATGACTTCGAGCATCATCTGCAGGATTTTCTGAAGCTCTACGACCATCGTCCTGATTGGCTGGCCTGCGATCGTCATCCGGACTATCACACGAGCCACCTGGCCACAGCGATGGCCGCTCGCGAGGGGCTGACGATAACGCAAGTCGGCCACCACCATGCCCATATTGCCGCCTGCCTGGGCGAACATGGCCGACCACTGTCTGCACCGCCGGTACTGGGTATCGCCCTGGATGGCCTCGGCCTTGGCCTGAATGGTGAGCTATGGGGTGGAGAGTGCCTGCTGGCGGACTACCAGCAGTGTCAGCGCGTGGCAGCATTGAAGGCGGTGCCGATGCCCGGAGGCGCAGCCGCCGCCCGAGAACCCTGGCGCAATCTTGTCGCCCAGTGGTTCGCCGGCCCTGGCATTGACGCCTTGCTAGGAGGCTATCCCCAACTGGAGGTGGTCAAGCGGCTTGGCGGCATGCCCTTGCAAGCCCTGGTTGCCATGCTCAAGGCAGGCCTCAACAGCCCCAAGGCGTCATCCTGCGGCAGGCTGTTCGACGCCGTCGCGGCGGCACTCGAGCTGAGCTTCGAGCACCAGCATCACGAAGGCGAAGCCGCCATGGCGCTGGAAACACTGGCTGCCAGGGCACTGGCCCGAATGTCCGTGCACGACCTCGGCACCGCCCCAGGCTATCCCCTCGACATTACCGTTTCAGACACTGGCGTCATGCTGCTGGACCCGGCCCCCCTGTGGCCGGTGCTATTTGATGATCTGGCCAGGGGCTGCGACCCGGCCCTCTGCGCGGCGCGCTTTCATCTGGGCCTGGCCACCGCCTTGGCTCGTGTCGCTTCGACACTCTCGCAAGACCACCCTTTTGACACCGTGGCCCTGAGTGGTGGCTGCTTCCACAACCGTAGCTTGCTTGCGCTGGTCGAGCAGCGCCTTGGTGCGCTGGGCTTCAAGGTGCTGAGTCACCGCCAGGTACCGGCCAATGACGGGGGCATTGCCCTTGGCCAGGCGCTGATTGCCGCAGCACCTGCTCGCCGCCAGCACCCACCACACTCGCCGTTACACCCTTGTCTAGTGCCCGACGGCCATGACGACGACTCACAGGAGAGTACCCATGTGCCTGGGAATCCCGGGGCAGATCATCACGATCGATGATATCGACACCAGTCTGGCCACCGTGGACGTCAGTGGCGTCCGCCGCCAGATCAATATCGCCTGCATCATCGATGATGCCCATCCGCCCGAATCCTGCGTGGGAGACTGGGTGCTGGTACACGTCGGGTTCGCCCTGAACCGGATCGACGCTGCCGCCGCTGAACGTACCCTGGCGATGCTGGACATGCTCGGTGATACCCACGAACTCGATGCCTTGATGGACAGCCAGGAGAAGCGGCAATGAAGTTTATCGATGAATTCCGCGACCACACACGAGCCCGCCAGACCCTGGAGCACATCACCACGCTGGTCGAGAAGATCTGTCGTGATCGCCCTGCCCCCCTTCGCATCATGGAGGTCTGCGGAGGTCACACCCACGCGATCTTCCACTATGGGCTGGAGGCGATGCTGCCCAAGCAGCTGGAGCTGATCCACGGCCCGGGCTGTCCGGTCTGCGTGCTGCCCATGGGACGCGTAGATGACTGCCTGGCGATCGCTGAACGCCCCGAGGTCATCCTGGCGACCTTTGGTGACGCCATCAGGGTTCCAGGCTCTCGCAAGAGCCTGCTTCAGGCCAAGGCCGAAGGCGCCGACGTGCGCATCGTCTACTCGCCCATGGATGCACTGGATCTCGCTATCCGCCATCCAGAACGGGAAGTGGTGTTCTTCGGCCTGGGCTTCGAGACCACGATCCCCTCCACGGCTCTGACCATCACCCAGGCACAGCGCCAGCGCATCACCAACTTCTCGGTGTTCTGCAACCACATCACCATCATTCCCACGCTGAAGGCCATTCTCGAGAATCCCGATCATCGCTTGGACGGCTTTCTCGGGCCGGGCCATGTGTCAATGATCATCGGCACCGAGCCCTACCGCTTCATCGCTGAACATTACCGTTGCCCGGTGGTCATCTCCGGCTTCGAGCCCCTGGACATGCTGCAATCTCTGCTGATGGTGGTGCGCCAGCTGCACGACGGCCGCGCCGAGGTCGAAAACCAGTACCAGCGGCTGGTTTCCCGAGACGGTAATCCCGCTGCACTGCAGGCTGTCCACGAAGTGTACGAATCCCGCCAGTCATGCGAGTGGCGGGGCCTGGGGCCCATCGAGGACTCCGGCATGCAGATTAGGCAGGCATACGCCGCCTACGATGCCGAGCGCAAGTTCTCGCTCCCGAACCAGCAGGTGGCCGACCCCGAGGCGCTGCGCTGTGGCGAGGTACTGACCGGCAATCTCAAGCCCTGGCAGTGTGAATTGTTCGGTAGCCAGTGCTCCCCGGAGTCCCCCTGCGGCGCCCTTATGGTCTCGAGTGAAGGCGCCTGCGCCGCTTACTTCCAATATGGCGGCCCCCGCGCAGAGCAGCATGAAGAGGTCTCGCCATGAGCCACAAGCGTACTCTGGCCACGGTCAATGCAGCCACCATCACCCAGGCCCATGGGGGTGGCGGCAAGGCCATGAAGGACCTGATAGATGATGTCTTCATTCGTGCCTTCGGCGCCCCTGAGGATACCCTCGAGGATCAGGCTCGACTGGCGCTGGAACCCCTCTGCCGTGCCGGGGATCGGCTGGCCATGACCAGTGATGGCTTCGTGGTGAAACCTCTGTTCTTTCCGGGTGGGGACATCGGCAGCCTGGCGGTCTGCGGCACCGTCAATGACCTGGCGGTAGGTGGCGCCCTTCCACGCTATCTGTCCTGCTCGGTGATTCTGGAAGAAGGACTGCCGGTCGATGACCTGAGACGTATTGCCCGATCCATGAAGGAAGCGGCAGACCGTGCCGGGGTCGCCATCGTGACCGGCGATACCAAGGTGGTCGAGCGTGGCGCCTGCGACGGTATCTTCATCACCACCACCGGTGTGGGGGTGATCCCTGCCGAGCGCCGCCTGAGCATCGAGCAGATTCAGGCGACAGACGTGGTCATCGTCAACGGCTGGCTGGGCGACCACGGTGCAGCGATCCTGGCCGCCCGTGGGGATCTCTCGCTGGAGACGGCTCTAGAGAGCGACTGCGCCGCCCTCAATGGCCTGGTGGAAGCACTGCTCGAGGCGGTGCCGAACACACGCTGCCTGCGCGATGCCACCCGCGGTGGGGTCGCCACAGTGCTCAACGAGATGGCCGAGGCCTCGCAACTGTCCATCGAACTTCAGGATGCGTCCTTGCCGCTGCGCCGAGAGGTCAGGGGCATGTGCGAGATCCTGGGCCTGGACCCTCTCTATCTGGCCAACGAAGGCAAGCTGGTGGCCGTGGTACCGGCGGATCGTGCCGATGCCGCCCTGGCCGCGCTCAAGCGCCATCCCCTGGGCCGGGACGCCAGCGTGATCGGCCACGCCCATACCGGCAAACCCGGACGGGTTACCCTGCGCACCTTATTTGGAGGCCAGCGAATCGTCGACATGCTGGTGGGTGAGCAGCTTCCCAGGATTTGTTGAACCGCAAGCGCTTGATGATCTATGCAGCGCGGTCTTAGGTGGCGTCACTGGGCGTCACTGGGCCCCGCCGCGTCGCCACCCTCAATCCCATAGTCAATTCCATAGCGCTTGAGCTTGGCGCGCAGCCCAATGCGCGAAAGCCCAAGCTCCTCGGCGGCACGTGTCTTGTTACCGCCATGCCGGGTCAACGCATCGAGCAGGCAGCGCGTTTCCAACAGTTCTATCTGCTCCCGCAGGGTCGCCGCGGGAGCGGTCGTCGAGGCGGGATGACTCTGCCGGAGGCTATCACGAACGCAGTGTTCTCCTGGCACTGCGCCTAGGCCCCCGTCTGTTTGCTCTGCTCTAATGTCACTTCTAGCGGCACCTCCGGCTTTACCCCTGACCGGCCCCTTGTTCCTTTCTTCACAACCCCATCCTTCACAGCCCCATCCTTCACAGCCCCATCCTTCACGACCCCGCTCTTTACGGCACGGCTCTTCACGATACTCTTCACGGTACGGCTCTTCACGGAACATGCCGGCATGGGGTGGTGTTCGCAGGGCTTCGGGCAGCAGCTCCAGACCGATGGTCGCGCCGGTCGTCATCATCAGCATGCGCGTAATCTGATTTTCCAGCTCGCGCACGTTACCGCTCCAGGGTTGGGCCGATAGACAGTCAAGCACGCCAGGACCAAACCCCGAGACACGCACGCCGTGACGGCTGGCCAGCTGCATCAACAGCGCTTCTGCCAGCGAAGGAATATCCTCAGGCCGTTCACGCAGTGCCGGCAAGGCCACCGTGGCAACGTTCAAACGATGGTACAGGTCTTCCCGAAAGCGGCCCGCTGCCACCTCTGCCGCCAGATCACGGTGGGTGGCGGCAATCACCCGCACATCCAGCTGACGCACAGTGTTGGTACCCACCGGACGTATCTCGCCCTCCTGCAGGAAGCGCAGCAATCTCAGCTGGAAGGCGGGCGAGGCGTCCCCAATCTCGTCGAGCAGCAGCGTGCCCTGCTGCGCCCGCTCCAACATACCGATACGGTGGGCACTGGCGCCGGTAAAGGCCCCCTTGCAATGTCCAAACAGCTCGCTTTCCAGCAACTCGTCTGACACCGCGCCGCAATCCAGCGCCAGAAAGGGCATCTCGGAGCGCAGGCTGGCTGAATGTATGGCCCTCGCCATCAGCTCCTTGCCGGTGCCACTTTCTCCTGTCACCAATACCGGGACGTCGAAGCCGGCTATCCGAGCAGCCAGATGACAGAGGCCATCAAGGGGCGACCCCGGCAAACGAATGATTCGTTCAAACCCGCGGGACTGTTGCAGCTGCTGTCGATGCGCGGCCAGACGCGCCTGTACGACCGGCTGTGACAGCGCCTGTTCGGCGCGCAGCCGGCGTGTTTCTCGCTCCAGCCAGTAGTGCTGCTGAGCATGCTCAACGGCGCGTACCAGCGTCCAAGGCAGATGCTGACGAAAGAGACGCTGAAACGCCTCGGGCAGCGCCACGTCGCTGTCGCCTCCCCTGACCATCGCTGCCGCATGCTCGGTCTCCCCCTCAGACGCCTCATCCAGCACGAGAAGACCACGCACGTCGGGCCAGCGCTGGGTCAGCTCCTGGACCCAGCCCGGCGACAACGGCACCCGGGTATCGACGACCAGCACCCCAACCCATTGCCGCGTCAGCTGCTCCCGGGCCCCTGGCCAATCCTGTGCGACCAGACACTCCGGCGCAGGCGATGACAGCCCGCTGAGCAGAGACTCGTACAGCGACTGGCCCACCACCAGCACACCGGGAAGCGCATCCGCTGCGACCAGGCCCGCCCCCAGCGCCGAGCGCTCAGTCAGGGAAGACACGTCACAGGACCTTGAGGCCTGGCGCCTCGCCTTGCTCCAGCGTCTCGAGGCGTTGGCGTGCCGCCTCCAGCGCGCGCTGCCGCAGCATTTCTCGCCGCTGGGCGATCCACTGAAGCCAGCGATCCATGCCCTCGCCACTGCGGGCCGACAGCCGGATGATCTCGATATCCGGGTTGATCTGGCGGGCGTAGGCTTCACAGGCCTCTATATCGACATCCACATGGGGCGCCAGATCCATCTTGCTCAACAGCATGAGGGAGGCTGCGGCGAACATGTGGGGATACTTCAGCGGCTTGTCCTCTCCCTCTGTCAGCGACAGGATGACCACCTTGGCATCTTCACCAAGGTCGAACCCTGAAGGGCACACCAGGTTGCCGACGTTCTCGATGAACAGCAGCCCAAGCTCCGCCGGCATTACCCTGGGAAGCGCTCGCTCGATCATCGATGCATCCAGATGGCAGCCCTTTCCGGTATTGACCTGAAGCGCCGGGACTCCCGTCTCACGAATGCGCTGAGCATCGTTGGCCGTCTGCTGGTCGCCTTCAATGACCGCCAGCCCATCGGGCCCCAGCCGCCGAATCGTCTCAACCAGCAGCGTGGTCTTGCCGGAGCCTGGACTGGACACCAGGTTCAACGACAGCACGCCTTTCGCTTCCAGCTGCTGGCGTACGCTGTCGGCGATCCGGTTGTTGCGCGATAGCACGTCTGTCTCGATCTCGATCAGCCGGCGCTGCGACAACCCCGCCACCTCGACGCCAGCGGGACCCGAACCACAGTCCAGATGCGGCTCCGCACCGGCGGTGACGCTGCCTGCCTGGTCATGGCTATAGCTATGCCCATGATCGTGGTGATGGTCATGCCCATGATCGTGGTGATGGTCGTGGCTATGTCCGGGATGATGTCCGTGGCCATGTCCATATGGATGAGCGTGATGATGAGCGTGGTGATCGTGCTTATGGTCATGCGCGTGGTCATGATGGGTGTGATCGTCCTCACCGGGACGGTTCTGCACGCCGGTCCCGGCGCATCCGCATACGGTACACATCAGATTACCTCCAGTTCCTTGATGCGAAGTTCTTCTCCGCCGGTGACTCTCAGGCGCGAGCTGGCGCAGCACGGACAATGATCGCCCCGCTGCTTGAGCGTCACGGTCTGGTTGCAGCCAAAGCACCAGGCGACAGCAGCCACCTCGACGATCTCAAGCCTGGCGCCCTCGACGAGGGTTCCTCGAGCGCTCAGGTCGAACCCAAACCGCAGCGCGTCGGGCTCGACACACGCCAGGGCGCCGACCTCCAGGCAGACTCGGGTGACCTGGGTGAACGGATCGCTGCGGGCGTGCTCTTCAATCAGCTCCACGATCCCCTGGCACAGGCTCAACTCATGCATGCTGGCCACCCCGCTCTCCGGCTGCGTTGACGTCTCCTCCCGCTTGCTGCGATGCAGGCCAGGTCATATCCGTCGTCTGCCACACCACCGGCAGACAAGGGTTCGCGCAGCTGAGGGCAATGGCCACACGTTGCCGAGCACCGCTGTCGCCTGAGCCGTAGGCAGAGCTGAGCAGTCGCGCCAGAAATCCCGGCTGGCACCCGCCGTCATCATCGTCGTGGCCATCTACAAGAGGTGTATCGAGCATGGCATCGGTAGGGGTATGGATGCGGTACGCCATGACCCGGCCATCGCGGCAGTCGACCTGATGCCACAGCCGGCCACGAGCGGCCTCTGCCCAGCCGTCGCCGGGACGGGATCGACCGAACCAGGCACGCGCTGGCGACGCTGAGCATGTGCTTCCGCGGGACGTACCATCGCCGCCAGCTGGGTCATCTCTGACACCACGCAAACCCTCGATCAGGCGTGCCACCTCGACGACGCGCGCCAGCATCCGAACATGCAGGCTCCAGCCATGCCGGGCGATGAGCGGCGCCAAGGCCGGGTCAGAGGCAACGCGTCGCACAAAGCTGGGGTCGTTGACCGCCTCCATGCGTCCAGCCTCGGGCAGCCAGTCAGCCGTCTGCCGTAGTACCTGAGCAGGCAGGCTGGGTGAGGCGTTCCACCACGCCGAGAGATCGGCGAGCACCCGGTTCGCCCGCTGGGCCAATAGCCGGTGCTCAAACTCCTCAAGGTCAGCCAGCCCCATGCTGGCCAGCCCCTGAAGCTCGTTGCCCGCCGCCGGATGCCCCATGGCCCCAGGCCAGTCGCGCAACATCACCAGCGCGTGCTCTCGCAGCACTTCACACTGAATGTCGGTGTGCTGGGCGGCTGGCACCGCCAGCCCCATGGCAGACGCTGCGGCGGCGGTCTGGGCGGCGGCGCAGAGGTTGTACAGACATCCCACCATGGCCAGAGCCTCGGCGGGACGACGATCCTTTAGCCAGTGAGTGGGCAGACGGCCGCGCTGTCGAACGCGAAAGACAGGCGAGTTGGCACCCTCAGGCCGGTGAGGGTCATGGTCGATGACCAGGGCAGGCATCATCAGGATGTTGCCTTTCCAGACAGGCCGATGGTCACCACGTCACGACGTGAGCGCGGACGCTGCGAAGCGCTCAGATGCGGTTGGTGAATATCAGGATCTTGCTGGACCGCTGGTGAGGAGTCGTCCGTGGATGGAGCCTCTTCATCCTGGGCGCTGTGCTGTCTGGCGGCGATATCCGCGTGACGATCCGTCTCAGCGCGATGGGTCGCATCGAACAGGGCATCCATGACCGCATGGGCAACGTCTACCGCATATTCCTGGCTCGTGAACTCGCTCATGTCCGAGAACAGGGCGCAGGCAAAAAAACCGCCTACGGGCGCGCTCAGGTTGTAGATGAATTCATACTCCCCCGAGGGAAAGGCCACTATCCGCTTGTCTCCTGAACGCAGGTCGGTCACTTCATCGGTCGCAGGGATAAGCACCAGATTCATCAGCCAGGGGGCGATCAACACGCCCAACTGCCCCTGGCATTCCGATGTCGTGGACTGCCACTCCCGAAAGCCCACCGACGCGACGCTAAGCCCTGGATGACAGAAGGGCATATCTTTCATACGCGATGCCTGGGTCTCGCGGAAGGCCTCGACCAGCGAACGGACCTGGCTGCTGGCCTGACGATTGGCCCCGTTACTGGCTGGACTATTGGTCCCGTTACTGGCCGGACTATTGGCCCTGTTAGCGGCCCCGTGACGGGTGCTGCTGGAGCCCTGAGGGAAGGACGCCTCGATTGACGTTGCAGACGCAGGTTCTGCCGGACCCAAGGGTGTCACACCCGACACGCTAGTCCCCCCGTGAGCGTCCTCAGGTTGAGCGCGAGCGTCCGCGGACGGCGGCTCACCCAGGCTCGGCTCGATGATGGCTGTGGTGGCGGGCGGGTTATCGTCACTCAGCACCATAAACTGTTGCCTATCGCCATCGCAGCTGGGGCAGCGCCAATCCGCTGGAAGACGAGAAAATGGCGTGCCTGGCGCTATTTGCCTGCTGCTGTCACCCAATGCCGGGTCATAGCAGTACCAGCAAATCTTGCATTCAAGACGGGCGCTATCGTCCAGACGCGCCGCGTCGCCAAGGAAGGACCCTTCAAACTGGGAATGGATCACGCCATGGCCTCCAGCGTCTGTTCAAGCCGGACCACAGAGTCGGCGATGTCCTCAGGCGCCGCGCAGGCCACCTCAGGGATGTCGGACACTTCGATGACGTCGAGAATCAGCGCATCCTGGGAATTGAAATAACGTACCCGCCAGACATGCTCCAGCGCCGTGCTGTCGATACGGCAATTGCCGTAGCCCCGGGACAGGATCGATACCTCGCCCTGGCCCAGCGCCAGCTCAAGATAATGAAGGTCCTCCGGGGTATGGGGCAGTAGCGACAGATTGATGGCATAAGGCTCATCGCCGGGACGGTGAGCGTGACAGCGCTCGACCAGCTCCGTGACGATAAAGGGGCCATTGACGACCCCTGCCGCCGTTTCTGGTGGGCAGAAAATTCGCTTGGGTGGCGTCTTCAGTGCGGCGCTGGGCACCCTGCCGATCTCGATTCGCTCCTCAGCCCCGCCACTACCTACCGTGGTCACTCGCCAAAGCCCGGCGAAGATGGACTCCTGTACGTCGCAGGATGGCTCACCCGTCGCACGCACCGAGACCTCTCCTTCCCCGAGTGTATCGGCCACCACCCGACGGTTTTCGTCGTCCAGCGGTGGAAACTCAACCACCAGATTGCCGCCTTCCGGCGTCCACCGAGACGCGGCGGCGGCCAAGGCCTTCAACGCCGTAAGAGCCGGGCGAATGCGTTCGGGGTCTTCCACTTCAGGCAACGGGGCATGAAAGGTGCGCATGGCCGAGGGCATGGGAAGATAGTCGAGTTCGGCACCTTCTTGACTGCCGGGCCCGACCCCACCCAAGGAGGGAGAAAAGTGGTTCAGCGTCATGATCCATTCCTTGTATAGGCCCGCCAATCACCCCGACGACTTATGACTGCCTGGCGATCAACTGGGCGTGCGGCGACGTTCCTGCGACGATAGCGCCGACCTCTTCGAGATAGGCCTGCCAGTCGCGAACCCGCGACACCACGCCCTTGAGCTGACCTTGCTCGACGAAAACCAGAGAAGGCACCGGCCAGACCTGGAAGCGCTCTCTTATCAGGTCCTCGTCCTGTCGCTGGACAACCGCGGGGATAAACTTGCCGGCAAAGGCACTCACCAGCTCCGGGAGAATGACAGCCACGTCCTGGGTTTCGAGATTGGTCTCTGGATCGCCACTCAACAGCAGTACGTGCAACCCCTCCTCTGCCATGAACGCCTGCAATTCAGCTCCCGCCAGGCAGGGATAGCCCAGTTCATTGATCAAGCGCCCCAAGGGTCCCGTCATTGCTCTCTCCCAACGACTCTCGCATCTTTTCTCACATCCTTTCTCGCACCTTTTCTCACATCCTTTCTCACATCCCTTATCACACCAATGTCCTCCCACATCCCGACTTTTTCCCCGAGCTTTTCCCGAGTTTTTCCCCGAGCGGCCGCAACGCTCCAGCTTGTCTCAGCCGCTGGTCCTTCCGGCCTTACGGGCTGCCTCGAGGTGCGGCGGTAGCCTGGGGGCTTCTGCCTCCAGGTCCGCGAAGTAGCCTGCTTCCATGGCGCCTCCCTTGGCGACTAGCGCCACGGCGTCCAAGGCGCTGCGTATCAGCTGGGCTTCCTCCGGGTCGAGCACACGCCGAGCCGCACCCAGAAACACCAGCAGCCAATTGCCTATCTCCACGTCACCGATCAGCGCGATATCCACCTGTTCAGCCGCGCTTCCCTCTGCTCGGCAGCACAGGGCGAGCGAACCGGACACGTCCACCACCTGCATCGGGATGCCTACACACATGGCTGCCACCTATCGTACGGTGGCAGCATATCGGCGGTTGTGGCCAGCCCCATCCTCATGGCGCACCTCCCTCACTGAGGCAGCCAGAACTGTCCAGACAATCAGGCCCTTGAACCGGAGAGCGGGACGCAGAGGGCTGATGATGTTGCCGCTCCGCCATGGGACTGGAGTCGGTCTCGTTTTCGGTATCGGTCAGGGTCTCGGTATGGCTGGACCGGCCAAGAAATCGCGCGTCGCCAAGGCGACAAGCGTCTCGCGACGACGGGCGCTGTCCTTCGTAGTGATCCAGTGCCAGGGCTGGTGCGGCCAGTCCGCCCAGGTCCGCGATCGCCTCACGGGGACGCAGCGTCACCTTCCAGGCGCCAAGCTCTTCCACGGCTAGCTGGATCACCTCATCGATACGGGCGGCTACCTCGGGGCGCAGCGAGCCGCCGTAGTCATCAATGACCTGCGGCTGCACGCCGATCAGCGTGAGGTGTCGAGGTTGCCACCCCAGCAACTGCGCCGCCGCCAGCACCTCCTGAAAGCCCGTCTGATGCAGTGACATCTTCTTGGCTCCCATAAAGCTCGGAACCTCATCGTCACGCACGACATGGATCGTCGCGGGAGGAAGCCCGTAGTCGATGGCATCAATGACCAGCAGCTCGCTGCATGCCTGGATGTAGGGCAGCAGATAAAGACCCTGGGTGCCTCCATCCAGCACCGTTACCTGAGGGGGCACATCAAAACGTCGATGGAGGGCTTCAACCGCCCGAACGCCAAACCCCTCATCAGCCCAGAGCACATTGCCGATTCCCAACACCAATATCGACGATGCTTGGCTGTCATTGTTATCCATGGCTAAAGGCATTCGGCTCCCACCTTCAAAGGCGCTAAGTTCCTGTCATATCAGCCGCTGATACCGGTAAACAGCAGACAACATAAAAATGCTCGGTATCGACATATAGGCATGTAAAAACAGTGAATTACTGAGCGAACACTAGCGCTTCACCAAACAAGAATTCAGTGTCGCAGAATAGCTCGGGCTGTAATCAAGAAAAAATGTCTCTATTGATCCAGCACAATTTAAAGGAAAAGGGGTAGTCACCCTGTCCATTTTCTTCCGCTAACAGGCGACTTCATCTCCGGCACGGCACACATAGGTGAGATGCGTCTTGATATGGTGTATCAAGATAAGCCAGGAGTTACCCAGTCGCTCGTTAACGAGAGAGAAGCTTTCGCGACAGGGGCTATCGAGAGAGATATCAAGACAGAGGCTTTCGAGACAGAGGCTTTCGAGACAGGGGTTTCTAAACAGGCTAATGCGAGATATATCAACGGCCACTTATTTCTGCATGGGACGGAAAATCTGGCACCTTTTCCTGACATCTAAAGGAGTTATCAACTGACAAGAATCGCTAGCGGGTTGGTAAATAGCCCACTAGCGTATGTGCGACAAGGCCTCTGCTTCTGGACCTTCTGGATCTTCCGAAACGTTTGAACCCTTTAAATCTTTGGGACCTCCTGAATCAGTGCATCAGAAGGGTTCATCGTCCTTGAAGGTACGTTCCCCCGAGATCATCGTCGAGACAATGCTCTGTCTCGACATGATGTCTTCGCGTATGGCGACGTATACGTGAATGATGATAAACACCACCATGACCCACATGCCAAGCCGGTGCAGGATGTGAACATCCAGGCTCTGCCCTACCAGCGGAATGACCCAGCCGAACAGGCTGTCCTGCCAGCTCCCCCTGAGAGCCCCCTCAGCGTACAGCGCCATCCCCGTGACGATCATGAACAGCGTTCCCAGGGTGATAAAAAGGAACATTGCCAGCTGCGCCAGGGGATTGTGCCCCACGTACTTGCGCGGACGCTTTTCAAGGAAAAGGTACCAGCGCAGCTCGAACCAGACTTCACGCCACCATTCGCTGCGATGCAGCGGCAGTCTGAACAGCTGCTTGGCATGATGGTTACCCACCAATGACCAGTAGAAACGGAACAAGAAGCCAATGGTCAGTACGTATCCTGCGGTAAAATGCGCGAAACGAATGTAGCCCATCACGAAGTGATCGCTGGCCTCACCGGAGACCGTCGGCAGCGGCTTGCCGATGAAGTAGCCGGTGACGATCAGCACGAGAATCGCCAGGGCATTGGTCCAGTGCCATAGCCGCAATGGAGCTTCGTACACGTAGACCGAGGTCTGCCTGACGGAGTCAGGTAGCGCGCCGGCCGCACTGCCGGCGCCCCCTTGGCGCGGTGCGCCCGGCTGGCCCGACACTTCTGGGTCAACAGAAGCCGCAGACGTCTGCGCAACATCCGGCGTCTTGGATTGCTGCGACATGATTCCTCCCCCGCTATCGCACGGTTACGCGGGACAGCTCTTCTCCGTCCTCGCTCATCACATGGGTGGAGCACGCCAGGCAAGGATCAAAGGAGTGCAGGGTGCGCAGGATTTCCACCGGCTCGTCCGGCCTTTCCATCGGGGTCCCCAGCAACGAGGCCTCGAAGGCTCCGATATTGCCTTCGGCATCCCTCGGGCTGCCGTTCCAGGTGGTGGGCACGATGCACTGATAGTTCTCGATCTTGCCGTCCTTGATGCGAATCCAGTGGCCGTTCATGCCCCTGGGAGCCGCCACGATACCCACCCCACGAGCTTCACTGGGCCAGGAGGCTGGGTCCCACTTCTCGATGTTGGCCGTGGCGAGGTCACCTGCTCGAATATTGGCCACCAGTTCGTGCCAGTCATCGAGCATCATGGAGGCGCAGTAATGCGCCTCAAGCGCCCGCGCCAGGGTGCGCCCTATCGTCGAAGGCAGTGCCTGGCGTGGCGTAAGGCGGGTACCGGCAAGCTGATTGAAGGCCGCCAGGGAGCTGTCGACCTGGTCGATGACGAACTCGTTGCCCTGGGCGTAATTGAGGATATAGCGAGCCAGTGGCCCCACCTCCATGGCGTGCCCGCGCCAGCGCGGCGACTTTATCCAGGAATACTTGGCCGACTCATCCAATTCTCGGATGTGGGTACGGGTGCCTACGGTTGCCTGGCCCAGCTCGTAGTGGTGTTCCGTCTCGCCGTCCCACGGGTGAAGCCCCTTTGACTCGTCGGCATAGCGATACCATGAATGGGCCACGAACTCCTGGATCTGCTCTGGATCGGTGGGGTCGACCTCGTGCACCTCGTCCCAGTTACCACCGACGATGGCACCGCCCTTCAATTGATCGGTGGACTTGTCGTAGTTGACCTTGGAGTAGTCGCCGTAATCCATCACATTGCTGCCAGCGAGACCGCCGCCATGGAGCCAGTCCTTGTAGAAGCTGGCAATGGCGATCACATCCGGCAGGTAGACGTTCTGGGAGAACGCAAAGGCCTCTTCCATACGAGCCCGAACGAAATTGAGTCGCTCCATATTGAGCGGAGCCCCGGCAGCCAGGTCACCGTCGATATTGATGGCGCAAGGCACCCCACCCACCATGTAGTTGGGATGCGGGTTCTTGCCGCCGAACACCGTATGGACCTTGACGATCTCCTTCTGCAGATCGAGTGCCTCCAGATAGTGGGCGGTGGCCATGAGATCCGCCTCCGGTGACAGCTTGTACGCCGGGTTGTCCCAGTAGCCGTTCTTGAACAGGCCCAGCTGGCCAGACTCGATAAAGGTCTTCAGACGATTCTGCACATCCCGAAAGTAGCCAGGGGATGACAGCGGATGGTTGGGGCCGGTCAGTTGCTGCAGACGAGATGTGGCCCTGGGATCGGCGCGCAGCGCATTGACGGGATTGACCCAGTCGAGCGCATGCAGGTGATAAAAGTGGACCACGTGATCGTGCCACTGCAGCACCTTTGCCATCATTTCCCGAATCAGGTGAGCATTTCGCGGGATGCGTATATCCAGGGCATTTTCCACCGCTCTCACCGATGCCAGCGCGTGACAGCCTGTACAGACGCCGCAGATGCGCTCGACAAAGGCCCAGGCATCCCGAGGATCACGGCCCTTCAAAATGACCTCAAGCCCACGCCACATGGTGCCCGTGGAGACCGCATTGCGAATGATATTGTTGTCATCCACATTGACCTCACAGCGCATGTGTCCCTCGATGCGCGTGACGGGATCCACCACGATGCGACGGCCGCTTCTATCCAGGTCGAACCCGTTGGGTGTGCGCGTCTGTGTCATCAGACCTCCTCCTTGCTGACGGATGACTGGCGCTTGACCTGCGCCCGTTTCAATGCGGTGACCGCGGCATGAATGGCGACCGCGCTGCCCACACCGGTCGCCACGGCACCACCGATCTGGTCGGCATTGGCCTCGATACCGAATTGGTGAACGTCCTGCAGGCGGGCGTACCAGGACCCTTTATCCCAAAAGCCATCCTCCGAGCAGCCGATACAGCCGTGACCCGCCTGGATGGGGAAACTCACGCCTTCATTCCAGCGCACGGTGGAACAGGCGTTGTAGGTGGTCGGACCCTTGCAGCCGACCTTGTAAAGGCAATAGCTGCGCCTCGCCCCCTCGTCATCGAAGGCCTCGACAAATTGGCCAGCATCGAAGTGCGGACGCCGATAGCATTTGTCATGGATTCGCTGGGAATAGAACATCTTCGGACGCCCGGTACGATCCAGCTCGGGCAGGCGATCGAAGGTCAGCATGTAGGTGATGACGCCGGTCATGACCTCAGCGATGGGGGGACAGCCCGGCACCTTGATGATCGGCTTGTCGGTGATGACCTTGTGCACTGGGGTGGCCCGGGTGGGGTTGGGCCTAGCGGCCTGCACACACCCGTGACTGGCGCAGGAGCCCCACGAGATGACCGCCTTGGCATGGGCCGCCGCCTCCCGCAACTGGTCCACGAACGGCCGGCCACCGACGATGCAGAACATGCCGTCCTCGTTGAGCGGCGGGTTGCCCTCCACCGCCAGGATGTAGTTGCCCTTGTAGCGTTCGATGGTGTCGGCGAGCGCCGCCTCAGCCTGATGCCCCGCTGCGGCCATCAAGGTGTCGTCGTAGTCCAGCGAGATCATGGACAGCACCACGTCCTTCACCAATGGGTGAGCCGACCGGATAAAGGACTCTGAGCAACATGTGCATTCCAGGCCATGGACCCACACCACCGGTGTGCGGGGCTTGGTTTCCATGGCGTGGGCAATCTTGGCGGTATAGGCAGGCCCCAGACCCAGCGCTGCTGCGGTCAGAGAGCAAAACTTGAGGAACGAGCGACGCGTGACTCCCTGTCGGCGCATCACGTCGTAAAAGGTCTCGATGGGTTCCATCATCAACGACTCCCCTGTCGTGGTCGTCAATCGATCTTCAATCGGCGTTTGGCATCCTGCTGGCAATGGCGTTTCCATCGCGCGGGATCAGGACGGCTTTATGGCTAACGCCGACGCTCACGGTCCACAAGAGAAAAGCAATACATGTGCCAACGACGTTTTCGTTATATTTTTCAGACAGGTAGCAGTATTTTCACGTTGCCAGCGGTAACCCAGCGACCGGTCGCTGTGCGCCAGGTTCTCGGCCCAGCCGGCACATCAGCACAGGGCGGCAAGCAACTTGCCAGCGCCGCTAATCGGCCACACCGCCGCCTTCCAGCTTGACATTCCAGGTCAGCCAAGTAGAATGCAGCGCCATTGAAAGGCTACGTAGCTCAGTTGGTTAGAGCACATCACTCATAATGATGGGGTCCCCTGTTCGAGTCAGGGCGTAGCCACCAGATACAGAAAAAGCCCGTCGATCACTGATCGGCGGGCTTTTTCGTTGTGACGAGATAGGCCGAGGGACCCTGACCTTTCCCCCAAGCTTCAGAGGCCGTCAGGCCTGGAAACAAGGATGACGGCGCGACTGTCTAGGGCGCGCCGTCTCTCTGCATCTTGCCGGGCGCTGATGCGGGATGTCTGATGCCAGCTGTCACATGCCCGCCCAGCGACCCTATCTCGTTCGATTCCTCGAGGGTCAGACCAGTGTCGGCTGGTTGAAAAACGCTGTCAGCACGCGAGTCAGATGCTCGACATCCTGGCTGCCCGCGGTCTCGCGAATCGAGTGCATGGCCCACTGCGGAACGCCAACATCCAGCGTAGGCACCCCAAGCTCAGTCGCGGTAATCGGCCCGATGGTGCTGCCGCAGCCCATGTCGGCCCGGGTGATAAAGGTCTGCACCGGCACGTCCGCCTGCTCGCACAGATCACGGAACATGGCGGCCGTGGCACTGTTGGTGGCATAGCGCTGATTGGCATTGGTCTTGATCACTGGCCCGCCATTGAGACTTGGGCCGTGCTGCGCGTCATGCTTGTCCTTGAAGTTCGGATGCAGGGCGTGGGCATTATCACAGGAGATCATGCGCGACGATTGAATCAGGCGAATGTAGCCTTCTTCCGTCCCCTCACCGACCTGCCCATTCACGCGCTTCAGCACGTCCGCCAGGAACGGGCCCTGGGCACCGCAGGCACTGGCACTGCCGACTTCCTCGTGGTCATTGGCCACCAGCACCATGCCCTGGTCGCCATCGGCATCCAGCATGGCCTCAAGCCCCATGAAGCAGGACAGCAGGTTGTCCAGCCGGGCACTGGCGATCAGCTCCTGGCGCAGCCCTACCAGTGACGGCGGCTGCAGGTCGTAGAAGCCCAGTTCGAAGTCCAGCACCTTGGCATCGCCGAGTCCGTGCTGCTGCTCCAGCCATGCCTGCAACAGGCTCTCCAGAGTCGCGTCCTCATCGGCCTGCATGACGACCGGGGCCATCTGGGTCTGGGCATTCATCGCACGCCCGTCGTTGGCTTCACGATCCAGATGAATCGCCAGGCTGGGAATGATCGCAATCGCCTGCTCGACGTTGATCAGCACGCCCTTCACCTGGCCATTCGGCAATCTAACGTGAATGCGGCCTGCCAGGCCCAGATCCCGGTCAAACCAGGGCGACAGCAGCGCGCCGCCATAGACCTGAACGCCCAGCTGCAACCACCCCGCCGAACGCTGGGCAGCATGGGTCTTGAGTCGTAGATTGGGGCTGTCGGTATGTGCACCGACCATACGCAGCGATGACAGAGGTTGCGTGCTGGGCAGGTTCACCGCAATGATGGAGGAGTCATTGCGAGTCACATAGAAGCGGTCGCCGGGAACCAATTCCCAGCTGTCGGTCTCCAACAGATGGCGGTAGCCCGCATCTTCGAGCCGCTGAGCCATGTTCGCAGTGGCATGCCAAGGGCTGGGTGAACGGCGAAGAAAGTCGAGCAACCGACTGAGCCTTTTGGCGCATTCGGTATCATCCTTTGGCAAGCACTCCTGTGACATGGGCGTCCTCTGATGCATGATAGTAATGGTTCAAGGTTTGTCCTTTACTCTGTTAACACGGTAAAGGACAAGGATTGACAGCAAGCTGCTACAATGCGAATCCGGTCCAAGGGACCCGCCGACCGAGTCGGTGTCAGACCGACGAGTGTACACGAATCCTGGAGTGCTTCATTGATGAGCCTGATTGAGTCTGCGGGTCGCGCCCTGGCGCTTTCCCTGCTGATCGCGGCCCCAACGGCGCTGGCCACTCCCACGCCCGGCGACGACCAGCGTCAGGCGGCCATGGAGGTGGCCGAATCGCTGCGTTACGGCCACTACGCGGATGTGAAGCTGGACGACCAATGGTCCAACCGCGCCTTCCAGCGCTACCTCGACGTGTTGGATGGACAACGCGCCTACTTCCTTCAAGACGACGTGGATGACTTCGGTGATCTACGCACCGGCATGGATGAAGCCTTGCTGGATGGCTCCCTGGCCAGGGCCTACGACCTCTACCAGCGCTATCACGAGCGCGCCGAAGCACGCCTTGACTGGATGCTGGACGAGATCGATGACCTCGACATGTCCTTCGATGGGCAGGGTCGACTGGAGCTGGATCGCGAAGACGCCTCCTGGGCCGCCTCTCAGGAGAGCCTGGACGAGCTGTGGCGCAAGCGCCTGGCCAACGCCGCCCTAACGCTGTCGATCAGTGGACAGGACGACGACAAGGTCATCGATACCCTGCGCGAGCGCTACGAGACCCAGAAGCACCGTCTTGAGCAGACCAACTCAGAGGATGTGTTCGGACTGATCATGGCCGCCGCTACCGGCACCGTTGACCCCCACACGGAATACCTGTCGCCGCGCCAGGGTGAATCCTTCGACATTCAGATGCGACTGTCACTGGAAGGCATCGGCGCACTGCTTCAGGCCGACGGCGAATACGTCAAGGTGGCCAGCCTGGTGCCGGGCGGCCCCGCCGAGAAGGATGGCGCACTCAAGCCTGCCGACCGCATCATCGGCGTTGGCCAGGAAGGCGAGGACATCGTCAACGTGGTCGGCATGCGCCTGGATGACGTGGTCGAGCTGATTCGCGGTCCCAAGGGCTCCGAGGTGCGTCTCGAGGTGGTGCCCGGTGAAGCCGTCGACATGACCCGCTCCACCGTGGTCGATATCACCCGCGACACCGTCAAGCTCGAGGATCAGGCGGCTTCCAGCGAAGTCATCGAGGTTCAGCGCGAAGACGGGGTGCACAAGGTCGGCGTCATCGAGGTGCCCGCCTTCTACGTGGACTTCGACGCCTGGCAGGCGGGAGAAGAGAACTACCGCTCCACCACCCGTGACGTCGCCGCCGAGGTCGAGAAGCTCAAGGCCGAAGGCGTCGAGGGCATCGTCCTCGATCTGCGCAACAACGGTGGTGGTGCCCTGCAGGAAGCCAACTCGATGATCGGCCTGTTCATCGATCGCGGCCCTACCGTGCAGGTTCGTGATGCCCGTGGGCGCATCAGCCTGTACGGTGACACCGACAGCGGCACCCTCTACGACGGTCCGCTGGTGGTTCTGGTCAACCGCCTGTCTGCCTCTGCCTCGGAAATCTTCGCAGGAGCCATCCAGGATTACGGCCGTGGCCTGATCGTGGGTTCCAACACCTTCGGCAAGGGCACCGTGCAGACCCTCAATGACCTGAGCTACGGCCAGATCAAGCTGACCCGCGCCAAGTTCTACCGGATCTCTGGGGAGAGTACCCAGAACCGCGGCGTCAAGCCGGACATCATGTACCCCAGCCTGCTCGACCCCGAGATTATCGGTGAGAGCGCGCTGGACAACGCCCTGCCCTGGGACACGGTACGTGACGTTCAGTACCGCAGCTATGGCACACCGCGCCAGTACCTGAAGGAACTGCGCACACGCCACCAGCAGCGGGCCGACGACCACCCCAACTTCCATTACCTGGAGCAGCGGGCCGAACTGGCGAGCCGCCTGCGCGAGCAGCACACCAGCGTCAGCCTCAACCGGGAGCAGCGTCAGCGTGAAGCCGACGCCCAGGACGCCGAGATGCTGTCACTCGAGAACGAGCGCCGTGAAGCCCTCGGCCTCGACATCCTCGAGGAATGGGGCGATGCCCGCGAAAGCGGTGACGATGCCGACCTGGCCGCCGAGGAAGACGCCGAAGAGGAACAGCCCGTCGACCGCGCAGAGGTCGAGGAATCAGCGGAAATCCTGCTCGACTTCGCCGAACTCGGCCCGAGCTGGCAGTACGCGGTAAAAGGCTAAGTCACGATACAGCCACTTAGCTGCACGCAGAACGAAAAAGCCGGGGCATCAAGCCCCGGCTTTTTTGGATTCTGGCCCCCACAACAGCCAGCCCACATCACAACTGCTGCATATCTAAAGCGGGTTATCTTTCGGAAAAGTCCCGTCGAAGTGAAGTGACCCCCTCCCGAGCTGCACAGGCTATAGTGCAGCTCGGGAGGGGGAGCACTTCAAGTCGGCACTATACGGCGACAGTGAAGGCCTACGGGCTCACACAGGAATTCACGACGCCCTACACCCCGGAGCAAAAAGGCCTCGTCGAGCGCTTCTTCCGGTCCTTGAAGGAAAAATGCATCTGGCAGCACCGGTTCGAGTCACTGTGCCAGGCTCGGGCGGTGATTAGCCACTGGATTCGGTACTACAACGAAGATCAGCCTCAGCCACATCAGTCTTTAGGCTATGGGCACCCTGAGCACACCCGGCGTTAGCGGCGTAGGGTGTGCAGAAACCAGGGGGTCATTACACATCAGCGCTCTACAGCACATGTGAGATAAAATAGTTGCCGCACTCGGCCTCGCAATAGTCAGGTTTAGTGTTGAATATAGCTATCTAACACTTTGCTCACCGAAAAATTGGGAGCGCAGCGAATAATTTTTCTGGGTGCAGTAACTTGTTAACTGCCAATTAGCTGCGGAGGGTTTAATCCCCATACAATTACGAACACTGCTATGGCTCCTGTTGCCCTTACTGAGAACTTCTGAAACCTAGATTCTACAGTTAACAGACCAGGAATTATTGCAGCAATAGCTGCTAATGAGACAGCAAAAATTCCTCTAAATATAAAGAACTGAGTTGGTGTAGGGTTAGGGATAAATATAGCCGAAAGAAGTATTATTAAGGCGAACAGCAATCCAGTAACTAATCCTGCTATAAGCTGCCATTTAGGCGTTTCAATCAAATCATTTGCTCCGGAGCAATTAAACCCTACTACTGGCAGGGCATTTTCCTTAAATAGGCGCTCTAATTTTTCCCATTTCTCTTTTGGAAGGTACTTTTTTGTCATTCTCTGCATATTTGCATAAGCCGAATCATCGGGATTTTCTAAAGCACCCAACAATGTTTCCGAATGACTTCGAAGAAAATTCACATGCACCACAAATGCTTTCAATACGCTGTAACAAGTCTCGGCAAAACCCGTGACCCACTTCCCATTCACATGGGCTCCTAATAAACCGCTATTTCCGACAAAATTTTCAATGAAGTTAAAATAACTTACACCTAATTTCTGGCATGTTAATAAATCTTGGAGAGAAGGATTTTCTCCTTTCTCATGAATTTTCATAACAATAGGATTTAGATGATCCATGTAGGCCTGTTTAAGACTTTCAATTTTAGCCTCAGCCTGAATAACTGCTTGCTCGTTAGTCATAATTTATTTAGTTGTCTTTGTGGCTAATATAAGCAATGTAGTCAAGTCGGCATTATCTATACCTTCCATCATCATGCACTCATATGACCCAACAACGTCATAGACTATTTTCTCAATATCAGCCTTTGATGCTGAGCCACCAAGGGCCTTAATCCGTCTAGCGATCTCATTGAGATCAACTTCAGTCGGCGACCAGTCGGTAATTAGAAGCGTAGCTTCAAGTTCTTTTTTTAGATTTCCAATACTCATGCCTCTCAGCCTACTTCTTTGTTGCAAGTTGCATTAAGGTAATTAGATCAGATGTATCTGCACCTCTGTAAAAGTAACTACCTGCACTTGTGCAGTGCTTCTTAACAATTTCTGCCCAGTCATTTTCAGATGGAGTGATCCCCTTAGCTACGAGATCTTGTATATCTTGCTTGATTTTCTCCAGCTGGTAAGAGTTCGGGTCACTGGGAGCAGTGCCAAACTTGATTTTTATTTCATGAGCTAATTCCTGATCACTATTCATCGTAGTTCCTTGTTTGATTAAACCTTATGCAGTTAATTCCCAGCAACACGCGCAGCATTTATAGCGGCGGCGCAGCCGCAACGCAGAAGCTGTCGCCGTGGTTGGCATAGCTATGCATTTTTTGCGCCCAGATCTTTCCTCGCCAGTTCAACGATTTGTTGGAGCGCGTCTCTATGTGCTTCATAATCCGCCTCATAGATATCCCAATCTGGATTATCGTCCCACCTAAGCCTAGGGCGATCCCTAAGCTCTCTGAGTACATTCTGTGCCTCTTCTGATATTACGAAAGCGCCAACATCTGTAGCTCTTTTTATTTTCCAATAGGCAGCAGCATGTCTTGAAGAGAGTTCTGACTCCGTATCGGAGGAATAACCAGTGCCTTGTCCATAATCCTCCTTCTTTATTTCGCAATACCGAAGAACGTCATAAAGAGCGTCAACTATCTCCACATATGCATGCTCTTTTCTATCCCACCATTTTTCAGAATAGAACTTTTTCATGGACCATTTTGCCGCTAGAAAAGATCCAAGAACTGCAGCCACCATTCCTGGGAGAACTTTTATAAGCAAGTCCATTCAATCTCTCCTGAGTATATAACAACTCAACAAACCGAATGCATAACGGCGCGCTCTGCGGAAAATTCGTAGCGCAGCGGAAAACTTGTCCTGCACCAGCGCTTCGCTACACCCTAATTCTTAATGACTTCGATTAATTGGTACGCTATCTCTTCTATGCTATTGAGAGATGAGTTCAAAGCCACTTTATCTGCCAAAGCTGGACTAAAGTTCATAACTTCTGTTTTTGACACCTTATGCCAAATAGGCAGTATCATTTTGTGCCCCTCCATTTCTTTCGCCACCATTGCATCTAATTCGTACTGCGTCCAATTTTTTTCGAAAAAAGAAGAAGAAAGAACTACGGTTCCATATTTCGACTTTATTAGCCCATGATCAATACTTCGACGCAAACTATCACCAACTTTCAGTGTGAATTCATCATACCATACCTTGACGCCTTCGGCAGAAAGCGCTTCGGCTAGAGGCCGAACAAAATCATCCTTATCCTCGGAAGCATGAGATATGAAAATGTCATAATCTGCTCTTAGTACAGATTCCGATTTTCTTTCAAGATTTTCAGCAAGGTGAGAAGTGCTTTCGATTTCTCGTTTCAGCCTTCGATGAAACTCTAATTTATCTCTTTGTTGTTTTTTCTCTGCATCAGCTATTTTCTTGCGCTCTATTTCCTCTTCTTTGGCCAGGTCTTGCTTGTACTTCAATAATGTGGCTATTTTATCCGCCTCTTTCTTTGAAAGGTCGGATTTTTTCGCTTGCACTTTGGCGACTTGGCTCTGCTTCCTTTGAATATCAGATAGCTTAGATGTCAAGCTACTTGCGCTAGTTGACTTAGTTATAGACTTCTCAACCTGAAGTATTTGCCTCATCAAATCAGATTCTTTTTTCGTCTCTTGACTGATCTTTTTACTTAAATCAGCTATTTCCTTCTGGATCCTTGCGATGTTGCTACTAATTGAAGATATAGACATTAATCCATCCTCATTACAATTAGATCAAGGCATGCCGCCCGCCATCAGGCCTCCAGGTTTTTACATCGCCTGCCTGGCATTGTTATGAATTCACTTTCAGGTAGAAAAATCGTGATAATGAAAGCAAGGCACACTGGTACCATCGCTACGCGCCAAACTCTCCTCACAGTACGGGAAAACTTAACTTTGAGAGTGATAGTGGCTATCGCCTCACCAAGAATTTCGAGATAGTGGTTCTGTTCCAAGTTTTTCTGAGATGAAATCTGATTTAAATGTAGTAGAGGCTGATCATGCTTTAACTCGATCCAGACCTCGGCCCTCTTCATATCGTCGCACTCATAGATACTATTCATTGCCTACTACCATGTAATTCATAACGCCTACCATGAGAGGAGTTTTGGGATTGGAACGCAAAGCGCGTACCGGAAAAGCGTCCCTCTCCATGGTACTCATGATATGGCCTTGAAAATACTCTAACGGAAATTCTGGATAGCTAAAGCTAGGAGTAGCACTGAAACCAAACCGACAATAATAAGCGGGGTCTCCCACCAACAGACAACCTACGGCACCTTGATCTTTCAGCATCTCTAATGCGTTGATGATAAGCGCTGAATCGATAACTTTGCGCTGGTATTCCGGTGATACTGAGACTGGACCGAGCGCGTACCAGCCCAAGCCACCAGCCGAGATCGAGACTGCTGAAATTGCAATGCGGAAAACAAGACTGGAGTTAACCTTGGCAACCTATGAGATTGACAATGCCCGTCTAACTCGAAGTGCATCAACGGTTAAGTACTCCGTGTGAGCAGCGTGCGGCGCATTCAGAAGTACTTCCTTTGTGAGTGCGTGAATTGCATTTGTATCTGACGATTTTTATGCACGTAGCATCATTTGCTTGATATCCTGACTTTGGGCCTAAAGCCTGTAGCTGCGACAAATAGCAAGCACAGTGAGTAATTTTCCTACATGTCAGGTCCCGGATGATTAATTACACGCTTGGTGAATAGTTCAGGACGCCGGTTCTGCCAGTCTTTCATCGCAGAAATTGGGGCCTGGTGCTTCAATGCCTTCTGCGGGATGTGATGATTGTACAGCCAGCAGTGCCGTTTAAGCGTTTGCTCCAGGTCTTCTCCGGAGATATAGCGTCGCGTCGATAAGACGTCACTGATACGGCCATTGAAGCGTTCGACCATTCCGTTGGTTTGAGGGTGGCCCGGTCGAATCAGGCGGTGCTCCACGTGGTGCTCTGCACATGCCTGGTCAAACGGATGCTGTCCGGTGGGCTTGCGCTCTCCACTAGAGGTGAAGCGATCTGTGAAGCTCTTGCCATTGTCCGTCAGCACCTTTTGGACCTTGAACGGGGTCTTCTCAACGACCCGATGAAAAAACGCTTCAGCATCGCGTGCTGCCTGGCTGGAGCGTAGCTCTAGATAGACCCAGCGCGTAGCTCGGTCGATGGCAACGTACAGATAGCGGCGCTGCGTCTCATCAGGCATCTGCGGCAGATACTTGATATCGATATGGAGGTGGCCCGGTTCGTAGTCTCGAAAGGGCTTGGGGGCGTCCTTCTTGCCCTCCTGGTCCTTCTTAGCCAATTGGGCCAAGGTGGGCACCTGGCGGCGTTTCAGCATCCGGTGGAGCGCCGCTCTGGATAGCGTGGGGTGCAAGCACTCTCGGGCGACGACGAGCAGGTCGTCGAGCCCGAGACGAAGGAATTCGCGTACCGCAATCAGCACCTCTTCCTGCTCGTGGTTGAGCGTTGCCTTGAGGTTGTGACGGGTGTGTGGGCGATCATAGACATCGTCGCGGTGCCGCCACCGACGTATCGTCATGTCACTGACGCCAAAGCGCTCCGCCGGCGCCGTATCGGTAATGTGAGCGGGAGCCGCCTGGATCTCAGCGCGGATCTTTGGGGTCGTCCTCGCTTGTTTATGAAGTTTGATATCCACGGCCATGCTCCTGGATGAATTGACGGAGAAGCCCACGGGCGGCTATCAAAGGATAGCTTCTTTTTATCAATTGAACATCCGAGACACTACACCTACAGCCTACACTTGTTACGCGGTGCCACCCTCTGCTAGAACCTTTAAGATAGCGAATGCACCACCTATGAATGTTACCCATATTGGTATTAGAACCGTCCATCTTTGACTGCGGCGAACTTGCCTGCCATGTAACTCTATTGCTGAATTTAGTAGAGCTTGTGTATGCTCAGGAGAAAGTGGTGGCCGATTTTTATAACTCCCCCTCGATACATGTCGAGTTACCAACGATATTGGATATTTTCGTCCTTCAATAACCCGAAAAAATTCCTGATGCTCCTTTGCCAGTTGAAGCCAACTGCCAGCCGAGTTTGGCAATGCTGGAAGCACCAATTTCACACCTTCCTCGCTTCGATGCGAAGTCTTATCGAGAGCCAATACTTGAATCAAAGCCAGCACATCTTCTAGGCGACCATTTTTGAGATACTTATATTTTCTTCTATAGAAACACATGTGGTATTTTCTTTAACGCGTAACGCCGCGTTAGCGTATGAGCCCCTACACCCAAGCCTCCGCTTGTACCTTATTCACTTAACTTATTGAAGACACAAATGCTGCGGGGCAAATCACTGGTTAACGCTTTGTTATATCAATTTTTACTACCTCGAGGAGCTATTACATAGTAAACAACCTTGTTATCGCTAGAGTTATAGCGGTAATTTTCATCGACAGAAACACACAACTTACCATCGCAATTCGTGACGTAACCATACTGATTAAGCCTCTCTATCTGAGCTTGAAGTTGCGCTTTCTCACCTCTTAGCTCGTTAACCTCATTTATAGTGGGAACATCTTTGAAAAATAGCAACCAAATACTAACTACAACACCAATTAATGATAAAAGCATAATAAAGGATAGTTTTAATACCGAATATCTGCTTGCTTTCTCATACCTTAACGCTGCTTGTTCTGCTTTAATATGCGCATGCTCAAGTTTTTTTAATAATTGCTCTGAAACCTTATCCGCTATTTCATTTGATGCATTTTGGGTAGACTCTCTTATTGCTATTTTAGTCTCCGACTCAGCTCTGCTAACACTCCGGATAGTCTTTTCCATTGACGCGATTGTGGTAGAAAATTTTTGTTCATTTTTCTCACTTGCAGCAAGTAAATTAGCAGCTGCATCAAATAACTTATCTAACCTATCCATTACCGACTTATCCCAATATTGAAACTTCTGGTTTTATTAATACTTTTTTTCGCCTCTATACTTTTATTAAATTGATTCTTTATATCATTCACATATTCTTTATGTTGCAACCTGAGCTGCATAATGTCCGTAAACTGGAAATACTTAATACCACTCTCAGAAACGGCGATAATTATACCTCCAGTTCCCACCTCTCCTGTACCTTGGCACCTAGCAACCAAACTCAAATAGTTTTTAAAGTCATCATCGCTAAAGGTGGTGTCGTTACTAAATACATCGTCTACAATTTTTTCAATAAAAGTTTCTAACGTAAAACTGTCGTTAACATAACCATCGAAGGCATCCAGATAAGGTTTAATGTTGTTTACACAAAGATCATTAAAAGGCTCGGTTTCAACATACCAATGAATACTCTTAGACAAAAAAATATTTGCATAGCCTTTTCCCAATGCAGATTTTAATTGAGAGTGTCTTTGCATCTCTTTTTTTAAGCTACCAGCTTTGTTTTTAAACTCTATGAGTCTTACGACTCCAGGATATTCTAAAAGTACATCGCCCAGCTCTTTGTCTGCTGGCGTTTGTTGCAGCAGGTTTACAACTGACAAAACCTCATTTCCACCTTTCTTAGCAGCAACAGCGTAGCCTAATCCGTAAAGAAAGTTTCCAATGACTACATTTTCATATAGTTTCATTATTTTTGAGCCTATCCCTAGATTTTTATAACACCCAATTAAAGTGCTAGCCCCGACTCCCAAGCCAAAGGTGCGCACCGTAAACAATTAACTCACTGAAACCATTAAAGCACTGGTGCGAGTCATTTTGAATTGTTTGTTATGCGTAAATTGCGACCGGAATAATCTGGAATGCTGGCCCCTCCAAATCCAATTTTATTTCGGGAATATTGAACCCATCATCAGTACTCAAACCTGACATTTTTTCAAATGCTTGCATCTGTACAGTAGACGGCATTTTGCTCATTGCAGTTTTACGCAACAGGCTGATTTTGTCTTCTTCTCCAACACTTTTAATTACTTTCCCCAACACCCTAAAATTTCCGTCAACTAGGTCAGACATCTGCGGGTCATTTAAGAATGCCGTTTCAACCGTAATTAGTGCATTGTGCCCTGATTCCAGGTTTTCGATGGTCAAATCCGTAGTATTACCTGCTTTTAAGCTATCTGAAAATTGTAGCATTTGCTGACGCATTAATTTGTATTCATTCGTTTGACCACCCTTACCTTTTGGCGGTTTGGGCGTTTGATCGAACATCTCGGCCATTTCCATCATTTGAGCCATACTATCGACGGTTTCAACGATAGGATTGCGAGATAAAGAACCCTCAAACTCAATAAAATCACCCGCTTTAACATCGCAGGTTTCTGACAATAGCGATAAGTATTCTTTTTCAATTAGTAAGTTACGCAATTTAAAAAAGAGAGATGCTGGTGTATGAACTTTCTCTTCATTTGTTTCCAACGAATTTGTATCGGACTCGCGCTTACCTTGGCTTCCTGATAAATCGATTTTAAGTAAGGTTGAAAATGCTTCGCTTAAACCAAAACCAACTGAAAGCTTTTCACTTTGAGACGAAGAGTCTCCAGAAGTAGTATTAATAGCTTTGACTGTACTGATGCCATCTTGAAGCATTGCCAACAAATCGAACACTAGCTTTTGGTTTAAGTAAACTGGTACTATTAATTTTTCCACATATCCTCCATTACGAGTAACATTTTTATTAAACGGAACACTCATTTTTTCACAAACCTGTCTAGGTTGCAGACTATACCTTTAAATTATCAGGCAGTTTTCTCAATCTACGGGCATTAATCCGTAATAAAACGTGCATACTCATATTCAAAGCGCGCATTCCCAAAAACGCTCTTCTGTAATTTCAGCGCCATTGATTATCCGTAACTTTAAAACGCCCATGCGCAATAAATACGCTCTAAAATTCACCATCTCGAGCATGCCATTAAATTCTGTGCTCTATTTCGTATACACGTATGCATATTGCATGCAGAGAAGCACCAACACCATGTCACCGGGAGGTAAGGTACACCTCCCCTTTCACTTACAAACTACCGAACAGCCACGCTACCGCCACGGCGGCCACGGGAAATGACCACCCAGGCGACGAAGGCCGCTGTGCGATCAGGAGAAGGGGGGAGTCAGTGCGGGCAACCGGGTACGCAGCATCCCGCCAATTAGATGGCGCCGTGCTGCATTTAACGTCAGATTAGCGTTGGCTGGTTATCCCTTGCCATAGTCGGCTTTCCTATCCCTGCGCATGATCGTTTTGTCGTGCTCTAAACGGCACTTTTATGGCTTGGTATGTGCCAATGAGAGCAGAATAGACAAAATATGCGTGGAATGGGAAAGAATTTTCGCGTTTTTTAGCCTATGTCTTATAAGCTGTTGAAATTCGAAAACTCATTTCTGGGCCCAGCGTCTTACATAAGAACCGTTGAGAGAGATTTATGCTGATAGGATTGCGCCAACCCGCATGAGCAAGCGATCACTCACTTATGGCTGACGGAATTATGTCCTATTCATCTTGTCGCCGGATAATCACGATGTGTTGCAGATCAAGCCTGAGATACTTAGCCACCGTTGACGGGAACGGCTTCGCGCGTTTCTGAGGCTCCGCTTCCGAGGTAACTCTGTCGAGAGACGTCTTCATACCTACCTCTGCAACAGGACCTAGATTGCCTCATTGGACACCAAGACGAGCTAACATCTGTGTGCACGTCGGAATGAGCTATGAGGCCTTCAGATGGATACCCATATACAGTTTCGTATCGATGAAGAGACAAGGCGCCTAGCCCAGCGTATGGCAGAGAGCCAGGGCCACACGCTCAATGGCGCCTGCAGGGAATTGGCGGAACAGCTCGCCGAGCAACAGCGCCAAGCAACGTCACACCACGACTGGTTATCACTTCAGGTCAAGCGAGCGTTTGACAGGCTAGAAACCGGTGCGGCGACCTTTGTCGATCACGAAGCGGCTAAATCCCGGATGGAAGAACGAAAGTCACGGATCCGCGCCCGTTACCTTCCCCGCAGTCATCGGTAATGCGACTCCCGGGCTTGGCTGATGGAATTATCCCCGCAACATCACGCAACCGCCTAGTCAGCCGGCCCGGCCCCTTCGCTCGAGTCACTACCTCATATGCGCTGAACCTTGCCTACAAGTGCCTTGCTATCTCGACCATGGCTGGCCGGCGCCGCCTGCCTCGCCTACCGCACCTTCCTCCCTACTGGTCCCTCACCTACTGGCCGCTCTCGGTATCGGTATCGACATCGGCGTAGGGCTGGTCCTCCGCCGCGGGGTTGGCGTACTTCATCCACGTCTTCCCCAGGTGGTTGCGCAGTTCATTACCCACCTGCTTGGGGTCACGGGCTTCCAGGGCGGCCATGATCGCTTCGTGTTCTTCCATGGCCACCGACCACTTTTCGTTCTTCAGGTTGGAGAGGTAACGCACGCGATAGAGCTGTCGGCTCAGGGTGGCATGGATCTCGATCAGGGAGTTGTTGCCGGAGAGCGCGACGATGCGGTTATGAATCGCCTGGTTCAAGCGAAAGTAGTTCTGCCGGTCGCGACGCAGGAAGGCGGCTTTCATCTCGAAGTGCAGGGCCTGCAGTTCGGCGATGTCATCGTCGGTGGCATTGGCGCAGCAGAGCTCTGCGGCGGACTGTTCCAGCACGCTCAGCACGTAGGCCTTTTCCTGTACGTCCTGGGGGCTGACGTCGGCGACCACGGCGCCTCGCCGCGGAGAAATGACGACCAGACCCTCGGCCGCGAGGATCTTGAAGGCCTCGCGCATGGGGGTACGTGAGACGTCCAACTCTTCGGCCAGCTTGCGCTCTGGCAGCCGTTGCCCGGGCTGAAAACGGTCCATCACGATGTGCTCGCGCAGGTAGTTCGCCACCTTCTCTACCAGCCCTTCCCGTGGGTCCATTGCCGCTTCATCCATCGTCGTCGCCATCATGATCCTGAGGTGCGATAAGAATGGCATACCAAAAATTCTCAATCAAACTTGGCCGTGTTATGACACAAACTTTTAATCGTATACTTTTCATGTGCTTATACCTAAAGAACCGGGAATTACTACCAAGGTCTAGGTGCCCAATGTTTGACCTTAAAAATGGTATACCACTAAATTTCACAGCATCCATGAACCACTCGCCCCACCCAGCCCGCCGCCTGAAGCGAGCAAGGCTGCCCCTCAACAGCGGGGCGAAATGGGCCAGCCAGCACGGAGATGCCTCACTACATGAACTACTTACATCACTTTGATACCGCCGCTACCGTCGAAGCCTGCGTGGCAGGTGCCGGCGACTTTGGCCGAGGCATCCTCCGTCAGGCCCAGCAGATGCCGGGCATGAATGCCCGTATCGCGGTCGACATCAACGCCGCAGTAGCAGCAGAAGCCCTTGAAAAGGCGGGAATTCCGCTTTCGCGTATCGCGGTATGCCATTCTGCCGAGGAGGCTTCGGCTGCGTGGCAGGCTGGCCACTATCTGGCGACCGGTGACCTGGAGATCGTCAAGCACCTGGATTTCGATATCCTGGTGGAAAGCACTGGTATACCAAATGCAGGTGCGGCTCACGCTGCCAGCGCACTCAAGGCAGGTAAGCATGTTGGTATTGCTACCAAGGAAACAGAATCCGTGGTCGGTCCCTACCTGACCCGCCTGGGCAATCGTCACAATCGCCTGTTCACACCACTGGACGGTGACCAGCCGAGCCTGTTGATTGGACTGGTCAGCTGGGCGCAGACACTGGGATTCGACATCATCGCTGCCGGCAAGAGCAGTGAATACGACTTTGTCTGGGATGAGGACGACCAGGCGATCTGGTGCAACGGCACTCGCTATGACGCGCCGGACATGGCCAACCTGTGGACACTGCCAGAAGGCGATGAACGCAGCGTGGTGCGCGCACGGGGCGAACACCTCAACGCCATTCCACAGATCTCCGCTCCGGATCTGTGCGAGATGACCAATGTGGCCAACGCCACTGGCCTGCTGCCCGATGATCCTGCCTTTCATGCCCTGGTGCTGCGCACTCACGAAGTGCCGACGCTTCTGGACCTGGAGGCCAATGGTGGCGTGCTCGCCGGCAGTGGCCGCCTGGAGGTGTTCAACTGCCTGCGCCGCCCGGACGAGTTGAGCTTTGCCGGTGGCGTGTTTGTCGTCGTTCGCTGTGAAGATGACCACGCCTGGCAGGTGCTGGAAGGCAAGGGTCATATCCTGAGTCGCAGCAAGAAGAGCGCCATGGTCTATCTGCCGCGCCACCTGCTTGGCCTCGAAGCACCGATCTCCCTGCTTGACGCTGTGCTGAAGGGCCTGCCCTCCGGCGGCGGTCAGGCGACCCGCCCGGCAGTGGACCTGGTCGCAAGGGCGACGGCCCCGCTTGAAGGCGGCCAGGCGCTGGAAATGAAGGGCCACCACCGACACATCGCAGGTCTTCAGCCAGAGGTACATCCGGCCTCAGCCCTGGTCGCCAAGACGCCCGTGCCGTTCTACCTGCTTCCAGGCGCCACGCTGAAGCGCGATATCGCTGCAGGACAGCTGATTACCCTGGCCGATGTGACGCTTCCCGAGTCGACTCTGCTGACGCTGCGCCGTGAGCAGGATGCGATGTTCTTCTCGACTGCCGAACACATCTCGTCGCCGGCCTGACGTCGGGCCGAATCCACTGGCACTCAACGGGCTAAAGCCCACGCCTAACCACAACAATCCTTCCGGAGAACGCCATGCTTAGCCGACATCTCGTCCTTACTGCCAGCGCCCTTGGCCTGACCCTTACTGCTGCCAGTCCCGCTGCCTTCGCCGCCGATGACGCTGCGGACTTTCCGTCCAAGCCCCTGCAATTCCTGGTTGCCGCCGGCGCCGGTGGCGGTACCGACAACTTCGCGCGCACCATCAAGCCGCTGCTCGAAGAGGCCATGGATGCCCGCGTCACGGTGATCAACCTGCCGTCCGCATCCGGGGCACTGGCTCACCAGCGCACCGCCAATGGTGACGCCGATGGCCACACCCTGGACTTCGCCTCGTCCACCCTGGTGACCTCGCTGGCGGCCGGCCAGAACCCCACTGGCCTCGACCAGCTGACGCCGGTGGCGCGCATGCAGTCCGACGTGATGACCCTGATCGTCGATCCGGACAAGTACGCCGATTTCGACGCCTTCATGGAGCACGCCAAGGCCAATCCCGGCGAAGTGATCATCGGCGGCACCCACGCAGCAAGCCCGGACCGCATGGCCTTCCTGTCATTCCGTGACGCCACGGGCCTGGACATCAATTTCATCCCTTATGACGAAGAAGGCAGCGTGGCGGCCAACGTCATGGGCGGCAACATCGACGGCCTGTTCGGTGAAATCAGCTCGGTCCTGAGCTACATGGAGTCAGGCGAGATGATGCCGATCCTGGTCTTCGCGGAAGAGCGCCTGGGCAACTTCCCGGACATTCCCACCACGGTGGAAAACGGCTGGGACCTGACCGATGGCAACGAGCGCGGCATCTTCGTCCACGCCGACACGCCTGACGCCATCGTCGAAAAACTCGAGACCACCCTGAAGGGCGTCTACGACTCCGAGACGTACCAGGAGTACGAAGAGCGCGTCAACCTGCACTACCGTGAAGGCTGGCTGGGTAGCGACGCCTACCGCGAGAAGCTCGAGCAGAACCTGGAGCTGTACACGCGCCTGCTGGAAAACAACTGATCTGTACACCGGGTGTGCGCCGCAACGGCTCGTCAGGGCCGTGACGGCCACCCCCATGAGGGCCGGGCCATGCCCGGCTCCCACCCCGGGGCCAGAGACAGCGGTCTGCTCTGCCCCATCGTGAACCGAGCCTCACCATGCATACCAAGTTCACCGTCTTTGCAGTCCTGCTGCTGGTCCTTGCCGGCATCACGCTGGTACCGACCCTGAATTTCCCCAGCTCCGAGGACGTCTCGACCTTCATCGGCCCGCGCTTGTGGCCCTTGTCCTTGCTGCTGCTGTTGATCGTCCTGTCGGCCACTCTGCTGGTGAGCACGCGACTGACCCAGAAGAAGGAAGCCCAGCAAGGCCTCCGTCGTGAACGCGACCCAGAGTCAGCGACTGACGTGCCCAACGCCACGGCAGACGATCCACTGGTCGCGCCAACTGAGCTGAACACCTCGGCACCCCCTTCAGCGTCAGGCGTTATCGCGGCCTACCGCCACTGGTGGGTGATGGGGGCTACCGTGGCCTACACGCTGCTGATGCCCGTCACCGGATTCCTGCTGGCCACCGTCATGTTCACCCTGGCCTGCACGCTACTGCTCGGCGCGCGCCACTGGGCCGCCCTGCTGGCCACCGTGGTCATTGCAGCGGTGCTGATACAGGGCGTGTTCTCTACCCTGCTGGGCATACCGTTGCCATGACCCTCAGTCGATACGATCTTTTACCCGTGCTTCCCAGGAGCTGACGATGCTGGAGAGTTTTCTGAGTGGGCTAGGCGTGGTCTTCCAGCCCATGAACCTTCTGATACTGACCTCGGCCGTCTTCATCGGCTTCATCGGTGGCGCCCTGCCAGGCATAAGCGGTGTGATTCTGGTGGTCATCCTGCTGCCGGTCACCTATGGCATGGATCCGACCCAGGCGTTCATGCTGCTGACGGCCATCTACGGCTCTACCGTGTTCTCGGGGCTGATCACCGCCATTCTCTACCGCGCACCCGGCACCCCGGAAGCCGTGATGACGGCCTTCGACGGCTACCCCATGACCCAACAGGGGGAAGCGGGCAAGGCCCTGGGTATCGGCGTGCTCAGTTCTGCCATCGGCGGTCTGGTCGGCACCATCGCGCTGATCATCTTCACCCCCTTGCTGGCCTCGGTGGCGCTGAAGTTCTCATCGCCAGAGTACTTTGCCCTGGCCATTCTTGGCCTGACCGTGGTCGCCTCACTGGGCGGCAGACTGATCCTTGGACTGATCGGGGCTACCCTCGGTCTGTTGATCGCCACCATCGGCATTGACCCTCTTACCGGCACCAGTCGCTACACCTTCAACAACCTCAACCTGGCGGAAGGGGTTGGCCTGATTCCCGTCATCGTCGGGCTTTTTGCGGTGTCCGAGGTGATGAAGCGTTCACTTTCCCGGGATGCCGAACAGCCCCTGACCAAGGTCAAGATCAAGATCTTCGACGCCCCCATCCTGAAGAAGATCGGGGTGACCCTGTCGCGCTCGTCGATTCTCGGGGTGATCATCGGCATTCTGCCCGGCATCGGCGCCAGCACCGCCGCCATGGTCAGCTACAGCGAGACGGTGCGCTGGTCCAAGCATCCGGAAAAGTTCGGCAAGGGCGCACCGGAAGGCATTGCCGCACCGGAAGCCGCCAACAACGCCGCCGCCATGGGCGCCCTGGTGCCCCTATTTGCGCTGGGTATTCCGGGCAGTGGCACTACCGCGATCATCCTAGGCGCCTTTATCATGCATGGCCTGCAGCCGGGGCCGATGTTCATGCTGACCTCAAGCGACCTGATCTATGCGGTATTCGCCGGACTGTTCGTGGTGAACTTCATGATCCTGGCGTTCTCCAAGCCGTTCATCAAGCTGTTCACCCGCCTGCTCAACGTCCCTTACTCGGCACTCGGCCCGATCATCCTGATGTGCTGCATCGTCGGCACCTACTCGGTGCGCAATTCGATGTTCGACGTGTGGCTGATGCTGGGTTTCGGCGTCCTCGGCTTTCTTCTCGAGAAGATCAAGTTCCCGCTGGTGTCGATCATTCTCGGCCTGGTCCTCGGCCCCATCGCTGAAAGCGAATTGCGGCGCTCGCTGGCCATGTCCCAGGGGGATCTCAGCATCTTCTTCTCTCGCCCGATCAGCGCCAGCTTGATCGTGATTGCCGTACTGCTGCTAAGCACCACCATCATCATCGCCCTGCGCAAGCGGGCCAGAACCCGTGCAGCCGCGATGGGCTGAGGGGATAAAGCCGCACACTGGCGAATCTTCAACAACCCCCACGCAGAAACGACATCGCCCTCGCTGCCACAGGCAGCGAGGGCGATATTGTTTCTACTGATCGGCACCGCACCCCGCTGGGCCAAGACACCTCCCGTCCTACCAATCAGGCCCGCCGTCAATCAGGTCAGCTATCAAGGAGCGAACAAGGCAGCGATACAAGGGCGGATCAATAGTCATGCCCTGCATCCACCGCGGCAGGCGCTTCAGGGTGCAGGCGCTGGATATGCACCCGCCGGGCAAGGCGAATGAGCGGGCGTATCATCATCTCGATACTGCCGATCAGAAACAGCCAGGTCCCTATATAGGCAAGCGACTCGTAGAAAAACAGAATACTGCCGATGATAAACCAGGTGCCGATCAAGAGGTCGTTGACGATGCTGAGCACCTCATAGCGCTGGCGAATGATCAGCTCTTCATGACCGATCTGCAGGGTCAGAGTGGGCGTTTTCGACGACTGTTGCGAGGTTGTCATGGGGTCTTCCCTTTCGCAGTGGTTGTCCGGCGCCCCGTCGCGTTTCAGCGCAAGAGGGAGCAACCTGGTATCCAGAATAACCGTATGCAAAACAGGATAGAGGCAGTCAGTTTGGCGGAGCAAGACGAGGTAGCGCCACAGGCCTGCAACGCGAGCAGGACACAACACATAGACGAAAAATGGACGAAACGAGCGCAGCGATCGTTAACGCCAGGTACCAAAAACCGACAAGGAAAGCCCAGAATTTCAAGGACAATAACGAAAGGCAAGGAAGGAAAAGGAAGGCAGCAAACTCAGGAGTGTCGCTAGATAGCGCAGAATGCACTGGCTCCCCGAACAGGACTCGAACCTGTGACCCAATGATTAACAGTCATTTGCTCTACCAACTGAGCTATCGGGGAACGACAATGTGCAGTGCTAAATGATGCAACGCTAAATGGCATCAGGTAACGACCTTGAGCCGGGCGGCAATTCTTGCAAGGTACAGAGCATCGTGACGTTGCGCCAAGATGGCTCCCCGAACAGGACTCGAACCTGTGACCCAATGATTAACAGTCATTTGCTCTACCAACTGAGCTATCGGGGAATGACCTTGAATTGTCGGTGCAAGAGGCGGGATCAACCTTGGAGGTTGGCTCCCCGAACAGGACTCGAACCTGTGACCCAATGATTAACAGTCATTTGCTCTACCAACTGAGCTATCGGGGAATCGCCTTGAGCACGGGGCGTAGTATACGGATCACGCCGAGATCGTCAAGCCCACCTGAAGGTTTATTGCCGGACAGGTCGACTTAACTCGCTGATCCGCCTCACAACCTTGGATAGCGCCCCAGCCTGACGCCGACAGCATCACGGCGACATCGCTCTGACGACACCGGCTGACGACACCGGCTGACACCGGACGCCCTGGAACCAGGCATGCTGAAACGACAGCGCCCGCTGACCGAAGTCAGCGGGCGCTGTCTAAATCCTGGTGGCTACGCCCTGACTCGAACAGGGGACCCCATCATTATGAGTGATGTGCTCTAACCAACTGAGCTACGTAGCCTTTTGGCCGTCAGGCAATAACATCGCCGTGTCGACGGGGGTGAATTATGCACACCCCCCAAGGACTTGGCAAGCCTGACCGCCAAATTTTCAGCGACGAAGACTCACAAGGGCTGTCGCCACCTCTAAAAGGTGTCAGTCGATACCCAGCGACGCCTTGACGGCTGGCAGCGCGGGCTCGCCATCGGCGGTATTGACGCCTTCAAGCCATGCCTCCAGAAGTGCCGGATTCGCCTTCAGGTAATCCTGGGCAGCCTCCTCCGGCGCCACGCCATCGTCCATGATGGATCCCATCAACTGGTTCTCCATCTCCAGGGTAAAGCTCAGATTGTCGAGCAGTGCGCCAACGTTCGAGCAGCTCTCGCTGTAGCCGGCACGTGTGTTGGTGTAGACCGTGGCGCCCCCCAGGTCGGGACCAAAGTAATCGTCTGCCCCCTCCAGATAGGCCATATCGAAATTGGTATTCATCGGGTGAGGCTCCCACCCCAGGAAGACCATCCAGGACTCATCCGGGACCCTAGCCCGCAACTCGGCCAGCATGCCTGCTTCACTGGAGTCGACCAGCGACCAGTCGCCGAGACCGAAGGCGTCGTCGTCGATCATCTGCTGGATCAACTCATTGCCGTCGTTCCCGGCCTCGATGCCATGCAGCTCGCTGTCGAACTTGTCGGCGTGCTGGGCGAGATCTGCCACCGAGGTGACGCCCGCGTCGTGCACATACTGAGGCACCGCCAGGGTGTACTTGGCGCCTTCCAGGTTGGCACCCAGGCGGTCGACGTCACCCTGCTCCACGTAAGGGTCGCTGATGGACGCCATGGAAGGCATCCAGTTACCCAGGAACACGTCGAAGTCACCGTTCTTCATGCCTGAATAAGCAATCGGCACCGATACCGTATCGATGCGCGTCTCGTAGCCCATGGCCTGCAGCACCTGGGTGGTAAGCGCGGTGGTCGCGGTGATGTCGGTCCAGCCGACTTCAGCGAAACGCACCGGCTGGCAGCTGTCATCGGCGGCCATCGCCTGGGGGGCGGCAAGGCCGGCGATGGCAGCCGCCAGCACGGACAGAGCGGGAATCGTCGGGGTCGTCATGATGCACTCCTTATTCGGATTATCGGTTGCAGTATGGTGGCCTGTTCACAACGGTGCCGTTGAATCGACCAGATTTTGATTGAACGTCCAATCAATAAAAGGCATACTCTCTACATCCTAACCTCGGGGACACCTCGAGGAGCAAGTCACCGTTTCAACTCTCGAGCACCTGAAGGCTCGTGAGGCAGTGGTAGAGAGGTCTGTCATGCCCAAGGTAGGAATGGAGCCAATCCGCAGGCAACAGCTGATACAAGCCACCATGGCCGCCATCCATGAGGTCGGCCTGGCGGATGCCACCGTGATGCGTATCGCACGTCACGCGGGCGTGTCTGCTGGCATCATCAGCCACTATTTTGGCGGCAAGGACGGCCTGCTCGAAGCTACCATGCGGCAGATTCAGCACGACCTGGGCGACGCGGTCGCTGCACGTCGCAAAGCCCTCTCCGACAACAGCCCAAGAGCGCATCTGGAAGCCATCATCGATGGCAACTTTGATTCATCCCAGACCAACGCTCGCGCGGCCGGCACCTGGCTCGCCTTCTGGGCCAACTCGATGCACAAGGCTGACCTGCAGCGCCTGCAGAAGATCAACGATCGCCGGCTTTACGCCAACCTCTGCTACCAGTTCAAACGTCTGATGCCCCGTGACGAGGCACAGCGCGCCGCCAACGGCATGGCCGCCATGATCGACGGCCTGTGGCTTCGCGGCACCCTCTCGCCCGAGGGGCTGGACACCCGCCAGGCGCGTGAATTGGCGCGGGAGTACCTGCATCGTCTACTGGACCAGGCGGCCAGGACGTAGCGCATCCACTTGATCAGGCCGCCTGCCACCATCTGCAGAAAGCCTAGCCTGGATCAAGGGACGTCCCATCACCGTGCGAGGCGTACGCCCCAACGTCAGGGCACACTCGACGGCGCCGTCCGCGATTACCCCATCACCTTTATTAGCCCGCTCTCACCATAGGAGGATGTCATGGCAACGCTCGACACCCAGAAGCTCTATATCAACGGCCGTCTGACAGACGCCACCTCCAACGAGACGTTCAGCGTCACCAACCCCTACGACGGTAGCCACCTGGCAGACGTCCAGGTGGCCAGCGACGCCGACGTGGATGCCGCCGTGGCTGCCGCCCAGCAAGGCCAGAAGGTCTGGGGCGCCATGTCCGGCATGGAGCGAGGCCGCATTCTCAACCGCGCCGTGGCCCTGCTGCGTGAGCGCAACGATGAGATCGCGGAACTCGAGACCCGTAACACGGGCAAGCCCTTCAGCGAGACCTCCACGGTCGACATCGTCACCGGTGCCGACGTGCTGGAGTACTACGCCGGCCTGGCCGCCGCCATCGAAGGCAGCCAGATTCCGCTGCGCGAAGACAGCTTCGTCTACACCCGTCGCGAGCCGCTTGGCGTGATCGGTTCCATCGGCGCATGGAACTACCCGATCCAGATTGCCTGCTGGAAGTCAGCCCCTGCCCTCGCCGCCGGCAACGCGGTGGTCTTCAAGCCCAGCGAAGTCACCCCGCTGACCACCATGATCCTGGCCGAGGTGTTCACCGAAGCCGGCCTGCCGGATGGCGTCTTCAACGTCGTCCATGGCGAGGCTGAGGTGGGCCAGGCGATTACCGGCCATCCTGACATCGCCAAGGTGTCCTTCACTGGCGAGGTCGGCACCGGCAAGAAGGTCATGTCTGCCTCGGCGGCTTCCAGCCTCAAGGACGTGACCATGGAGCTGGGTGGCAAGTCACCGTTGATCGTATGTCGTGATGCGGACCTGGACCGTGCGGCCGACGCCGCCATGATGGCCAACTTCTACTCCAGCGGCCAGATCTGCACCAACGGCACGCGGGTCTTTGTCGATAACGCCATCAAGGCGGACTTCGAGGCGCGTCTGGCGACTCGTGTAGCGCGCATCAAGGCAGGCGATCCGATGGATCCGGCCGTGAACTTTGGCCCGCTGGTCAGCTTCGAGCATCAGCAGAAGGTCCTGTCCTACATCGCCCTGGGCCAGCAGGAAGGCGCGCATGTGTTGGCCGGTGGCGAGACCTGGGATGAGGGTGACTGGGCCAAGGGTGCCTGGGCGGCGCCTACGGTGTTCACCGACTGCACCGACGATATGCGCATCGTCCGCGAAGAGATTTTCGGCCCGGTCATGTCCGTGCTCGGCTTTGATAGCGAGGAAGAAGTGCTCCAGCGTGCCAACGCCACCACCTATGGCCTGGCGGCGGGTGTCTTTACCGAAAGCCTCAACCGCGCACACCGCATGATCCACCGCCTTGAAGCCGGCATCTGCTGGATCAACACCTGGGGCGAGTCACCGGCCGAAATGCCGGTCGGCGGCTACAAGCAATCGGGTGTCGGTCGTGAAAACGGTATCGAGACACTGGCCCACTACACCCAGACCAAGTCGGTCCAGGTCGAGATGGGACCCTTCGAGTCGGTTTTCTAACCTCACCACATCCAGGGTCGGGGCCCCCACCCCGACCCCATGTGACAGGCTTGCGCGGAACCCCCTGCCCTTTCTCTTGATGGCTCGCCCTCCGGGCCATCCGACACCGCGTCGCGCCTGACCCCGACATCTCACTTATTCTCCCGGGAGGCGTTTCATGCCACAGCATCGTGAATACGACTACGTCATCATTGGCGCCGGCTCAGCCGGCAACGTTCTAGCGACTCGCCTGACAGAAGATCCTGACGTCCAGGTGCTGCTGCTCGAAGCAGGTGGCAAGGATCACCGCTTCGACTTTCGCACCCAGATGCCCGCCGCGCTGGCATATCCGCTGCAGGGCAAGCGCTACAACTGGGCGTTTGAAACCGACCCTGAGCCGCACATGGACAATCGCCGCATGGAGTGCGGTCGCGGCAAGGGCCTGGGCGGCTCCTCGCTGATCAACGGCATGTGCTACATCCGTGGCAATGCCCTGGACTATGACGGCTGGGCCCAGCGTGCCGGGTTGGAAGACTGGCACTATGCCAACTGCCTTCCCTACTTCCGCAAGGCCGAGACCCGTGACATCGGCCCCAACGACTATCATGGTGGCGATGGCCCGGTCAGCGTGACCACGCCGAAGGAAGGCAACAATCCGCTTTATCACGCCTTTATCGAGGCAGGCCAACAGGCGGGCTACCCGGCCACTGAAGACGTCAACGGCTACCAGCAGGAAGGCTTCGGTCCCATGGACCGTTTCGTCACCCCCAATGGCCGTCGCGCCTCCACCGCCAGGGGCTATCTCGATGAAGCCAAGCAGCGTCCCAACCTGACCATCGAAAACCGCGCGACCACCGATGTGATCCTGTTCGAGGGCAAGCGCGCGGTCGGGGTACGCTATCAGCGCAAGGGCCAGGACCAGCAGGTGCGCATCCGTCGCGAAGTGCTGCTGTGTGCCGGCGCCATCGCCTCGCCGCAGATCCTGCAGCGCTCCGGCATCGGACCGGCCGACCTGCTCGAGGAGCTGGGTATCGAGGCCGTTCAGGTCAATGACAACGTCGGTGCCCATCTGCAGGACCACCTGGAGATGTACATCCAGTATGAGTGCAAGAAGCCGATCTCCCTCTACCCGGCGTTGAAGTGGTACAACCAGCCAGCCATCGGCGCAGAATGGATGTTCAAGGGCACCGGCATCGGCGCCAGCAATCAGTTCGAGGCAGCCGGGTTCATTCGTACCAGCCAGGAGGAAGCCTGGCCCAACCTGCAGTACCACTTCCTGCCCATCGCGATCAGCTATAACGGCAAGAGTGCGGTACAGGCCCACGGCTTCCAGGCCCACGTCGGCTCCATGCGCTCGGAAAGCGAGGGCCGCGTGCGCTTGACCTCTCTTGATCCCAAGGCGGCGCCGTCCATCCTGTTCAACTACATGTCCACCGAGAAGGACTGGGAAGAGTTCCGCGACGCCATTCGCCTGACCCGTGAGATCATCGCCCAGCCGGCCATGGACGAATATCGCGGTCGTGAGATCTCTCCGGGACCGGACGTCAACACCGACGAGGAACTCGACGCCTTCGTGCGCCAGCACGCCGAGACCGCCTACCACCCCTGCGGCACCTGCCGGATGGGAGATGGCGACGACTGCGTGGTAGATGGCGCAGGTCGCGTGCACGGGGTGGAACGCCTGCGCGTGGTAGACGCCTCGCTGTTCCCGGTGATTCCTACTGGCAACCTCAATGCGCCGACGATCATGCTGGCAGAGCGAATGGCCGACAAGATTCGTGGCCAGCAGACACTGCCGCCGAGCGACGCGCCCTATTACGTGGCCAACGGTGCCCCTGCCCAGGCCACCCCGCAGCGCCGGCTCGAGGACGCCCACCCGACCCAGGGTGAGCGCCGCCTTGCAGCAGGCACCGACGGCTCGACACCTACTGGCTAGCGAAGCCCGCTGCCACACGCAGCATGTCGACGTCATCCCCCTGGCCCTGTGTTCATCACAGGGCTTTTTTGTGCAGCTCAGAGACGTTTGATTCGACCATGGTGCAAGACCAGGCGTTTTAAGTGGCTGGTTGCCAGTCGATGGGCTAATCTGCAAGAATTCAAACAGGCGTTTTATTCCAATCACCGGCAACACTCTGCCTCTATCGCCAGCCAAGGAGACTCTCCATGCTCAGCCTGCTCCTGCTAGTCTTCACGGTCGTTGGCCTGATCGCCATCGCCCACCGTGAAGCAGGGTCTGCCCCCGCGACCGCTCTGCCTGCGGTACTGGGTATCGTCGGTCTACTGCTCGATGCCGAAGTCGTCGGCGTGCTGCTGTTGATCAGCGCTGCCGTGATCGCCGCGTGTGGCCTGCCCGCACTGCGCCGCCACTGGCTCTCGCCGCGCCTGTTCGCCATGTTCAAGAAGGTCGCGCCCAAGGTCTCTGACACCGAGCGCACCGCGCTGGAAGCAGGCAGTGTGGCCTGGGATGGAGAGCTGTTCTCCGGCCGCCCCGACTGGCAGCGCCTGCTCGACTTCAAGGACGATGGCCTCAGCGACGAGGAACGTGCCTTCATCGACCATCAGTGCACCGTCGCCGCCGGCATGTGCAACGCCTGGGACATTGCCCGCGAGCGCGCCGACCTGCCGCCGGAGCTGTGGGACTACCTGAAGAAGGAACGCTTCTTCGGCATGATCATTCCCAAGCAGTATGGCGGCCTCGGCTTCTCTGCCAAGGCACAGTCTGCGGTTCTGCAGAAGCTGGCCGTCAATGAGACCTTGATGTCCACCGTGGGCGTGCCCAACTCCCTCGGCCCCGGCGAACTGCTGCTCAAGTACGGCACCCAGGAACAGAAAGATCACTACCTGCCGCGCCTGGCCGATGGACGCGAGATCCCCTGTTTCGGCCTGACCGGCCCCCGTGCCGGCTCTGACGCCACGTCGCTGCCGGACGTCGGCATCGTGTGCAAGAAGGAGGTCGACGGCAAGGAGGTGCTTGGCCTGCGCCTGACCTTCAACAAGCGCTGGATCACCCTGGCGCCCATCGCCACCGTGGTTGGCCTGGCCTTCCGCATGTTCGATCCGGACCACCTGCTGGGCGACAAGGAAGATCTGGGTATCACCTGTGCCCTGGTGCCACGAGACACGGACGGCATGGACATCGGTCGCCGCCACCACCCCATCGGTAGCCCCTTCATGAATGGCCCGATCCGCGGCAAGGATGTGTTTGTCCCGCTGGATACCATCATTGGTGGCCCGGACATGGCGGGTGAAGGCTGGCGCATGTTGATCGAATGTCTGTCAGTGGGTCGCTGCATCACCCTGCCCTCCGGCGCCACGGGCACGGGACGCTACGCCATTGGCTGGGCTGGCGGCTTTGCCCGCATTCGCCGCCAGTTCAACGTGCCGGTGGCCGAGATGGAAGGCATCCAGGAGCCCCTGGCACGCCTCACCGCCAAGGCCTACATCGCCCAGGCAGCGGTCTACCAGACCGCCAACACGATCGACCACGGTCATGCACCGGCCGTGCCCTCCACCATCCTCAAGAGCCAGCTGACCGAGTTCCAGCGAGACATTCTCGCCGATGCCATGGACATTCATGGCGGCAAGGCCGTCACCCTGGGCCCGCGCAACTATCTGGGCATTGGCTACAGCGCGAACCCGGTGGCCATCACGGTGGAAGGCGCCAACATCATGACCCGCAACCTGATGGTATTTGGACAGGGTGCCATCCGCTGCCATCCCTACGTGCTTGAAGAGCTGGCGGCCAAGGATGCTGACGATGCAAAGGCCTTCGATCGCGCCTTCTTCCGCCATGCCGGCCTGATCTTCGGCAACGCGGCACGCGCCTTCTCCATGGGACTTGGCCTGGGCAAGCCTGCCAACCCCTTCGATGACGTCGCTGGGCCCTACGCCAAGGAGGTCTGCCGTCTTTCCGCTGGCTTCAGCCTGTGCGCGGATGCGGCCATGGCAAGCCTGGGAGCCGAACTCAAGCAGCGAGAAATGCTGTCGGCACGACTCGGTGACGTGCTGTCCAACCTCTACCTGGTCAGCATGGTGATCAAGCAGTGGCATGAGGGCGACAAAGTCGAAGGCGAAGCCGAGCTGATGCACTACGCCTGCCGCTTCCTGCTCAACCGCGCCGAGACCGCCTTTGTCGAGGTATTCGACAACTTGCCGAACAAGGCCCTGGGCAAGACATTGAAGGTGCTGGTCATGCCGCTGGGGCGGCGCTGGGCCCGTCCTCACGACGATCTTGCCCGGGCCATTGCCAGGTCCGTTTCCACGGGCTCGGCGCTGCGCAAGAAGCTGCTTCAGGGCGCCTGGGGCAGCAACGACCAGGTGCAGGACAACCCGGTGGCGCGCTACAACGCCCTGCTGGAGACCCAGGACCGCGCCGAGGCGCTGTATCGCCAGATCAATCGCGCCTATGCCAAAGGCAAGTTGCCGGTGCAGGCCCTGCATCCGGAAGAGCGTCTGGAAGCCGCACTGGCCGAAGGATTGATCAACGAAGACGACGCCGATTTCATGCGCAAGCGTGAGGCCGAGGTGCTGGATATGCTCAGCGTGGATGACTTTGCCTTCGATGCCTTTGTCACCGACAAGGACAAGGTCAACCAGCACAACGCGACCGCCTGAGTCATCGGCACTGCATCACCACAACGCCCGGCACTCGCCGGGCGTTGTCGTTGTGAAGAGCATTTTCCCTGTGGCCCCTACTTCAGCGGCCATACCAGCATGATGAGTGGTATCGCGACCAGCATCACCACCAGCGTCAGCGGCAAGCCAAGACGCCAGTAGTCGCTGAAGTGGTATCCCGCTGGGCCCATCACCAGAGTATTCGACTGATGACCGATGGGAGTGAGGAAGGCGCAGGAGGCGCTGATCGCCACGATCATCAGGAAGGGGTCGAGTGACAGCCCGAATCCGTTGGCCAGGCTGGCGGCAATCGGCGCCATCAGCAGCGCCGCTGCGGCATTGTTGATGACGTTGGAGAGCAAGGTGCTGACCATGAACAGCCCTGCGAGCACCAGCAAGGGTGGCCATTGGCTGCCCCACCCCAACAGCGTGTCCGCAATCAACTGAGCGCCACCGCTGGTTTCCAGCGACTGCCCCACCGGTATCATCGCTCCCAGCAGTACGATCACCGGACCATCGATGGCCCGGTAGCCCTCTCGCAGGGGCAGTACCCCGACCACCAGGGTCACCAGGGCGGCCAGGGACAGCGCCACCGCCGCCGGCAGCAGATCAAACAGCATGGCCATGATGGCCGCCACGAAGATGCCGATGGACAGGGCCAGCTGACGCGGCTGCCCCAGCGTCAGCCGACGATCCGCCAAGGGCAGGCAGCCCAGTACCGTCAGGCTCTCACCCAGTCCCTCCGGATCGCCCTGCAGCAACAGCACATCACCGGGGCGGAAGCGGATATCCCTGAGCCGCTGCTGCAGCCTTCCACCATCCCTGGCCACCGCCACCAGGTGTAGCCCGTATTGATGGTGCAAGCGCAGCTCCGCCGCGGTGCGACCGCTGATCGCGGCGTCATTGCGCACAATAGCCTCGATCAGATGAAGGTCCTCGTCCTCGGAGCGCTCCTTGCGGCTGTCCTCTTCTGCCTCGTCTTGCTGTGCCGAGTTGCCCGAGTGAGCTCCCCTCTGCGTCCCTTCCTCGTCACTACCGACATCATCCCGCGCCCGGTCCAGGGTCTGGCGACGCTCGATGGCTTCCTCGTCCTGGCTGAGCAGATGTCGCGTGCGCTGCGCCAGAGAAGCTGTCTCAAGGTTGTCGTCGTCGCGCTCTGGCAGGTCGTCGCCCTCGGCACGCTCTGGCAGGTCGTCGCCCTCTGGGGTAGGCACATCGCTCGGCGCCAGGCCAACGCGCAACCCGGCCTGATCCTCAAGCGCCTTCAGTTCGTCGGGGCCGGCCTCGAGCAGCAGGATATCGTCTTGTCGCAGTACCCCATAAAAGGAATGGCCCGCATAGCGCCGCCCATCACGTACCAGCGCCAGCACCGGCACGTTGTCGTCCAGCTTGCGCCTGAGCTTGTGCAACGACCAGCCCAGCGCCTTGGCATCCGCCCCGACCCGCACTTCGACCAGGTAGTGAGCGGTATCGAACATGGCATCCCGGCTGGCCTGGCCAGTGCGCCGTGGCACCAGTCGCCATCCCAGCAGGACAATGAAGGCAACTCCGGCCAGGGCCACGGCTCCGCCCACGGGCAAGAAGTCGAACATGGCGAAACGCTCACCCGAGAGCGAGGCGCGATAGCTGGAGATGATGATGTTGGGCGGCGTGCCGATCAGCGTGGTCAGGCCGCCCAGCAGTGACCCGAACGCCAGGGGCATCAGCAAGATGGACGGAGAGGTATCGTGTTCCCGGGAGAGTCTCAGCGCTACCGGCAACAGCAGCGCCAGCGCACCGACATTGTTCATGAAGCCGGACAACAGCGTGACCAGCCCGGTCAACGCCAGCAACTGCAGGAACAGGCGATCTCCAACCTTGAGTACCTGGGCGGAGATCACGTCGACCACGCCTGCGTGCTCGAAGCCCCTGGAAAGCACCAGCACCGCCACTACGGTAATCACCGCCGGGTGGCCGAAGCCGGTAAAGGCGTCGTCAGCCGGAACCAGCCCCAACACCACTGACGCCAGGAGTGATGCCAGAGCCACCAGGTCGAAGCGCCAGCGCCCCCATACAAAGGCCGCCAGCGTCAGCCCAAGCACCACAAACACCAGAAGACTGTCATCCATGTCGGCCTCCTCCATGGTCAGAGCACTACGAAACACTGCATCAGTGTCCAGCGAAACGCTGATTGAGAGTAGCCTACATCAGTGGATTACGTAGCAGGTTCCTCAAAAGGCAGGGGCTGTTGGCCTCGACGCACCTCGAACACATTCAGCGTCATCGCCACCAGCGCGTAGTACCCCAGCACTCCTACCAGCTCCACTACGGCCTCTTCGCCAAACGCATCCACCGCCTCACGGTAGGTGGACTCATCCACACGGCGGGTGTCGTAGAGCTGGTAGGCCAAGCGGTGCACCAGCGCCTCCTGGGGATCCTCGAAGGGCGGCTGCCGGCCCTCGCGCAGTGCCTCTACGACTGCCGGGGAGAGACCGGCCTCCAGCGCGATGGGGGCATGAATCTGCCACTCGGCCTGGGACTTCCACCACGCAGCGGTTGCCAGGATGGCAAGCTCCGTCAAGCGCAGTGGCAGGCGTGTCCCATAGCGGCAGAAGGCCCCAAGACGCTGGGCGTTATCGGCCAGCTCCGGGCTATGCACCCAGGCGAGAAACGGGCCGTCCAGGTTGCCGCGCGGTCCGCTGAGGATGTCGGACAGCACGCGCCGTTGCTCGTCGGTCATGCTGGCATCGGTGAGCTCCGGCAGGCGGGATCGGATGGACATCTTGGTTTCCTCAAATGGGGTCTTGGGTACAGAGAGTGAGCACCACAGCGCGCAGCCGACGCCTAGGCACCACCGGCAAGGCATTCGACCAGCGCTGTGTCGATGGCGGCCTCAAGCTTGTCGACGATCTCATCCAGGTGCCTGTCTTCGACAATATAGGGAGGGGCCAGCAGCACATGATCACCGCGCCGACCGTCGAGGGTGCCCCCCGCCGGGTAGCACATCAACCCCTGGGACATCGCAGCCGACTTGATCCGTGCATTCAGTCGACGCTCTGCCGGGAACGGTGCCTGGGTCTCACGGTCAGCGACCAGTTCCAGGCCAAGGAACAGGCCACGGCCACGCACATCACCCACCTGGGGATGATCGCCAAAGCGCTCCAGCAGACGGCGCTGCAAGCCTTCGCCCTGGTGACGCACCCGTTCAAGCAGTCCACGGTCCTCGATACTGCGCTGGACAGCAAGCGCCCCGGCACATGCCGTGGCGTGGCCAATGTAGGTATGCCCATGCTGAAAGAAGCCTGATCCCTCGGCAATGGCGTCGCGAATTCGCTGGCTTGCCAGCGTCGCACCAATCGGCTGGTAGCCACCTCCCAATCCCTTGGCAATGGTGACGATATCCGGGCTGATCCCCTCCTGCTCGCAGGCAAACAGCGAGCCTGTACGCCCCATGCCACACATCACCTCATCCAGAATCAACAGGATGCCGTGACGATCACAGATCTCGCGGACTCGCTGGAAGTACCCAGGCACGGCGGTCACCGCGCCGAGCGTAGCCCCGACGACAGGCTCTGCCACGAATGCCATGACACGCTCGGCGCCGAGCTGAGCGATGGTCTGCTCGAGCTCTTGTGCCAGGCGCTCGCCATAGGCGATGTCGCTCTCTCCCGCCTGTTTGCCGCGGTAGGCATAGCAGGGGCTGACATGTGTCGTCTCGCTGAGCAGCGGTTCGAACGGTTGGCGACGCCAGGCATTACCCCCGGTGGCCAGGGCTCCCAAGGTGTTGCCGTGGTAGCTCTGTCGACGAGCGATGACCTGGGTACGCTCCGGCTGGCCGATCTCGAGGAAGTACTGACGCGCCATCTTCAATGCTGCCTCTACCGCCTCGGAACCGCCGGAGACAAAGTACACGCTGGCGATACCCTCAGGGGCTCGCTCTACCAGAAAATCGGCCAGCGCTTCCATCGGTTCTGAGGTGAAAAAGCTGGAATGAGCGTAGGCCATCCTGGAGACCTGTTCAGCGATGGCCTGCTGCACCTGGGTATCGCTGTGGCCCAGGCAGGACACTGCCGCCCCGCCGCTGGCGTCCAGATAACGCTTGCCACTGGCATCAATGAGGTAGGGACCATCCCCGGCCACCGCGGTGGGGTAGGTAGAAGTGAGATGGCGATGAAAGACGCGGCTCATGCTGGCTCCCGGGGTGGTTGGCCCATGGCAGGTAGAAGGTACGGCGGATCACGTGCATCGAGGCGGCCAGGGCATCTGACCGAGACATCTGCTGGTGAGCACGAGCTCAGGATCAGGCGCTGGTCGAGTGGCTGGACGGCATCGACATCATTACCGCCAACAACAAATGCAAATATTAAATGCTTTTCAGATTGTTTCAATGCATTGTTTGCAAAAGCTCGCCTTCTCTACGCGTCTTCTGAGATAGCTGGCAAGATAAGCAGCTGTTTTCACATGGCCTCTATCGCCGAATGTTTCAGACAAGGAGCCAAGATGCCGTCCTCTCCCCCTGCTAACGCGCCGGTGCCTCGCCATCTTGCTGACCTTCAACGTCTCGCCGAGAGCATCCGTGAGGGGCATTCCTCGCTGCGTCTTGGGCGGCGCTCACTGGCCGTATTAACGGCCCTGATCGAGAGCCCTCAGTCCACTGCGGTGGCATCGATCAGCGAACTGGCGCAGCGCCTCGACGTGAATCCCTCCACGCTGACACGTCTTGCCCAGCGACTGGGGTTCGACGGGTTCGGCGAGCTGCAAGGGGTCTTTCGTCGCGAGGTGGCCGACGGCGGGGAGCATTTCTACAGCGACCTCGCTGCGAAGCTGTCGACGGACCAGGACGAGGGCAAGGGCGTGGCGCGACTGGCACGTCTGGGCCGCCAGGAAAGCGCGAACTTTGCCGCGCTGTTGCACCAGCTGGAAGCGGGCACCTATGACGCTGTCGTCGAGCTGCTGGCCACAGGACCCAGGGTGAGAATCCACGGCCAGCGCCAGTTTGCTTCGCTTGCACAGTTCATGGCCTATGGATTGGGCATGCTACGTGCCGACGCAGCCGAGCTCGATGCGGGGCGACAGGGAGTGGCCGATGCCCTTGCTCAACTGGACGCGGGTGACGTGCTGGTCGTGGTCAGTTGCTTTCCCTACACCACCAGCGTGCTGGAAACCGCGAAGGTAGCGGCGAAGGCAGGTATCCGAATCATTGCGCTAACAGACAGCGAATCGTCGCCGCTGTCACGGGTCGCAGAACACCGCTTCCTGGTACCCAACGACAGCCTGTTCTTTTCCAACGCCATGGGCGCCTTCTTCCTGTTGGCGCAAGGGCTACTGACTGAGGTGGCAGACCGACTCGGCCATGAAGGACTGGCCGCGCTGAGACGACGAGAAAAGATGATCCGAGAGTTAGGAGCATCACTATAGTGCTGGACCAGCGAGCCCGCCACGCGGGCTCGCTGCCTGCGCCCGACGATCGCCGTCAAGCGCGAGGGACTCTCAGGGCAGCAGCACCGTCGAGCCGGTTGTCTTGCGTGAGGCCAGCGCGTCCTGGGCCTTGCCCGCCTCTGCCAGCGAGAAACGCTGGGCCACATCAATCTTCACCTGGCCGCTCTCGATCATATCGAACAGCTCATCCGCCATGTCCTGCAGCCGCTCAGGCGTATCCGCGTAGCCATTGAGGCTGGGACGCGTCACATACAGCGCGCCCTTCTGGTTGAGGATGCCAATATTGACGCCTTCCACCGGCCCCGAGGCGTTGCCGAAGCTGACCATCAAGCCTCGCGGTTTCAGACAGTCGAGCGACGTCTCCCAGGTGTCCTTGCCAACGCTGTCATAGACCACGTCGACCATGGTACCGCCCGTCAACTCGCGCACGCGCTCCACCACGTCTTCCTTGGTGTAGTCGATGGTGGCCCAGGCGCCGTTACGCTTGGCAAGCTCAGCCTTCTCGTCGGAGCTGACCGTACCGATGAGCTTGACCCCAAGCGCCTTCGCCCATTGGCAGGCAATGGAACCCACGCCACCGGCGGCGGCATGGAACAGAATGGTCTCGCCGCCTTGCAGCGGATAGGTCTGGCGCAGCAGGTACTGCACGGTCAGGCCCTTCAGCATGGCCCCGGCAGCGGTCTCGCAGCTAATGCCTTCGGGCAAGGCCACGACCTTGTCGGCCGGCAGGGTATGCAACTCAGCGTAGGCGCCCAGAGGCCCCTGGGCATAGGCCACGCGATCCCCGACCTGCAAATGCTCGACGCCTTCACCCACGGCATCGATCACGCCTGCCCCTTCGGTGCCAAGCCCAGAGGGTAGCGATGGCGCCGGGTAGAGTCCGGTACGAAAATAGATATCGATGAAGTTGAGGCCGACCGCCTCGTTGGCAACGCGCACTTCACCCGGTCCGGGGGCCGACGTGGGCGTATCCACCAGTTCCAGTACGTCTGAACCACCGGTACGAGCGAACTGAATCCGCTTGGCCATGGAAAAGATTCCTTACACTGCTAACAGGATGTACGCCCAGTCAAGCGCTATGCGCGAGTGGGGTCAAGCCCAATGTCTTCCATCTTCCTCTGCCGGGCGGCATTTGAGGGTACACCCCACACCAGGTTGTGTGGGCAAAGCGAAGCGCCGCTCTCACTTCGCCTTGACAAGACAATAGATGTTATCGACACTCATCAAACTGTATACATTATCGACATTATAATGCATACATGAATAACGCGCTGCACAGAGGCAGAACCACCGCGATGGATCGCCGTTCATGGACCTTAACCTCATGCGACGACCGCCAGGCCCTGTTCAGTCCACTGAGAAAGGCGCACTGACGTCTCCCACTGACGAGATTGCTAACATGAAGAAGAGCCTGATTTCTGCTGCTGCCCTGCTGTCCTGCTCTGCCGCGCTAATGACGGTTGCGAGTGGAGCCTGGGCTGACGACGCCGCCCAGTCGGAGGTGGCCGAGGAGTGCCAGCTGACGATCGACAGTACCGACCAGATGCAGTACGACAAGAGCGAGATGAGCGTACCGGCGAGTTGCGAGACCGTCAGCCTGACGCTGACGCACTCCGGCACCATGGCCAAGAATGTCATGGGCCACAACTGGGTGTTGGCACCTAGCGATGCCTATCAGGAGATTGCCTCCGCGGGGATGCAGGCGGGGCTCGACAACAACTACCTGCCTGACGATGACCGCATTGTGGCTGCCACCGATGTCATCGGCGGCGGAGAGTCCACGCAAATCACCTTCAGCACCGAAGGGCTGGACGACAAGGACCTGACCTTCTTCTGCTCCTTCCCCGGCCACTCTTCGATCATGAAGGGCAGCTTCAGCCTGAGCGAAGGCTAAGCCCGCGCGCCTGCGACATAACGTCGACAGCGGCCTGCCTCCGGCTCCAGGGCCACCCTGGAGCCTCTGCCGGCGCGACCCGGGCTTCCTCCGTTCATGGTGCCAGTGAGCGGATCAACAACCACCTTGCCCGGTGAGCGCCGACCCGCCCGTCAGAGGGTGCGGGACATGATTCCTGCTACAGCCTTCGCTGTAGGGTGAGTCGACAAGTTGGCTACAGGGTCTGCGGAAAGCTCTCAAGCCCCCGCACAAAGCGATTCTTGTAGTCTTCGAACAAGGCCTTGTCCTGCTTGAAGTTCGCCACCACAGAAGCGTCGTCCACACTCAAGGTCCGCGGCAGATTATCCAGACTGGTCGCCGGATGCTTCGGTCCCAGTCCGATCTGCAGTCCACCCGGGCCCTGCAACCAACGCTGGATCCCCGCAGCGGTAAATTCCGCCTTCTGTGCGTCGCTGACCACATCCACCCGCAGCGGTGCGCGTAGCGCAAGCTCGGCAACCAGGCGCAGCGCCGGATTCAGGGTTTTCTTCTTGGGCGCATCGCCCTTGTCTCCCACGGTATCTGCGTCCGGGTCCAGCGAGGTCAGCTGTACCACGTTCATGCTGGTGCCCGCTTCATCACTGACCAGCAATGCCAGCGCAACCGGGCGAGATTGATCGTCGACCAGCGCGATCAGCCGGGCCGCTTCCTGCTTGAACAAGACCCCGATCACGCCAGCGAAGGTCACCAGCGGTGCGATGCCCGCCTGGTGCCCGTAGGCTTCTGCGCACAGGCGAGCCAGGCAGGCCTCTCGTTGCTGGGGCTGGTTGATTTTGACGACCTTCATCACTGACCTCTGATTGCTGATACCTTGGGCGCCACAACCGTGCAAGACTGGACGGCTGGAGCCTACATCGAAAGCCGCGAGACTAGCATATTCTTGACGCTCTCGCTGGAGTCCTGACCGCGTTCGAGGATCATGGCCGGTAGCTTCCTCAATCGGTCATCTTTATGTGTCACGATGACCTGGCACCAAGCCGACGACGCCGGATGGCAACGCCGTCAGCGGATCATCGGCCCATTGCGTGGCGCTGCCTTTTGCGATGGTCTTGCCGCCACGCCAGACAAGGAGAGCCCATGACTCACCGAAGCTTGCCGCCTCTGGCGCTGCCCCGCCAGATGGCCCACCGTGGACTATCGGCCCACGCCCCGGAGAACACCTTGAGTGCCGTGCAGCTGGCATGGGAGGCCGGTATTACTTGGGTGGAGCTCGACGTGCAGTTGCTCGGCGACGGAACCCCGGTGATCTGGCATGACCCGGGAATGCGTCGCTGCTCGAACGGTCGCGGCAAGCTGGCCAAGCTAAGACTGGAGCAGGCACAGGAGTACGATGTGGGCGCCTGGTACGCAGAGCGCTTTCGCGGGGAACGCATGGCGACACTCGACGACATGCTCAATCTGCTGGATCGCCGTGACATGGCGGTCAACCTGGAGCTCAAGATCACTCGCGGCCGCGACCCCGAAGCGCTGGCCGAATCGGTGATTCCCCGGTTGATGGAAGCCCTGCCCTACGACAGGCGCCTGGTTTCCTCCTTCAGCCCGGCCGCGCTGGATCATGCCCGCAGCATCGCTTCAGCAGAACACCTGGCACTGGGCGTGCTTACCGACAAGGTGGGCAAGGGGTGGCGCCAAGACGTCGAGGCGATAACGGCCTACAGCCTTCACTGCGACTGGAAGAAATTGAAGGAACCCCGCGCCCGTGAGGTGGTAGAAAGCGGCACCGCGCTCCTTTGCTACACCGCCAATGACCCCCTGGCCTTCCAGCGCTACTGGGACTGGGGGGTGACCAGCGTCATCTCCGATGATCCCGGCCGTTTTCTGAGTCCTCCTGTCGCCACCTGAACAGGCGGAAGCGTCGCCTGAGACTCATGAAACAAGACGCGAGATCACGTCACGAGAGAACGACGCGAGATCACGTCACGAGAGCACGACTCAACCAAGCGCTTGCTTGGCAAACCTGGGGCATGCTCGCTATGGTAGGACCAGCCTTCCACCAGCGAGCGCCTCGACATGCTCAACAGCGATGCCCCCGTTAGCCCCCAGACCTTCCACCGCCAACGTATGACGATCCCCTTGCACCAGGGCCTCGATACACTCGCCTCCTCAGCCGAGTCAGCGCATCTTGAGGTAGCACGTTGGCATCCCGGCAGTGACACCACTGGGGTGCCGCTCGTGCTGATGCACGACTCACTGGGCAGTATCGCGCTTTGGCGGGACTTTCCCGAACGGCTATGCCGGCAGACCGGTCGCGAGGTCATCGCCTACGACCGCCTGGGCTTCGGCCAGTCCAGCGCGCATCCTGGGCAGTTGCCCCACAGCTTCGTCACTGACGAAGCGCATCAAGGCTTCGCCGCGGTACACCGAGCACTGGGGTTGGAGGGCTTCATCCTTGTCGGGCACAGCGTGGGCGGAGCCATGGCGGCGGCGATAGCGGCTCGCTACCGTGACTGCCATGGGCTGATCACCATGGCCGCACAAGCCTTTGTGGAACCGCGCACTCTTGCCGGCATTGGCGAGGCCCGCGATGCCTTCGCTCGGCCCGGCCAGATGGAACGACTCGAAAAGTACCATGGCGCCAAGGCACGCTGGGTGCTGGACGCCTGGGTCGACACCTGGCTGGATCCCGATTTCCGCGGTTGGACGCTGGATGACCGCTTGGCCCAGATCACCTGTCCGGTGCTGGTTCTGCACGGTGATCAAGATGAGTATGGCTCCGAAGCCCAGCCCCGCCGCTACGCCGAACTGCCTGCCGGTCCCTGCCAGATGCAGATTCTGAAGGAATGCGGCCATGTACCCCACCGTGAACAACCCGACCGGGTGGTGGAGATCATCACATCCTTTGTGAACGAATCACGCTGATATCCGGGCAGGCCCCGGATTACTGCAGCAGTCGCATCAGGGCATCCATGTCCAGGTGCTGTTCGATGGCATCCGCCAGGCGATCGAGCTGCTGTTCCCGGTGGGCATTGAGGTCAACATGCCGCTGGGCCTGCGGGTCAAGTCCGAGCCTGGCGAGCAGCGCCTCGCAGGCATCGGGTCCATCGAACAGTCCGTGCAGATAGGTGCCCATGACCTGGCCATCCTCGCTGACGGCGCCCTCGTCACGGCCTTCCAGCCGCAGCAGGGGCCGGGACAGTGCCGGACCTCGACTCACTCCCTGATGAATCTCGTAGCCGTGGATACTGCGGTGCCCACCGGCGTGTTCAATCCGACCGCTGACCTGTTTCAACTGCTTGCGAGGCAGCATGGTCGTGGTCATGGCAAGCCAGCCGAGTCCTGCGACACCGCCCGGCTCGCCCTCGACTCCGTCGGGGTCGTCGATCCACTCTCCCAGCATCTGAAAGCCCCCGCAGATGCCGAGCACTCGACCACCGTAACGAAGATGCCGGCGAATTCGCGCCTCCCAGCCCTGGCGGCGCAGCCAAGCCAGGTCGGCGCGGGTGTTCTTGCTGCCCGGCAACAGGATGACATCGGCCGGAGGCGGTGGTTGGTCCGGACCCACCAGGCTCAGCTTGATGCCTGGGTGTAGCCGCAGCGGATCCAGGTCCGTGTGATTGCTGATGCGTGGCAGCGCAGGCACCACCACCCTGAGCGCTTCACCCTCGTGTTCATCGAGTGCCTGTTCCAGGGACAGGCTGTCCTCGGCGTCCAGCCACAGCCCCTGAAGATAGGGCAAAACGCCCAGCACCGGCCGTGCTTCACGCTGGGACAGCCAGCCGAGCCCCGGCTCCAGCAGCCCGATATCACCGCGAAAGCGATTGATCACAAACCCCTTGATACGCGCATTCTCGGTATCGCTGACCAGCGCCAGGGTGCCACAGAGCTGAGCGAACACGCCGCCGCGATCGATATCCCCCACCAACAGGACGGGGCAGTCCACGGCTTCAGCGAAGCCCATGTTGGCGATATCTCCCTCGCGCAGATTGATCTCCGCAGGACTGCCCGCCCCCTCGGCAATAATCACATCGAAGCGCTCGGACAGGCGGCGGTGGCAGTCCAGCACGGTCTGGCGCGCAGTGCTCTTGTACGCGTGGTAGTCCAGGGCCGCCATGCTGCCGTGTACCTGGCCGGCCAGAATTACCTGAGCGCCCTTGTCGCTCTCAGGCTTCAGCAGTACCGGATTCATGTCCGAGTGGGCGGCCACTCCGGCGGCCTGGGCTTGCAGCGCCGTCGAGCGACCGATTTCGCCGCCATCCACGGTCACGGCGCTGTTCAAGGCCATGTTCTGAGGCTTGAAGGGAGCCACCTTGACGCCACGACGGGCCAGCGCGCGACATAGTCCCGCCACCACCGTGGTCTTGCCGGCATCCGACGTGGTGCCCTGAATCATCAACGTTGCCATTACACCCTTCCCTCTCCTTTCCCGCGCACTTTCCCACGCACTCTCCCGCGAGCTTTCCCACGACGCCCAGGAACTGCCGTTCGGCCACCCTACAATTCGATGCCCTTCTGCGCCTTGATGCCCTGCTCCTTGAATGCGTGCTTGACGACCTTCATCTCGGTCACGGTATCGGCCAGTTCAATCAGTGGCTGCGGTGCATGTCTGCCCGTGACCACCACATGCTGCATGGGTGGCCTTGCCTGCAGGTCATCGAGTACCCGGTCAAGATCCAGGTATCCGTGGCGCAGCGCGATATTCAGCTCGTCGAGCAGCACCAGCGCGATGTCAGGGTCCGCCAGCAATTCCCTGGCCTTGTCCCATGCGGCTTCGGCAGCGGCCACGTCACGGCGTCGGTCCTGGGTATCCCAGGTATAGCCCTCTCCCATGACGTGAAAGGTGACGCCAGGCTGGCGACGATAGAAGGCCTCTTCGCCGGTAGAGAAGGCGCCCTTGATGAATTGCACCACCGCCACCTTCATGCCGTGGCCCAGGGCCCGACCCAGCATGCCGAAGCCGGAGGAACTCTTGCCCTTGCCAGGCCCGGTCAACACCAGCAGCACGCCCTGCTCCTTGTCGGCACGGGCGATGCGCTCATTCATGATGCGCTGCTTGGCTTCCCTGCGCCGGGCATGGCGCTCGGGATCAACGTGTCGTGATGAAGGTGTCGTCAGACTCATGGGGCCTTCCCTGTGTCGGTTTCAAGGAGCATGGGGCAGAGGCAACGCGAGGCACGAAGACACAGGCGCCGTCGACTTCAACAACGCTGAGTGGCTGCTGGTACAGCCGCTCCAGGGCGGCTGGCACCAGCATGGCGTCACTTGGCCCCCAGCAGGCACTGCCATCGGAATAGAGCAGCAACAGGTGATCACACCAGCGTGCTGCCAGGTTAAGATCATGCAAGCACATCACCACCGCGGCGCCATGGCTTGCCTGCTCGTGCAGCAGTGACATGGTGCCGACCTGATGATGCAGGTCGAGGTGGTTGGTGGGCTCATCCACCAACCAGATATCCGGGTCCTGAGTCAGCACTGTCGCCAGACTGACCCGCTGGCGCTCCCCCCCGGACAGGGACGACAACAGTCGCCCACCCAAGTGAGCGATGTCCAGGCGCTCCAGCGCCTGCCAGGCGCGTTGGATATCGTCTTCGGACTCGTTGTGCCAGGCGCGCAGGAAGGGATGTCGCCCCATCAAGGCGGTCTCCAGCACCGTGGCGGGAAATTCGTCGTGGCGTTCCTGAAAGACGACGCCCAGGCGCTGGGCCAAGGAGCGGCGGCGCCAACGAGGGAGCGCCTTGTCGGCCAGCGTCACGCTGCCACTTCTCGGCGATTTCAGTCCTGCCAGTGTATGCAGCAGGGTACTCTTGCCGGCCCCGTTGGGCCCGAGGATGCCCCAGCGGCTGCCGGGTTCGAACACCATCGACATGGGCTGGCCGCCCGAGCGCCCCGGCACATCGATGACCAGGTCGGAACAGGCCAGGCCTTTGCCGACATCGCTGTCCGCAGACCTCCCTGCCTCATGTCGCGGAGCTGACCTGTGGGCCTGTGCAGATGAGTTCGAGGTGGTCATCAGCGCTCCTCAGCCGCGGCTTCGATGCAGCAGATACAGAAAACTCGGGACCCCGACCAGCGCAGTGATCACCCCGACCGGCAGTTGCTGAGGGGCGATCAGGGTGCGCGCCAGGGTATCTGCCAGCGTCAGCAAGGCGCCACCGGCCAGCAACGAGGCCGGCAGTATCAGCCTCTGGTCGGCGCCTAAGCGCAGCCTCAACATATGGGGCACCATCAAGCCGACAAAGCCGACCGCACCGGCCGTGGTCACCGCCGTGGCGGTGGCCAGGCTAGCGCCCAGATACAGTCCCCATTCCAGAGGTCGCACGGCAACACCCAGCGCCAACGCCTGCTGGCCACCACGCGCCAGCACGTTCAGGGTCCTGCCCAGCGGTACCAGCACGGCTCCAGCCAGCGCGGCCACCACCAATACCGGCCAGGGACTGCGCGCGTAGGCCATGTCTCCCATCAGCCAATACAGCATGCCGGGTAGTTCCTCTACTGGGCTGACCGCCAGCAGGAAGGTGATAATGGCGCCCCAGCCGGACGCCATCACCACCCCCGTCAACAGCAGCCTTGCCGGCGACCAGCTGCCGCTGCCGTGGGCCAGGCCAAACACCAGCAGAATCGATATCAGGGCACCGCTAAAGGCGGATAGCGACACCAGGGCAGCGCCAAGACCGGCCAGCATGGCGCCAAGGGCAGCCACTGACGCGCCTCCCGACAGACCCAGCACATAGGGGTCTGCCAGCGGATTTCTCAACAACACCTGCATCAAGGCACCCGCCAGCGCCAGCAGCGCGCCAGTCCCGAAGGCCGCCAGGGCACGCGGCAGGCGCAGTTCCCACACCAGCGTGTGGTGCAGGGGGCTACCGTGTCCGAGCAGGGTCTGCCACAACTCCAGCGGCGACAGCGCGACACTGCCCACCGATACGGCCAGCAGCAAAGCCAGCACACCCACCAGCAGCAAAGCCCACAGCGGTCGCCGTCGGGAGGTGCGGGAGCTGAGCGTTCTAGCGCCGTTCACGTGCTGTCTCCAGGTGGTCGCACAGCCTGCGTGTTCCCTCGACCAGCCGCGGCGTGGCCCGCTGCACCAGGTCCGGATTGATGAAGAACAGATTGTCTTGAGCCACCGCGGTCATCTGTGGCCAGGCTCGCCAGGCATCCAGCCAGGTGGAATCGGCCTTGCCCATGCCTCCGGTAATGATGACCTCCGGGTCCGCCGCCAACACCGCCTCCCGTGAAAGGCGAGGCACCAATGGCGCCTCGCTGGCAAACAGATTGACGCCGCCGCAGAGTGCCAGCGCGCGACTGATCCAGTGTTCGCCGTTGACGGTCATCAGCGGTTTCTCCCATACCTGATAGAAGACCTCGACCGGCAGCGAGTCACTATAGCGCGCGCTGAGCGACGCCACCGAGTCGCGCAGCTTGCGGGCCGCGGCATCTCCGGTGTCCTGGGTACCGGCCAGGCGGCCGAAGCGCTCCAGCGTCGAGGCGATGTGCTCGAAGTCCGAGGCGTCCGAGCGGAACACCGGCAGACCGAATGCCTCCAGGCGATCCACCTGCTGGCCGGGATTACCCCCGGCCCAGGCCACCACCAGGTCCGGCTCCAGCGCCAGCAGGGCCTCCAGATCAAGGCGGTCGTAGCTGCCTACCTGAGGCAGCTCGCGGGCCGCTTCCGGATAGTCGCTGAAGCTGACGACACCCACCACCCGCTCTCCCGCTCCCGCGGCGAACAGAAGCTCCGTCACACTGGGCGACAGCGCGACGATGCGCTGGGCAGGCGACGCCAGGCATAGCTTCCGCTCGGTGTCATCAACCACGCAGATGTCGCCGTCCCCGTCGGGAGAGGAGGACGCCATGGCGGCACTGGTCAGCGCCGACAGCACCAGGCCAGCGCTGGCCGAGACAAGCGCGCGGCGGATGATCACAGGTTGAAGCCAACGCTCAGGTAGGCGGCACGGCCCGGGTTCTCGTAGTCCCAGCCACCCTGGAAGGCAGACGCACGGGACGTCGCGTACTCACGGTCGAACACGTTTTCAAGGGTCAGGTTGGCCTTCCAGTCCGGGGCAAAGGCCCAGCCAGCGCGAAGGTCCAGGGTGCCGTAGCCGGCCAGCCGCTGGTCGTTGTTCACATCGTTGTAGCGATGGTCCTGGGCGACAAAGGACGCTCCCAGGTTCCAGTCACCCAGCTGGCGATCGGCGTCCACACGCAGGGTCTGGGAAGCACGGCGAATCAGCTGTTTGCCGGTGTCTCGGTCTTCTGGATCGGTATAGGCCGCGCTGGCCGCCAGGCTCCATTGATCGAGCTCGACACCGGCGGCCAGCTCGACCCCGCGGATACGCGCTTCGTTGACGTTAAAGGGGGCAAAGCGGGTACCACGCTGCTCGCTGGCGATCAGGTCATCAACGTTGGTCTGGTAGACGGCCAGGTCCCAGAACCACAGGTCGTACTGGCCGCGCAGTCCGAGCTCATAGGTCTCGGAGTCTTCGGGGTCCAGATCACTGTTGCCGTAACCGGGAAAGTACAGCTCGTTGAAGGTGGGCGCGCGGAAGGCGGTGCCATAGCTGGCACGCAGGGTGTGCGAAGGGTCAAGTTCGTAGCCCAGCGCCAGGTGACCAGTGACTTCTTCACCGAAGGCCTCATTGTCATCGTGACGAAGCCCCGCCTGCACCGAGAATGGCTGAAAGTCCATCAGCGCCTGGGCAAACACCGCCACATTATCGCGACTGGTCTCTTCGTAATCCGTGGTGCTGTCGACCTTGTCTTCCAGGTACTCGGCCCCCGCGACCACTTCATGGGCGCCCAGGCGCACACTGTTGTCCCATCGCAGCGTGCGGGTCTCGGTGTCGAACATGGTCGTCGTGGCCGGGCCGAAGGCGGTCGGCTCTGCGTGATCTTCCAGTTCGTCCCGCGCTTCACTCAGGGTCAGCCTGGACGACCAGTCCTCGGTCATGGGCACCTCGGCATAGACTCCGGCCACCTGTTGAACGTAGTCCGAATCGCCGCCCTCGTATTCACTGTTACCGCTGGCCCGCAGGCCAAGAAACCCGAGGCGTGTACCGCTATCGAAGGTGTGCGACAGACTGACCAGGCCCGAGGTGTTGTCATAGCCCTTGTCGTCGCCGCCATCGCGGATCTCGGTGCCGTCACTGTCGAGGCGGGTGGCGCTGAGCTGATAGGAAGTGCCACCGTCACGGCCCGACAGGCTGGCCGAGGCCCGCTGCGTATTGAAGGAGCCACCGCCGACCTCGATGCTGGGCGTTGGCCCTTGCTCATCGGGGCTGTCGGTAAACAGCTGAACCACTCCACCTACCGCGTCGGCGCCATAAAGCGTGCCCCGGGGACCACGCACGACCTCGATACGCTCAAACATGCGCGGCTCGAGATACTGCCAGCCTGGCCCCCCGTTGGTGGCCGAACGCAGGCGAATGCCGTCGATCATCATCACGGTGGAAGAGGAACCGGTACCGCGCAGATAGACGCTGGCCTGCTTGCCAAAGCTTCCGTTGGTGGAAATGTCGACTCCGGGCTGGCCACGCAGCGCATCGACGATGCTGACCGGATCTCGCCGCTCGAGGGCCTGCTGATCGATGACGCTTACCGAGGACAGCGACTGACTGGCCGTGCGCGGCGCCAGCGTCGCAGATACGACCACAGGATCAAGCTCGGCTGTGACAGCTTCAGCAGAGGCAGATTCGGCAGAAACAGCGGGGAACGCAGACGCTGTGGAGACGGTAGACGTGGACGATTGCGCGTTGGCCTGCCCCACCAGCAACCAGGGGGCGGCGGCAAGTCCAGCGACCATCACGGCATGGCGAGCGGTCAAACGTTGACGACACTGAACTGACGGAACAGCAGAAGAGCAAGAAGACGACATCGGTGTATCCCTTGGTGCCGCGCGTCCCCGCACGGCATGAACCCTTGAGGGCCGAGGAGCGGGAGGGAAACCTGACGTGGCGCTGGCACGCCTGTCGTCGAATCATCGCCGGTCGCTGACGACGATGACCCGGCAGCTCGTCAAGGCATGAGGTCAGCCGAGACGCGCCAGCAACAAGAGATGCCGTGCACCGGGACCCCACCGCCCCTTGGCATGGCTCTTCAGGCCGGTCTCCGGGCTTACGAGCAGAACCCTTGTGGCTCTGGCGCGCTTGCCTTCCCGTGGCCTGTCTAGAGGCAGCACAGTGGCATGATGAAGCACGCTTGACTCGATCACCGTTGCGGGGGCAGCGCCGGGTTCACACCGACTTCCCGTTTCACCCCACGTGTCTATTGACGTTCGTGACCCGCGCGCCTTGCGAAGTAAGAAGGCTGACGCCGGGGCCGTCCTGCACGTTGGTTGGGGCACCTGAGAGTGGACGTAAGCTAGCAACCCGGGTGACGGGCGTCAACGACACAGATCAAGCGGCATGCCCCCAGCATCAAGGAAGGGCACCGGACAGCGGCATCATTAGACCATGGCGCACCAACGTGACCGAGTCAGCCTGTTGGCAGGCATCCTGGCCAAGCCAGCCCATCAGGTCACGCAGCCGACGCTGTTCGGGGTCGACGGGCACGATGCCACGCCCGACCTCCTGCACGATCGCGATACGCGGACCAGGCCCCGAGCGCAGCCGCGTGAAGGCGTCGCGCCACTGGCCTTGCAACTCCTGATCGGAAGCCCTGGGCAGCGCCCAGGTCAGCCAGTCCAACCAGTCGCAGACGACCAGCGACTCCGCTGAACCCAGCGCGTCGACGCTGCCGCTCAACCACTCATGCGCCTTACACCAGCGGGCGCCAGGGTACTGCTCTGCTACTCGCTGGTGCTTGCCACTGTGGGCACCGCCGAGGAAGACGTGCATGTGATCTCCCCTGCCTGTCGGGTCAGTGTCCAGCGTCGCCCGGCCGCCTGGCCAACGACACCCTGCCAGAACGGGACGCCCTCGAACTCACGTCTCAGTTCACGGATCACGCCGCCATGGGTGACCACCAGCACTCGCCGGTGCCCCGCCTCGACGGCGGCATCAAAGATCGCATCAAGCGCCAGCGCCAGTCGCTCGCGCAGATCCTGAGCGGATTCGCCCCCCGGCGGGGCCAGCTCGCCGGCGCTGTCGATCCAGTCGCGGTAAACCGGATCATCCTTGAGCTCTTCCCACTGGCGGCCTTCGAATTCACCAAAGTCATTCTCGCGCAGGCGCCGGTCCAACCGTGGAGCGGGCCAGCCTCGCCCCTCGGCAATATGGGCGAGCGTCTGACAGCAGCGCGTCAGGTCGCTGGCCACCACCGCGTCAAAGACCTCATCGGCGAGTTCGTCCCGCAGGCGGTCCATATCGCCAAGCGCGTCGGGCATCAGCAACGGAATATCCCGCTGACCTTGATACCGCTTGTCGAGATTCCATTGCGTCAGCCCGTGGCGAACCACCACCAGCTCGAGACAACTATCAGAAGCCATACTTCTCCTCCTTCGATGGCGCTGCCCAGCATATCGCCGTTGATACCGCGAAAGGCCTGGATCATCCCGCGACCAAAGCACCAGGTAAAGGCCCCCATGGCCAGCGCCATGCCCAGCAGCCCGAACAACGGAGCCACCAGCACCAGGGCCAGGCAGGGCAGCAAGGCAAGCGCGAGGTCGCCCCAGTAGAGCCCCTGTTGCCACTGATAGGCCAGCCCCTGGGGCCGGGCAGCGGGTACGCTGATCAGAAGCGCTACCGCCGCCCCCCGGGACAGGGCGGGCAGTACCACAAGCCCCCACAGTGGTGCCTCCAGCGCCAGCCAGCACCACAGCAGTGCTCCCTTCCATGCCAGCAGAAACACCAGCGCCAGGATGCCGAAACTGCCCACCTGGGGATCCTTCATGATCTCCCAGCGACGTTCCAGCGAGGTGTTGCTGCCAAGGGCGTCGGCCAGGTCCATGACACCATCCAGATGCAGCCCGCCGGTCGCGCCGACCCACAGGGTCAGCAGCAACAGCGCTCTCAGCGGGTCCGGCAAGGCACTGGAGGCAGCCGCCAGCGACGCCAATAGCCCGCCTATGGCGAGCCCCACCAGCGGGTAGCAACGTGCCGCCCAGCGCCGATTGGCGTCATTCCAGTCGATCGCGATCGGCAGCGGTATCCGGGTCAAAAACTGGATCGCCAGCCCCAGACCCGCCAGCATCGGCGCACAGCGTGTTGTCATGTCTTTCACCAGATTCTCCTGCCGCATCTTCCTTCCACGCTGTCCTGTCAGAGGTGCGGGCCCAGCCGTCAGGGAGCCACTGTCGCATCACTGGTCTTGGCCACTACCGGCCACTCAATCATCTGCCCTGCCACCACTTCGATCACCCGGTCGGCCCGACGTGCCAGTAGCCGATGTAGCCGCTGCAGTTCTCGCACATACCAGCGCACCAGCGCATCCTGGGCAGGTAGCTCCTCATTGAGGTCGTTGGACACCACGACCAGGTGGATATCCCGCTGACGCGCATCGGCCAGTACGGCCGCCAGCTCCGCCTGAGCAAGCCGTGCTGCCTGGCGCCTTGGGCCGGGATCGATGCCGTCGGCAAACAGGCGTTGGCTTGTCCATAGGGTCAGGCAATCCAGCAGGACGCTATCGCCAGGAGCCACGGTACGCCAGGGGTCGAGCAGCTGCAGCGGTGCTTCCAGGGTGCGCCAGTGGCGATCACGGCGGGCCCGGTGACGGGCCACTCGAGCCGCCATTTCGCGGTCACTGGAGCGAGCCGTCGCCAGATACCAGAGCTGGCTACTGGGCCTGTCAGCGTGCAGCGCAAGAGCCGCCTGTTCAGCGATACGACTCTTTCCGGAGCGAACGCCTCCCGCGATAAAGACGATCATGCGCCGCTGCCCCACCGCTCTGCCTGTGGCGAATCGCGCCACTCTTCCAGCCGCCGTATCAGCAGCTGATTCCCCTGTCGTTGCTGCAATGCCACACGCACCCAGGCACCGTCGAGGCCAGCGAAGGTGTGGGTGTGACGAACCAACACGCCATCACGCGCCAGGTGTCTGACGAGGCCTTCACCCCTTGCTCGGGATGGCGCCCCTGGCGGGCGAAACAGGACAAAGTTGGCTTGGGTCGGCAGAGCGACCAGGCCAAGCCTGCCCAGCGCCGGTGGCAGATAGGCACGCTCGGCCATGACCCAGTCCCGCGTCCTGCTGGCAAAGTCGGTATCCGCCAGAAGGGCCGGCACCAGGGCACTGGCCAGTCCATTGACGCTCCAGGCTGGCTGATGACGCTGCAGCCGTCGACAGCAGCTCGCCGACGCCACCAGGTAGCCAAGGCGCAGGCCGGCAAGGGCGTAAAATTTGGTCAATGAGCGCAGCAATATCAGCGGCAGCCCCTGATCCACCAGCGCCGTCAATGACATTCCAGGGTCGGCAAAGTCGACAAAGGCCTCGTCCACCACCACCAGAGCCCCACGGCGTCTTGCCGCCTCTAGCAATGTCACCACGTCCTCGCGGGCCATGCAGGCACCGGTGGGATTGTTGGGCCGACAGAGAAAGATCAGATCGACCTTGTCGGCGGAGGCGTCCAGGCGAGACGTCAACCGTTCGATATCCAGCGCCGCACCCTCGAGATGCAGCTCATATCGCTCGACGGCGATCCCATTGAGCGCGCAAGCTCGCGCATACTCTCCAAAGGTGGGTTCGACGATCAGCGCGCGCCCGCCTCGGTATGCACTGGCCACAAGGTGGATGGCTTCGGCGCCGCCATTGGTCAACAGCAACCGATCAGCGCCGAGACCCAACGCGGCTGCCAAGGCCGCATAGGCCGCGGGGTGGCCAGGATCAGGATAGTGCCGGGCGCTCTCCAGACTGTCCTTCAGCCAATCGGCCAGCCAATCGGGAGGCCCCAGGGGGTTGAGACTGGCACTGAGGTCGAGCCGCGGTTCGGTCCCCGCCAGGCCGAGCCGCTGCATTAACACCAGGCCCTGCCCGCCATGTTCGGGCCAGTCCGCCTTCGTCCCTCGCTGATTCACGCCACACTCCCCAGAGCCAGTATCGCCAACGACATCACTATCAGGCTGCCCAGAGTGCCGGCGTAAAGACAGTGAATCGCCGCCGCGATGTGTGCAGGCCTCAGTGGCTGCAACGGTGTGCCGAGTACGGCGCGCCGGCTGACCTGCTCGCCATACCGATTGATACCTCCCAGCTGCACCCCCAGCAGGTTTGCCACCATGGCTTCAGGCCAGCCCGCATTGGGACTGGGGTGAGACGGTGCCTGGCGGCGGGTCGCACCAAGCGCGCCCTGTACATTGCCATGCACCTGATAGTCGCCGCGCAGAGGCGCTGGCACTATCCACCGGACTAGCCACATGAACAGCCACATGACCAGCCACATGGCCAGCGCCGTCAGCCGTGCCGGCACCAGGTTGACCAGGTCATCGAGTCGCGCCGCTGCCCAGCCAAACGCCAGGTAGCGCTCACTGCGGTGGCCGACCATGGAATCCAGGGTATTGATCGCCTTGTAAGCCAGCGCCAGCGGCGCTCCGCCTACCAGCGCCCAGAACAGGGGGGCGGTGATACCATCGACGGTGTTCTCGGCCACGCTCTCCACGCAGGCGCGGGTCACACCGGTCTCATCGAGCTCGCGAGTATCGCGCCCCACGATCGCCGACACCGCCAGGCGTGCGCTCGCCAGGTCGCCGGCCATCAGAGGAACCGCCACCTGCCGCGCTGCCAGCACCAATCCTCGGCAGGCCAGGCACGTCCATATCAACAGCAGTTCCAGCGCCAGGCCCCACCAGGTGCTGACGGAGGCTGCCAGGCCAAGGGCGAACGCCGATGCGGCCCACACCAGCCCCACCACGATCAGCACCAGCGCTATGCCATTGAGGCGACGCCCTATCTGGCTGCCACGATTGAGGACGCTCTCCAGCTTGGCAATCAAGCGTCCCATCCCCACCACTGGGTGTGGCAGCCAGCGAGGATCACCCAGCCACAGGTCCAGGATCAGCGCCAGCACCACCACGATGAGCCCAACACTGCTGAAGGGGGCCAGGCCCAGCGGCTCAAACCAGGAAAAGCCCTCCGGCGCCTTTTCGGCAAGGATCGCCTGCCAGTCGCTTGCTGCGTTCATCGAGGCCCATCGACTCCCTTCGCTGCCATCGACACTCATTGGCCAGCATCGACGCCGGCATCATCGAAGGTCGCCATTTCTGCGAGCATGTCGCAGGCGCTTTGCAGCAGCGGATAGGCCAAGGCAGCCCCACTGCCCTCGCCCAGTCTGAGGCCAAGCGTCAGCAGTGGTTCTCCGCCGAGGGCGGCCAGGGCCTCGCCATGCCCCGCTTCATCGCTGCGATGACCAAACACCAGGTAGTCGCGCACACCGGGGGCCAGGCGCGTCGCGGCGAGCGCCGCCACCGTGGCGATAAAACCATCTACCAGCACCGGGGTGCGACTGGCCGCAGCGGACACGCAGGCTCCCGCCATGGCCACAATCTCAAGCCCACCGAATCGCGCCAGGGTATCCAGTGCCGTGCGCCCGGTTCCGCGGGCCAGCGCCCTGCCGATGACCTCACGCTTATGGCGTAGACGTTGATCGTCGATACCCGTGCCGCGTCCGGTCACGGCATCCACCGAGAGCCCGGTAAAGGCGGCCAGCAAGGCGCTGCTCGCGGTGGTATTGGCGATCCCCATTTCACCCAAGATCAAGCACCCGGCACCCTGGTCGGTGGCACGCTGCGCGGCGCGGACACCGACGTTCAGGGCAGCCAGCACGTCATCCTGGCTCATGGCATCTTCCCTGGCGATATTGCCGGTGCCGCTTCTGACTCGATCAACGACAACGCCTGCCACTCCCGCGCAGGATGTGGACACACCCACATCGACCACCTCCAGGCGAGCCTTGAGGCGTCTGGCGAATACATTGATGGCGGCCCCACCCTGGGCAAAGTTGGCCACCATCTGCGCAGTGACGGAGGCAGGGAACGCCGACACGCCCTCCGCCGCTACCCCGTGATCGGCAGCGAAGACAATGACGGCAGGAGGGTCGACACGCGGCAATGCCTGCCCGGTCATTGCCGCCAGGTCCGCCACAAGGTGTTCCAACTTGCCCAGGCTACCCGGCGGCTTGGTCAGACGGTCAAGACGAGCGCAGGCGCGCTGCCGTGCCAGAGGATCCAGAGGGGGAATGCTGTCAAGCAGCTCGGTGAGAGTCGGGGGCGGGTTCAGCTCGGGCACGTCAGATCATCCGGTGGGCTGGAGCGCTGCATACAGCGGCGTTTCAAGTGGTCCGCTCGCCGGACGACAGCGGCGGAGTCGAAAGGGCGAGCTTAGCAGATCGCCTCAACGGCTTCTGCATCACCTGAGTGTCGTGTACAACGCCGTGAGTCGACCTCCCTCCTGTGCTCCGCCCAGCCAGCCCCTCTTGAGGGAGCGCATCCCTTCGACGCTGCCACCAGACTCCAGCTGCAGGCCTCGGGAATCCTTGGAAGCGCACGTTCAAACGGCCAGCTGACCACCGAACGGCTGCTGACGGCAGTAACGCCATCTTGACGACATGCGAACCCACGGCGATCACGCACGAGCGGATGCTGGCGCCTGCGGAATGCCGCTCTGCCCGGCATAAATGTCTCATAACATTGATAATGATCAGGGAGTTGCCGAAATGTCATATCGACACAGGATATTCAGCAACTATGCTGATCTGCAGTCGCCTTACGCACTGAAGCATGCCTTGCGCATGCTTCAGTGCGTCGCGTTTAGGGAAAGCGCGCCCCCTCTCCCATGACACACAAGGACCTTACTCTCTCGCTTCAAGACGCCTGACCTGGCAAGGCGTCGCAAGACCCGGAGATACCGTAGCACCAGCGCGGTAACCAAGCCGTTTTCGCATCATGCACTGAAACACGCTAACGAAAAGGAGTGATCATGAGATTGCATTCGTCGGTATCCAGTACGCCCTGGAAGGGCATCGTGGTGGCATCGCTGGCAGCTGTCAGCCTTGCCGCAAGCATCCAGCCTGCCGCGGCTACCGAAGAGGACGATTCGTCGGACAAGCCAAACATCCTGGTGATCATGGGTGACGATATCGGCTGGTTCAACACCAGTGCCTATAACAGCGGCATGATGGGATATACCACCCCGAACATCGACAGCATTGCCGAGGAAGGTATCCGCTTTACCGATGCTTACGGACAGCAAAGCTGCACCGCGGGACGAGCCGCCTTCATTACTGGGCAGTCGCCCAAACGCACCGGACTCCTCAAGATCGGTATGCCGGGCGATCCCCTTGGCCTTCAGCCGGAAGACCCCACCATCGCTGAGATCCTCAAGCCGATGGGATACGCCACCGGCCAGTTCGGCAAGAACCACCTGGGTGATCGCGACGAGTACCTGCCGACCAATCACGGCTTCGACGAATTCTTCGGCAACCTCTACCACCTGAATGCGGAAGAAGAACCGGAAAACCCCGACTATCCGGGTGACCCAGAATTCCGTGAACAGTTCGGCCCACGTGGCGTCATTCACTCCACCGCCGATGGCCAGATCGAGGATACCGGCCCGCTGACCAAACAGCGCATGGAAACCATCGATGAGGAATTCCTGGCCGCGACAGAGGACTTCATCGAGCGTCAGGAAGCCTCCGATACCCCCTGGTTCGTGTGGTACAACACCACCCGAATGCACATCTTTACCCACCTGAAGGAAGAGAGCGAAGGCCGCACCGGGCTGGGTGTCTATGCCGACGGTATGGTCGAACATGACGCTCTGGTGGGTCGCCTGCTCGACAAGCTCGAAGAGCTGGGCGCTGATGACAACACCATCATCATCTACACCACCGACAACGGCGCCGAGAAGTTTACCTGGCCGGATGGCGGGACCACGCCGTTCCGCGGCGAAAAGGCGACCACCTGGGAAGGCGGTATTCGCGTTCCATTCATGATGAGCTGGCCGGGCCACATCGAACCGGGACAGGTCTCCAACGAGATCCTGTCACTGGAAGACATGTTCCCGACGCTGATTGCCGCCGCGGGTGAGCCCGACATCAAGCAGAAGCTGCTGGACGGCTACAGCGCCGGAGACAAGGACTTCAACGTTCATATCGATGGCTACAATCTGCTGCCTAACCTTACCGGTGCCGAGGATGCGGGCGAGTGGCCGCGCAACACCTTCTTTGCCTTCGTCGATGACGGATCTCTGGGTGCCGTGCGCTTCGATCGCTTCAAGGCCCACTTCAGCATCCAGGAGCATGAGGGGATGGACGCATGGCGGCGTCCGCAGACCCAGCTCAAGGCCCCGCTCTTGATCGACCTGCAGGCGGACCCCTTCGAGGCGGCCCCGCTGGATTCTTCCTACTATGACGACTGGCAGCTGCGTCGCATGTATGCCTTTGGTCCGGTAGGCAAGATCGTGGCGGACTTCATGGCCACCTTTGAAGAGTATCCCCAGCGCCAGGAAGCCGGCTCCTTTACGCCGAAGCAATAACGCTTCCCTGGTAAACCAACAAGAGGCCGCCCTTGGGCGGCCTCTTGCGGTTGTGTTCTCCGTCCAGTTCCCTGCTCAGCAGACGAACCGTGGAGAAGGTCGATTCGATGGGATTCATAGTGCGGATATACACCCAGTGCTCTACCGCGCAATCAAGGTGGTCAACTCCGCCTCCACAGCCTTGGAGATGAGGTCCCAAGCTCCTTGGCGCAACAGTAGCGGGTCAGTGACACCGGATTCTGGCTGTGACACCGCATGGAGGCTAGGATGAGATATCGCGTATCCATCCTGTGTTGGTTGTAATCTGGCGAAATCAGTCAACAGGAAACGCCACCCTTCCTATTGCCCGCCATACACAATATCCGGCTATCTCTCTTGTTCTACCAGCAAGGAGCTTGCAATTGAGCCAGAAGCTTTCAGCGGCTTTATCCACCGCAGAGAAAATTCGTGACCAGCTTTTTCCTGAAGCAAGCGCCTGCATGCTCGCGGGCTCGGTGGTTCGAGACGAAGCAACAGCTTATTCGGATCTTGACTTGGTGGTGGTCTTTGAGCGCACTGAAAACGCTCAAAGGCAGTCGTTTATTTTCGACGGCTGGCCCGTTGAGGCATTCATTCACGATCCTCAAACGTTGGAGTACTTCTTTCGGGAGGTGGACCGTCCATCGGGAGTGCCCACTCTGTCCAACATGGTCAGTGATGGCATCGAGATACCTCGTGAAACAAAATTAGGTAGTCTTATCAAAAGCCTAGCATCTCAAATTTTGGAAGAAGGCCCGTTCCGATGGGAGCAACATGAACGCGAAAACTCGCGCTATGTCATCAGCGATATGGTCGAAGATATCCGTGAGCCTCGCAACAAAGCGGAGCTTCGTATCGTCGTCTCAAATCTCTACTCGGCCATTGCCAATCACTTTCTCCGGTCGCAAAACCAGTGGTCAGCCAAAGGAAAGAGCATTCCCAGGAGGCTCATGAGCTTTGATCCCGAGTTCCACAGACGCTTCGAAGAGGCTTTTGAGGCCGCATTCACCAGTGGCGATACCACAGACGTCATTCGACTTTGCGAACACGTCCTGGAGCCGGATGGAGGCTTTCTATTTCAAGGCTATACCCGCGACGCACCAAAAGAGTGGCGTATGCCTGACGCGTGATGATGCGTCAGCCGCCATTCGTAGCCGATACAGCATCAAGGAGTTTGGCTCAAAGCAGCCATACGGTACTGCGACGAACCGCTTGACCATCTTGGCGGAGCAAAATGCGGTTTCCGTAACCGGTGTGCCGATCACACGCCGACGGGATAGTTCTTCGGGTGGCGCGTCACGATCACATGGAACTGGGTAGGGCCCCTTGCGGAAATCGATCGGTCCTGTCGTCACCTTTGAAGAGTATCCCCAGCGCCAGGAAGCCGGCTCCTTTACGCCGAAGCAATAACGCTTCCCTGGTAAACCAACAAGAGGCCGCCCTTAGGCGGCCTCTTGCGGTTGCCCCCCCTTCCCTCGCGAGCGCCAAAATACTGGATATAAAAACAGTTATCTACTAACCTATGACCATCGAAAACGGCCGAGGATCAGACCCGATGGAGCCGATCAAGGGACGCGGTGCCACCTTCTCACCGGCCAACCGCTTTGCCCCGACCCGCAGCGAAGCGGAGCATGACGGCTGGTGGCAGGAGGCGATGCCCGAGCGCATCGCTACGGTAACGGCAACAGAATCTGCCAAGAGCGCCCTGTCGTGGAATCGCTCACCCGATCTGCCCTTTGACCGTTCCATCAATCCTTACCGAGGCTGCGAGCATGGCTGCATCTACTGCTATGCGCGGCCAAGTCATGCCTATTGGGACATGTCCCCCGGGATCGATTTCGAAACACGCCTGATCGCCCGAACCGGGCTGGTGGAGCGGCTTCGTGAAGAGCTGTGCAAACCACAGTACGTCTGCCGCCCCATCAACCTGTCCGGCAATACCGATGCCTATCAACCCATCGAAGCCGAGTACCGCTCTACACGGGAGTTACTTGAGCTGCTGCTGGAATGCCGACACCCGGTCACCTTGATCACCAAGAGCACGCTGATCCTGCGCGACAAGGAGGTGTTACAGGCCTTGGCGAGACGGCGGCTGGTCAAGGTCATGATCAGCCTCACCAGCCTGGATGACGATCTCAAACGGCGCTTGGAGCCCAGGGCTGCCTCGCCCAAGGCAAGGCTGAAAACCTTGCATGAGCTGGCGGCTCTCGGCATCCCCACCGGCGCCCTGATATCACCGGTCATTCCCGGGTTGACCGATCATGAGCTTGAAACCTTGCTGACCGCTGCGAAAGACGCGGGGGCCAGCAGTGCAGGTTGGATGCTGCTGCGTCTACCCCATGAAGTCGCCCCACTGTTTGCAGAGTGGCTGGAGCACCATTACCCACAACGCGCAGCAAAGGTGATGAGCCTGATTCGCCAGTGTCGCAACGGACAGGACTACGACAGCCGTTTTGGTCACCGCATGCGCGGCCAAGGGGTCTTCGCCGACCTGCTCGATCAGCGCTACCGTAAGGCCTGCCGTCGCCTTGGCCTGCCACAGCGCGATGAAACGACGCTGGACACTTCCAGCTTCAGGCCTCCCCAGCGGCAGGGGTCACTGTTCTAACCCGTATCGGCTTCTCTTTGTAGCTGAACAGGCTCGGTATCAGCAGCCGCTGTCTTCCCGCAGGTCCTCAAGAATACGTCCGGTTGCGGCTATGTTGGCCTCCAAATGATCTTCCCGATGGGGCTCTTCCAGCGCCTCGCTTTGCCATTGTTGCATCGCAGGTAGCGCGCGCAGGCGCTCAAGATAGTCTCGCGCCTGACCCTCCATGGGAAGATCGTAGGTCTGCTGCCTGAAGGCTATCGGGGCGAAAAAGGCATCCACGGCAGAAAACGCCCCGCCGCCGAGGTAAGGGCCGCCAAAGCGCGCCAAGCCATCCTCAAACAGCTCATTGAGACGTTCGAGATCTCGCAACACTTCGGGGCTCAGCTGGTGGAGCCTGACGCGCAAGGCACAGTGCATTGGGCACTGCTCGCGCAGTGCGAGAAACCCTGAGTGCATCTCGGCGCAGGCACTTCTGGCCCAGGCCCGAGCCCCGGGGTCAGCGGGCCAGACGCCAGGATGGCGCTCAGCCAGATACTCGACAATGGATAAAGAATCCCACACGACCTGATGGCCATCATGCAGACAAGGGACCCTGCCGCTGGGTGAGAAGCGACGAAAGGCGTCAAAGCTGTCGCCCTGCTCATCAAACGGATGAAAGGCCAGCTCGAAGGGGATATCCCCCTGGCGCAGGGTCATCCAGGCCCGCAGTGACCAGGATGACATCTGACGATTGGCAATATGCAGCACGTACATGGCACCTCTCCTTGGCTCTTACCATCCACCGCGTCATTGACTGGGGGCGATCCTGGCAAGGCGGCAGAGGAACCTCAAGCAGCGAGGGAAATCTCGTACCCGGTGTACTTGCGCAGGTTGATCACTCCGCTATCGAACATCAGGTACTGCCCCTTGATGCCCATCAAGGTACCTTCCACCACCGGATGTTTATCCAGGTTATGCGACGTCACCTTGGTGGGATGTTCCAGTACAGGGTAGGCAAAATGCCGAACGCTATCATCCAGCACCCGGATGGCATCAGCACTGAAACGCTCACGCAGGCTCGATAGCCCGCTCGATAGCCGCTCCAGCAAAAGATCACGCTCGGCCACCAGGTCCAGCTCCTCGACCTGGCCCTTGAGCATGGCTCGCCAGTTGGTGCGATCAGAGACTTCCTCCTTGAACAGCACTTCGACGAAGCCCGACTGCTGGCGCGTATCGACCTCGAGAATGGGCAGTGCCTGAATGGCACCCTGGTCCAGCCAGCGAGTAGGTACCTGAGTACCGCGGGTGATACCGACCTTGAGCCCGGAAGCATTGGACAGGTACACCACATGGGGCTGAAAACAGAAGCGTTCACCCCACTGTGGGTCACGACAGGTCCCCGCGAAGAAGTGACACAGCTCAGGCTTCATGATGCAGCTGTCACACTGGGCGAGGCGCTTGAAGCAGGGATAGCAGTGCCCCTGGCCAAAACTCTTCTTGGTGGCTCGCCCACAGTGGGTGCAGGCGATGGCGCCACTCCACTCGAGGCGCAGAGTGTGGCCCAGGTAGTCGTTGAGCGGCAGACGGTTCTCGCCAGCCTTGAGGGTATAGCGCGCGGGGGAGTCGGGTTCGACCCCCATCTTGGACAGACAACCGTGGGCAAGCACTTCAGTCACGACTGGCATCCCGGGCAAGCCCCGCCATCTCCGCAGATACCCCCGCACCACTGGCAGCCGCACCGCAGGTACGCTGCTCGAGATAGCCAATACGGCTGTCCTCGGGCACGTTATTTTCATGCTCGTAGCGCATCACGGCTTCCATGCAAAGCTCGGTCTGCTCGGGGGTCAGCATCCGCCCGTCTGGCCACTTGCGCAGCGATACCGCCTGTTTCAGGCTCTGATAGATCGCCGGCGTCATTTGGGAAATCATTCGCTCGAAGGTCATGTCGCTCATGGGATCGCTCTAGTGTCGGCGTGATGTGCGTGAATGATACCAGCCTAGCAGCAGCCCCACGAGCAATCCGCCCAGGTGCGCCTCGTTGGCCACATTGCCAAAGCCGACGAAACCCGCCAGATCGGTCATGGTGAAGATCATCCAGCCCAGCATGAACACCACCAGCATCTGGGGCACGAAGAAGCCGCTGCTGGGAGCCCGCCGAGACATCAACCAGACATACCCCAGCAGGCCAAAGTCGACGCCGGACATGCCACCAAACAGCACCGTGCCGGTGGCATACTGGGCTAGGTTGCCCGCCAGCCCCGCCAGCACGACGATGATCAGCATTCTTCCTGGCCCATTCAGGCGCTCTACCTGGCGTCCGAAGTACCACAACCACATCATGTTGAAGACCAGGTGCATCCAGCCAAAATGCAGGAAGATCGGCGACAAGGGCCGCCACACCTGCCCCAATGCCAGGGCGTCAGGAATGGTACCGACAGCAAGGGCGCCCTGACTGATGCCCAGCGGCACGATCGCCAACCAGGCAAGCACCATGTCTCCCCACACGGCGATCGCTGCAAATACCACAACGCACAGCGCCAGCGTCGCGAGCGTCACCGGATGCTGACGCAACAGCAACGCCCAATCTACCTGGCCACGCGACCTCGAGGCTGCCGGCGGAGGCATCGCCTCACCCTGTTGCCAGCGCCTGACCAGCTCGGCCGTGGCATCACGTTGCTTGAGATCGGCCAGCCACAGGGTTTGTCCCTCTTCGTCTTGCGTGATGCGATGGCTGATGCGCTGCGCCCACAGCGCCTGACGCAGTTCGCGGGTGTCGATCTCATGTGGTATCAGCAAGACCCGATACATGGCGTCTCCATGGAGTGGCGATAAACGCGCTGCACGTCATGCCTGTGTACGGGTTTCCCCATACAAATGCTGCGCATACAAAAAGTCCGGCGGAGGGGGCCGCCGGACAAGAGCAAGGGATCATTCAAGGGAACACCTATTCAGACGTCCACTTGCCTAAAGGGTTCAACTCGTCGGCAAAATTTAATGTAACGCTTTGTATCAGTCGAAAGTAATCTCCCTCGGCAGCGGTCGCTGACTGACATCTCGAGGCACCGGCACCCACACAAAATGGTTGGCATCGAGTCGCGACTCGAAGCTGTAGCGATAGGCGACCAGGCGTCCGTACTTCACCGCACTGTAGTCCAGGCAGGCCACGTTGGGGGCTGGCAGCGCCGGTATTCCTTCGCACCAGTAGTGGCCAATGAACAGCGGTGGCTCATCGGGCCCATAGTAGCTGAGGGAGGCACGCTCGGCATCGCTGAGTGGACGACTCTCGAGATCGCCGGGCAGGTTGTCCGGCTGAAACACCACATCCCCCCAGGTGACGGGGCTGTTTGCCCAGAAATGGGTGCGAAAACTGCGTCGAGTAAAGCCGTCTCCAGAATGAATCGCAATGCCCTCAGGCAATGGAATGGAACCGCCACGCGTCAGGCGCTCAAGGATACGCGATTCGAGGGTGCCATGCTGGGAGGCGCGAAGCAGAAATTCCTGATCCACACGCCCGTCAGGCCGTAGCTGCTGAAAGGCCTGGACCAGAGCCGTATCCCAGCAGGCATGCACGACACGAATGCCATCCATCTCCAGATACAGCGGAATCTCTCGGAACCAGGCAAGAGCATCGTCCCACTCCTGGGGATGATCGCGATATTGCTCAAGCGTCTCCCGAATGATGCGGTTATGACGAGGCGTATGCGGACGCAGCCATTCACGGCCATGGCCTGGCGGCGCCTTCTGGGTGTAGGTCAAGGCGCTGATTTCGTGATTGCCAAGCACAATGTAGGCTTCGCCCTCCTCTACCATGCGTCGCGCAATGGTGACCGCCAGGCGAATACGCGGCCCGCGATCGATAAGATCGCCAAGGAAGATGACCTTGCGATGGGGGTGGCGATAGACGCCATTGCGCAGGTGATAGCCAAGACGCTCGAGCAGGGTTGCCAGGGTCGCCCCGCAGCCGTGCACATCGCCGATCAGATCGTAACCGTCCAGTCGACTCACCTCAGTCTCCCAACCTGTTGCTCCAGCCCAGCTTACTGCGCAGGACGTCGTAAAAATTGTGCCCGAGGGGGTGTACGAGTTGAACGTTCTGAGGCTTGCGGCGAATCACCAGGACATCGTCAGGCTTGGCGACGGCACGGGTCTGCCCATCGCAGCTGATGTGCGGGTAGGTCTGGTTGGTCTCACCGATATGACAGCGGATCTCGCAATCGGCATCGATGACGATGGGGCGACTCGACAGGGTGTGGGGAAACATGGGGACCAGGGTCACCACGTCGAGCTTGGGATGCATGATCGGGCCGCCACCGGACATCGCATAGGCAGTAGATCCAGTGGGTGTCGCGACAATCAGGCCGTCGCTACGCTGGCTGTAAACGAACTGACCATCAATGAACAACTCGAACTCGATCATGCGCACCGCCTTGCCCGGGTGCAGCACGATCTCGTTCAGCGCATCGCCGCTGCCGACCAACGCATCACCACGATACAGCTCGGCGTCCAGCAAAAAGCGCTGCTCGACCTCGTAATGGCCCGCCAGCACCTCCCCTACCCGGGCTTCCAGCTCGTCTGGCGAGATATCGGTCAGAAAGCCCAGCCTGCCTCGATTGACCCCTAGCACCAGGGTCCCGCTGCGGCACAGGGTGCGCGCGGCTCCCAGCAGGCTGCCATCACCACCGACGACAATCACCAGGTCGCACAGCTCGCCAAGCATTCGCCTGCTGGCCTCGGCATGGCCTCTCTCCAACAGCGCTGACGCCGTGCGATCTTCAATGATGACGTGGTACCCGCCATCATCCAGAAACCGAATCAGGCGTTTCAGGGTCTCGACCACCTTGGCGCTGCCCAGGCGCCCGATCAGCCCGATGTTCTTGAACGATTGCATCCACGCATCCTTCCCTTGACGACCGCTCATTATGGCGAGGGGGACGCGGCGGGGCAAACGAGGCCTGACGCTTACACCAACGCTTGGCCTCGACGCCGCTGCCACCAACCATTCAGCCACAGCGAGGCGGCGATGATCGCGCCACCCAGCAGCAAGCGCGGCAGGTCAGCGTCGCGATTCCAGATCACCAGGTTCACGACCAGGCCCGCGGGGATCAGCATGTTGTTCATGATGGCCAAGGCTCCGGCGTCCACCCTGACGGCGCCCAGATTCCACAGGAAAAAGCCGAGCCCTGAGGCAACCAGCCCCAGCCACAGCAGTACGCCCCATTGGGTCAAGGTCGTGGGCAGGCTGCTGCTGTCGCCCAACAGGGCAAAGGCCGGTAGCGCCACACAGGCAGCGCCAAGGTAGAACCAGGCGAACACGCTGTGACGCGGCAGTTCCTCCGGAAGCGCCGCGGACAGCCGCCGGTAACCGACCTGGCCCAGCGCAAAGCAGAGATTCGCCCCCTGGACGACAAGAAAGCCCAACCAGAAGTCCTCGTTGACGCCGTGGTAGCGAATGACCGCCGCCCCCAACACCGCCAAGCCCGCCGTGACCAGGTGAAAAGGGGTGAATCGGGAAAACGCCAGGTCGTCCAGAACAGCGATGTAAAGCGGAGTGAAGATGGTGAACAGCAGGACTTCAGGTACCGACAGCAGCAAGAACGATTGATAGAAGAAGATGTACATCACGCCCAATTGGACGGCACCCAGCGCCATCAGGATCAGGCGCTGCTGACCTGCCAGCAGGCGTGGCTTGAGCAGGGGCAGAAAGACCAGTGCCGCCAGGCTGACGCGCAGCATCACGGCAAAATAGCTGTCTACCTGGCCGGCGAGATAGACACCGATCAGCGAAAACGAAAATGCCCAAAGGACAGTGACCACGACCAGATAGCCCACCGTAAACTCCTTCCGCCTAAAAAGTTTACGGGAGTATACGCGATACCCAGCAAGCGCTGAACAGATCCGACGAACGCGATGAGGCGCAGGACGCCTCCAGCGCAGCGCCGCAGCGCCCACGCTGTCGGTTTAGAACGTCACCGCCTGTCGCCTTAGCCTCAGCGGGTGTGGCGATGAGCTGGCATCAGTGATTGATGCGCTTCAGCCACCAGGCGCCATACAGCACGCCGGGCAACCAACCCAGCAAGGTCAGCAGAAAGGCAATGGAGACGCGGCGCGCTCCACCCTCAGTGACAGCGACGGCCAGTGGAGGGACCAACAGCACCAGCAGCATCAGCGCGAGCCTGGCTGCCGGAGACGCCATCAAGGCCGATGCCACATGGGACTCACTATTGGTCGCCTTTCCCGAGGCCTTGCTGTCCGTATCACTTACCCCATGCTGGTTGGCCTCAGCGGTGGGTGTGTTCGAGGCCGCGTCATCTGTGGCTGGCTCACTCGACGTCTTTTCCTCGGCCCCCCCGTCTTGCTTTGTCGGGGGAAGGTATTGCTCCACCCCCGACGCCTGTGACGATGGCTTGTCGGCTTCGGTCGGTGACGCCTGACGATGGGCATCAACGTCGATCTTCTGTTCCAGCCGATCCGCGCCCTCAGCCAGCACCTCGTGATAGCGCTCCCAGTCCTCCCAGTCATGGGGCGTGCCCGCCTTGGGACGGTGGTCGTTGGACTCACGAGCACGATCCCAGGCCTTTTCTTCCAGGGTGTTGGGGCGCTCTCGATCTCGTTCGCCATCAAGCCCTTTACGGGCTAGATATTCACGCGCATCCACGGATCCGTTTCCTCCTCATTCTGTCATGGTCATCGGCACGGGAGCCCAATGATCGACGCGGCAAGGCGCCTGTGTCGCCGCCCTTTGTCACGCCAGCGCCCCCTACCTCATCGAGGGCCGTCACGGGTCTGATCGTGCAAGTGTGCCAATGCAGGCTTTGATGTAACAGTGACGCCTGATCTATGGGGCAATGAGTACCTCCTGTCCTACCTTTTTGATAGAGGCTGTGCCTATGGGTTCCCTTACCCCAGGCTGCCATCGCTCAAGGAGACATATCATGCAGGAAAGACAGGTCGATATCGCAATTATCGGTGCAGGAAGCGCCGGACTCGGCGCCTGGCACGCAGCCCGCCAGCACACCGACAAGCTGGTGCTGATCGAGTCGGGGGCATTCGGCACGACATGTGCGCGGGTGGGATGCATGCCGTCGAAACTACTGATATCGGCAGCCGATGTAGCTCACCAAGCCAACGACGCCGAAGGCTTCGGTATCAAGGTCAGTGGTGTCAGCGTCGATGGCCGGGCGGTAATGGAACGCCTGAAACGTGAGCGCGACCGCTTCGTTGGCAGCGTGATGTCGTCAATGTCCCGCATCGAGGATGAAGATCGCATCCTGGGAGCGGCTCGCTTTGAAGATGCCACCACGCTGGTGGTGGGCGAGCACACGCGCATCAAGGCCAAGCGCATTGTCATTGCCACCGGCTCTCGCCCTTCCTGGCCCGATTTCCTCAATGGTGCAGGTGACCGACTGATCATCAATGACGACCTGTTCGAGTGGCAGGATCTGCCGGAGTCGGTGGTGGTCTTTGGTCCCGGCGTCATCGGGCTTGAGCTGGGCCAGGCGCTTCGTCATCTGGGCGTCAGGGTGCGCATGTTCGGCGTGGGTGGGGCGATTGGTCCGCTGGGTGACCCTGAGCTCAAGCAGGTAGCCGACAGAACCTTCAATGACGACTTCCCGCTGGATCCGGATGCCACGGTCAAACGCGTAGCGCGTGAGGGAGACCAGGTGGTGGTGACCTTCCACTGCCGCGACAGCGACACCGAAAAGAGCGAACGTTTCGACTACCTGCTGGCCGCCACGGGACGCAGACCGAATGTGGATCGCCTGGACCTTCACAAGACGGGGCTCGAGCTTAACGAGCGCGGTGTACCGCTGTTTGACCGGCTTACCATGCAGTGTCGCTTTGATGACGGCCAAGCGGCTCCCATCTTTATCGCCGGCGATGCCAATCAGGACCTGCCCTTGCTGCACGAGGCCTCCGATGAAGGACGTATCGCTGGAGACAATGCTGGTCGCTACCCGGAGATCCGAGCCGGACGGCGACGCACACCGTTGGCAGTTGTCTTTACCGATCCACAGATGGCAAGCGCGGGGATGGGCTACGCTGAACTGAAGCGTCGGGATGAACACCTGAGCAACGTGGCCATCGGAGAGGTCTCCTTTGAGGATCAGGGACGCTCCACGGTGATGCGTCAGAACCGGGGCAAGCTGCGGCTCTACGCTGAACACGGCACAGGAATTCTCCTCGGCGCGGAAATGTTCGGCCCTCGGGCGGAACACCTGGGCCACCTGCTGGCCTGGTCCATCGACCAACGACTGACCGTTGACCGTCTGCTGGAAATGCCTTTCTACCATCCGGTGGTGGAGGAAGGCCTGAGAACTGCGCTGAGGGATCTGAATGTCAGCCTGCGCAGAGGTCCAGCCATCACCGAGCGCTGTCTGGAATGCGGCCCCGGGGCTTGACGGTCAAGCACACAGGAGAGCGGCTATGCCACACAAGGCACCTCCATCTATCGTCCGCGACATCATGTCGAAGGACTGCTACCGCGTCAGCGGCCAGACGTCCATCTCTACCCTCGCGGAAGGACTGGCGCTGCATCGATTGCCAGGTGCACCGGTCGTGGATAGCGGCGATCACCTTGTCGGCTTCATTTCGGAGCAGGACGTACTCGGCAAGGTGATAGAAAGCCTGTATCTGGACCATGAAGCCCCACTGGTCAGTGAACTGATGCGCAACGAAGTCCTTTCAGTGTCACCCACCAAGAGCATCGTCGACCTGGCCCAGGAAATGCTCGGTGCTAAGCCCAAGGTCTACCCGGTGACCGAACAGGGCCGGCTCGTCGGCATCGTGACGCGTCGCGACGTGCTTAACGCGGTGCTATCGATGCGTCGTCATCAACGTAGCGCCTGACGCACTTGCTGACTGTCCTCTTCCCCTGCTGGGTCGCCCCTGTGGGGGAAGAGGGTTTTCAGTCTCCCAGCGCAGCCCCCTGAAAGATGGCGTGCCGCTTGCTCGGCCCTTCCTTTCTCCCCCAGACCTTCTCGCCCCGCCCTTGGCGCCAAACCAGCCCCTGATGCCTTGAGCAACGTCCTATGGCAGGACTCATCCCGGTCTATTATCCTGTCGTCCGGCTGTGCGCAGAAGGCTGCTCGCCCCTCGTCTCCCGCCATTCGCGCCAGGCCCTCGGTCATAAGCCCTTGGACATAAGCCCTGGGCCAGCCAACCTTGGTCTCTGTCGACCTGCCGTCGGCGCACGCCCGTGGCTCAGCTGGCGCAAAAAAAAACGCCCCATGGAAGCCATGGGGCGCAACGATCGATTTAGCAAACCAGATCAACACTGCTAACGACTGCCATCGCGCATGCTGTCTGTACCACATATGACAGTCGTCACCAGAAAAGTTCTCCTTTCACCAGAATTTTTTTTTCCTGCTTTCTGGCAAAACCAGCACAGAAGCGCACGAACGGACCTCACCCTCCCCTCCCACTGCGTACCCAGATCATGGCAGATGGCGACATCAACGCCGCTATGAAGTGCTTACCCGCCGACGCTCCTGGGGTGATCTCTACCGCTGCGACGGGCGGTTACCCATCGTTCGTATCGCGAGGCGCCAACACCAGCGCAGGTGGGCACTAACACAGGTGGGTATCAACGCAGGTGGGTATCAACGCAGGCGGGTATCAACGCAGGCGGGCAGAGACGCCCCCTGCGCCGTTTCGTTGCCAGCACTCAGAGCGGCGGCGGAATACAGCTCAGCGTTCACGTTGACGACACGGCACAAAGGCAGCTATGTTCCATTTATCGAACGTTCTATTTATCGAACGCTCTGCTTTTCGAGCGCCCAGGTGACGAACGCTTCGTTGAGCGAACACGTTAACGTCATAGTGAACCATCCATCGAGCGATCGCCTAATGGAACGCGCCCATGATTGACGACCACCTCCGCCTGGACCCCATACCGGAAGCCTCTATCGACGCTGAGGCCCTGGGTCGCCACCTTCAGCAGTTGCGGGAAACCCGAGGCTGGTCCTTGTCACGTCTCGCTAACGACGCAGGGATTGCTAAATCGAATCTGTGTCGTCTGGAGCAGGGAAACGGCAATCCCACGCTGGATACCCTCTGGCGACTGGCGGCACAGTTGGAGGTGCCTTTCGGCACGCTGATCAAGCCCGTCACTGCTGTACTCGACGACCAGGGCGTGCAGATCCAATTGATCGACCAGGGACACGACCGCCCCAGCGTCGATATCTACTGGATGCACCTGGACGCTCAGGTAGAACGCTGGAGTCTCGGTCACCCCAAAGGCGTTAGAGAGACCATCACCGTGATCTCGGGCAGCCTCTGCACCGGCGCAGAGGAGCTGACAAGGACGCTAGCACCCGGCGACAGCCACAGCTTTGCTGCAGACGGCCCTCACCTGTACGCCACCGAGGATCAAGCCTCTTCGGCAATCGTCACCATCGTCTACCCAACAAGGACTGTACCGACATGACGACCACCTCTCCCCCGTTGACCGCGAGCGCCTGGCTGGTCGGGGTACGCGAAGCCATTCCGCTGCTGGGTGGTTACATTCCCATCGCTATCTCCTTTGGGCTGGTGGCCGTACAGGCCGGGTTCACTACATGGGAAGCTGTCGCCATCTCGACGCTGATCTACGCCGGAGCGTCCCAGTTTGTCTTTGTCGGCATGGCAGCAGCAGGAGCTCCGCTGTGGCTGGTGGTCGGGATGACGCTGCTGATCAACCTGCGTCATGTGGTCTACGCACCCAATCTGGCGGCTCACATGTCTTCCAGCCGATGGTGGCCTGCGCTGATGCATGGCCTGACCGATCAAGTCTTTGCATTGGCATTGACACGCTTGCCACAGCTGGCCAGCGAGCAGCGGCTGGGCTGGTACAGCGGTGCGGCGCTGCTCGCCTGGTTCGCCTGGATTGCCGGAACTGCCGCTGGCGCGATAGGAGGAGAGTGGGTCGTCCAGCGCTGGCCATTGCTCGGCGAGGTAATGCCGTTCGCCTTGCCGGCTCTGTTTCTGGTTCTGGTAGCGCCCCGCATGAGCAACTTTCGCTGGGCCTGCGCCACCGTTGTTACCGTGCTTGCCGGTCTTGCCCTCGCCCTTGGCGGGATTGCCAATGCGGGTATCCCCTTGGCCGCCTTGACTGGCGCGCTGTGCTTCTACACCGTCAAGCATGCCCCCACCCGGAGACGCTGCGCATGAGCATGGAACTCTGGCTGGCAGTCGCCGCCACCACCGTCGGTACCCTGCTGATGCGCATGCTGCCGCTCATCTGGATGCGCAAACGTCTGTCGCGTTCAAGCGCTGAAGCGGGCGTCGATACGTTGCCACAGTGGCTGTCTGTACTGGGGCCTCTGATGATCGCTGCCGTGCTGGGTGTGTCGCTTGCACCGAGCCAGAACACCCTGGCTGGTTGGACCGCTACCCTGCTGGGAGTCCTGGCGACCTTGATCACCTGGCGTCGGACTCGATCCCTTGGCTGGCCAGTCGCCATGGGCGTCGCGACCTATGGCGCAACGTTACTGTTGTCGGGGCTATAACGCGGTCGGCCAAGCAGTGCACTGCCTTGACGCCAACCCTATCTCTTCTTCCTAACCATGACTAATGCTTAAGCATGAATCACTTCATTTATCTAATACTTTAGCAGCACAGCCAAAGCGTGAGTCACAACATCGCCACCGATGACGTTTGCAACGTTTACGCGTGATTTTTCCCTGATATGCTATAAATAGCTGACATATCAAAAGAAAAGCCCTTCAGGCCTGCGCCCTGCCGCCGATACCTCGGAAGCATCCCCTTTTCGCTTCCGAGGCTTTCCCATGGTTATGGCAAGAAGAACAAGCGCGCTGCGATATGCGCTCAACAGCCACACCGCCTGCATCACCTTTCTCCCGAACGGCACCATCCTCGACGCCAGCGCCCACTTTCTCAGCACGGTTGGCTATCGGCTCGAGCAGGTCAAAGGGCAGCATCACCGCATGTTATGTCCTGACAGTGTGGTGTCATCGCCTTCCTATCAGGCGTTCTGGCAAGCACTGGCCAACGGCAAGCCTGCCAGCGGTACCTTCGAGCGCATCGATGCCGACGGTAATACGCTCTGGCTAGAGGCAAGCTACCTGCCCATCAAGAACCGCCGGGGTAAGGTGAAGCGCATTCTCAAGATCGCCAGCAACGTCACTCGGCAACGGCTTTCAGCGGCCGGCCAAAGTGCCATTCTCGACGCCCTGGATGGCTCCATGGCGATGATCGAATTCACTCCCGATGGCTATATCACCAACGCCAACACCAACTTCCTGTCGGCAATGGGTTACACGCTCGAGGAGATTCAAGGCCAGCATCACCGCATGTTCTGTGACGACGCCTTTTACCTTGAATACCCACACTTCTGGCAGGAGCTAAGCAGCAACCACTACAAACAGGGAAGGTTCCAGCGGTTCACTGCCACGGGGCAGCCCATCTGGCTGGAGGCCACCTACAACCCTGTGACCGATGCAGCAGGCAGGGTATGTCGCATCATCAAATTCGCCACCGATATTACCCGAGCGGTGGCAACCGAGGATGCTGCGAGAGCTGCTGCACAAGCGGCTCGCGTCACGGCGGAGCAGACCGAGTCGATTGCCGCAGGAGGGCTTGAGCAGCTCCAGCAAGCGGTAGCCGCTGCCCGGCAGGCCAGCGCGGATATCAAGGCAACCCAGGCCATCGTGACCGCTTTAGAGGAACATACGCGGGCGATCAATGCCATTACGGCATCTATTTCCTCCATCGCACATCAAACCAACCTGCTGGCCCTTAACGCCGCCGTGGAAGCCGCAAGAGCAGGCGACCACGGGAAGGGGTTTGCCGTGGTCGCCCAGGAAGTTCGCTCACTGTCCCAGGGGTCTACCCAGGCGGCATCGAGAATCGCCGACGTACTCCACGAAAACAACGAGCGGATACGCCTCGCCAGCAAGAAGATGACCGAGATCGTCAGCGTAAGTGAATCGAGTCAAGCGAGCGTCAGCGACGCCCAGCAGGTCATTGAGGAGATCATGGAGGGTGCTCGTCGCATTTCCACTGCGGTAAGTGCGCTCTAACCATCATAGAACCTGGCGAAGCGGCCTTGAGCCCTTTGCCGGGCATTCGGTCAGCGATCCCGTCAGGCGTCCCCTCAGTAAAAGGGACCCTCAGGGACCACATCCTGCATGCTGGAACAGGACAGCATGTCGGCAACATCGGCGGCAAGATCGACGACAAAGGCGACTCTCGCGTCAGCCACATAGCGACCAGGCGGTCGCGATGATGATAGGCCGAAGCCGGCATGCCCCGTCTTTTTCTTGCAGGCTTAAGCAACTGAGTTTACTATCGAAACCGCCTTGCGGGTGTAGCTCAATGGTAGAGCAGAAGCTTCCCAAGCTTAAGACGAGGGTTCGATTCCCTTCACCCGCTCCAGCGCCCTCGTCTTCCCGGTCCTCTCGCACCACCTCTTACCTTGTTTAACCAACACCTCGCCATTGGCAAGAAGCAGCGCGTCAGTTACGACGACTCCGCAGTGTCTACCGAACGCCTTTCAGGCTTATTGAGTCATCAATGTACCCTCGCCCAGGTAGCTGTGATATCGCCAACCTTCCTGGCATGCATAATCTTTCCCAGCATCACCTCGCAACGAATGGCAGTTCCTTGAGCCAAATAATAGTGAAGGCCCCATCATTCCCCCCGTATCGATGCCTGCCACTCGACTAGCATATTCAAGGAATGTGCTGGCCGCCCCCTGCCGTTATATGCTTGTTCTCCCAAAATCAGTCTCTTAATATTCAATAACACCAATGTTCAACAACACCTTTTCTCGGCGACGTTGAATGACGACCTATCGGAAGGGGAAAGATATGAGTGATCAAAACATAAAAGAAGCCAGATCACATCTTCGTGAACGCGTACAGGCTCTCGTGCTTGATGCGATGCATCGCCATGGCTGGAGTCAGGCAGAACTGGCTCGCAAGGCAAACATGCCAAGAAATTGCATCAGCCTTTATGCCAGAGGAAAGTCTATACCCAGTAGTGAGTATGCAACACGTCTGGCAAAGGTTCTTGCGGTAACACCGGGCGAACTCACCGGCATTACACAGGCTGATGAAAAAGCGCCGCACGCCGAATGGATTGATATACGAAACACAGAGAATGGCTATTACTTGCTATCCTTTCAGAAAGAGCTGACCGCCTCACAGCTGACTCAGTTTCTGGAACTGATCGACAAGATCGATCAGAAAAAAGGGGCGACATGACACATGTAGCCCCTGGCGCGTTATCCTGTAACCCCTATAAGGGATAGTTCTCCCATGGAAGCTGAAAATGCGGCCCATCCTTGAGACTCTTCCAGTCCCCTCCCCACTCAACGGGTACGCCCAGCCGCGAGGAAGAGGCTTTCATTGCATCAGCAATCACTCGATAGTCGGGCCACTCCCAAGAGGCGCGGCCATCCTTGAGTGCCACAAGATCTACAGCATGCCCGGTAAGATGCCGGCTATTGAGCGTCTTCGTCACCCCCAATGCCAATAACGCCCGCTGTCTCTCCAGCGATCGAACCCCTTCATTCACAAAGAAATCGATCTCGCTTAGCGTAATGCAGCGGTACACCAACGCTTGCAGGTCAGGATGAACGCCAACAAGGTTGTCGACACTCCGCTTGCCAAGCGAAAAACCTGAAGGCCTATCGTGCTGCCCAGCGTTGTAGTCACTACTTCCTTTGCTATTTCTTCTGTTTCGCTCTAATGTCGTCATCATGACACCACCTGCTATCACCGTATCATCTACATACAACAAACTCATTCAAGATCACCTTTTTAGCATTACCGCACCACTCGAACATTATCACCTCATCAATCACTGCGCTGTGTGCCGTCGGCTTCAAACATGTCACCAGGAAGTCCTCGATCACACGGCATCAGTACGTTAGTCCTAGATTGACCGTCGACGGTCACCATGGCTTACCATGCAAACTACTTTACGACCATACGCTCGATCAGATGAATCGCCCACCGGCCGATAAAGGAAGGACCGACTCTTCCTAACATCACCGCCACAGCGATTTCTGTCCAATTCTTGAGATAGAAGTAATCACTTAATCCTATACTTACGACTACTAACAGGATCCCACCGCAGACTTCCGTTGCAACAAGAGGCACATTTAACTTGGTCATGTCTCTTTTGCGAAAGCTATCCAACCATCTGACGATGGAACCAAGCGCTACCGCGCCGCTGGTATAAAGCAGCATCACCGCATCATGAGTTCCATCCATTTTGATATTCCTGAGGTTCGTCCAACCTAGATGCCTCAGACGTGCAGCGGGCAGCCATCACCTGCCAGGTGGCGACTGCCCCTCCGTCTAGTCAATGAACATCCTCTACGACCGCCAGTTTCCTGACCCTTCCCGACATATCCTTGATCTCGATGGATCCTGTGATAGCAGCCGAGGTAGTTGGCGAAAAGCGCCCGAACCTGACATGCCCTGCTCCCGATGATAGGAGCGCGATATCCTGGTCTGGATAGGCATCATCTGTGCTCGTTGCCCTGATACCCACCCAGCGCTTATCAGCCCCCGTAGAAAACGCCTCAAGCTGATTGACTGCCTGCCCTTTTCCAGCACCATTTATTAGCTTAAGCACTGGCCCTGCTTCGACTGAGAATAGAATATTACGGGAAGACAACGACCACCCGTTTACCTCTGAGCGTGTCAGCGAGACATCCCCGGGCCCCTGCTCCAGAGCATTTCCCTGGACAGCTGAGTCCACAACGCCTTCCGTTACCACGTTGGTAATGACATTATCTCTAGACGCCATCGTGTCCACCGATATACCCGATCGAACACACACGATGTTCGACAGGACATTACATTCCCCGCCCTGCAGCTGAATGCCGCGATTTTGGTCGAGATCAGGCCGAAAGTCATCGCCAAGTCTACTCAACACCACCACATCAGATAGAGTACTGTAACTTGTCGTCATTAACAGTGCACAATACTCCTTCATTGCCTTGCCATTGGTGCTGTTAGCCCTGCTACCATCACACCTCCGCTGAAGAAAAAAGCAGTTAGAGATATTATTGTATTTGCTCATATGGTGTAGACCTGCTTGAGAGGCCTCCATCCAAATGCCATACTGCTCACAGGAATAATGCCCACCACGTATACTAAAGTTATTCGATGGCGTTATCAGGTCATGGAAGTGAATTCCCACATTAGCTGCAACCACTACTCCATCGATCCAATTATCTCCTTCACTCTGTCCGGATATTGAAAACCCAGTCTTCATCCGATAGACATCGACTTTAGAGAATACTACTCCTGTACTACTGCAGACATCTACGCCAATAGTGTTGGTATCGTAGTTGTCAATACTGGAGCGCTCTTTACCATATATAAAGACAGAACTAAGAATAGACTTATCGGCATTCTCCATCCGTATTGCCGTCTTCCATTCGTAATTATTCACACCCACTGAAGACGTATCAAACCCATGAAACTTCAGGTTTTGGAGGAAGAAGGCTGGGGGTTTCGGACCAGATTGGTCATGTGACACTAGCGTTAAGCCAGTATGAATGCCTCTCGACTTGGCAAGAAACCCTAGCTCCGAGATAACAGCAGTATCCCTTCCCTTATCTGTCGTTGTGCCTAGGGTAATCCCACCCTGCAAGAAAACAAGTTCGGTTGAACGTGACCCATCTCCTTTAAGAGAGACCACCTTGTTGATCAGCAGCGGCGCACTGACAAGGTAAACGCCACTGGGAAAGTACACCGTTTGCCCGATGCCCGCGGCCTCAATGGCCGCTGCAATGGCGGGACCATCATCGGTCACACCGTCAGCCACGGCTCCGTAGTCCTTCACATTGATGTACTCGTGAAATCTCTCGGCCAAGGTCCTTGGCACGCCGCCGTCAGGTGTAGTGACAGTTACGCTACCGATATCTCCTACCTCGACAGTCCCAGCGCTAGCTGCCCGCGCCGACGCTGGCGCCCTGACGGTATCACGAACAATAATCGGAGATCCTTCAGACAACAGTTTATCAATATGATGTGTAGCCATTTCCGTACGCTCCCGACATTCTCGCTAGCGCGAATGTCGTTTTCTCGCCGGTGCCAAGCGAGTTATTGCCAGGCCAGTTCAACCAGCACCACACCTTTCCATTTCCCGTTAGCTTCATAGGCCATGGTTAACGTCAAACTGGCAAGGTCGTGCTTCAGAGATATGCCCTCCAATACCCAATGACACTCTTCCCAACTGACAATGGCATACCGACTTCTTCACGATGATGATGTCGCATTGATGACGCGACACTCTGAAATGTATTATGCAAAATACACACTGTAAACCTCACCACCACTAACAGGGTAGCTACATCTATCCTTTACTTACCCAGGTGGCAGCACGCCAGTTAGCGAACAATCCATAAGTGCGATACCAAGCCGCAGATATACAAGCCTCTGAAAGGCAAAGGATATATTCATTCCACCTTGGCCATCATGATGACGTAAAGCCCTGAAGGTAAAGCACGCTGTACTTTTCAATGAGATAACACTCACCTACCACTGGGCTCGGCCAGGAGACAGCCACGTCAAGGCGATAAGTTGCTGAAAGTCCATGCATCTAAGATGACTTGTTGACGGGATGTGTTACATAGGAATTCGAACCATCGCCCATCAGAGCGATGTATGACGCGCAAGATGGTAGGCTGACTAGCCCACGTTGATAGCGCCACGTTACCTCACTTGGCCACCGCTTTTAGACTCCTTCCACCAAACGATATGTGCAGCTTGATGCGAACTTGTATGCGACTGCAATGCTAACCCACAGCGCAGCGGGCCAGCGACAAGCTTGCTCCCTCCCCACACCTCTGGCCCGCTCTCACCGACAAGAATAGGGATTCATGACACTCTCACGCCCAGCCAATAGCTGTATTATACAAAATACAACTTCCACATATTTCCACATGACCACCTCACCTATACTTCAAGAATGGAGCGAATTTTACTGACATGGCGGCGAAGGTCTGCAGGACATTTGTCAGCCTATGGCCCCTTAGAAGAACTTGTGTGCACCAAGAGTTAGCGGCGGCGAATGCTGTCATGGAAGTTTGACGGACTTACCTAGACTTTCGAGACACTAGCCAGTGTGTCACTCCCAACGCAAGCACGACGGCAGCGGTTGCCAACACATACTGGGGAGTGACCGCATCGAAATCCATGACAATCACCTTTCTTGCAATTGCCATTAGCGCTGTCGCAATAACAAGCTGAATGGGAAGAACATCCGTACCCAGATAGAGGCGAATATTAATAAATATTTCTATCGCGATAAGCACTACCATAAAAGCGCCAAAAAGCCGAAAGATATCTCCGACCTCCAGCAGCAGTATCGGCGGAGACGATAGCTGTTGGTAGAGTACATAGACAACATCAATAATGCCCCAGAGGATGACAAACACCATTAGCACAGCGAGGATCTTGACACCGAAGCGAATGATACGATGCAGCGCACTGATGAGGGGGTCCTCATGCTCCTTAGGCAGCTCATCATGAATCAATTGTTGGCGCTTATCCGCAACATCCTTCTGGGAGGTATCGCCTGGCGTCGTGGTCATAGTTCACCTCTGAACCGCATTGCGGGGCTTGGGGAAACGGTGCCGATGATATTGCCGATGATAGTGCCAATAGCGCTGGCGATGTCGGTGGCCGTTTATCGTGGCGGTAGCGCGGCGCACGTATGATCAATAGGAACGTAGTCTGTTTGGCCTGGGCCTACCGTCAAAGGTATCAACGTGACTGCCTGAGACGTTTCCCCATACCCGCCACTGGCCAGAGGTTTGCTGTATGCCGCCTCAACGGGAGCGCTGGGTGAAACGCTCTTCCAACACCAATCCGAGCCATATCCCCAATATCATGAACAGGAGGGCGACGACCGCGCCGGGTGAACCGGCCGGGAGTGCGATCAGTAGCTGCAGGTCATTTCCTCCTAACGCCAGCGCAGCGCCGACCCCCATCCCCACCCCGGCGACAAGGTGTTTCATCCAGCGCGCCACCATGAAGGGCTCAGGCTCCTTGCGTCCACGACGCGGCGCTGCAGCCATCATTCCCGCCACGATCAACAGGCTGATCAACACTCGTGAGACGCTTGGCCAGTCAATGGGCATATGTTCCATCAATGGCCTCTGGGCGATATCGCGAATCAGTTGACTGGGTGACCAATGGGGTTCGAGCGCGCCGAGTACGCCACCAATAGCGCCAAACACCACCACGCCAGCATAGATACGGCGATGACCAGGAGAAAGGCGCCAGATCGCAAGCAGTGATAGCGCGACGACCCCCATCACCGCCCACCAGGCAGGCGCGAAGGTCATGTTCAGAGTGGTATAGGAGATGTCGCGGGATAGCCAATACAACAGCCACCATCCCAGGACCCAGCCGGCAATAGTGGCCAGCATATGCCACTGGCCTCTGGCCAGCGCCGACAGGGTCGAGATCGAGCAGCCATGATTGACCGCTGCTGCCAGGCCGAACAAGCCTCCTCCCAGGACGAAGGGCCAACCGGCGGCATGCCGCATCAACACGTCACCCAGGGGAAAATGCACCAACCATGGACTGATCATCCAGAACCAGGCGCCACAGCCCAGAATGGTCAGTAGCAGTCCAGGGCGCCACATGCGCAGGCCTTGTACCGCTCGGACCATACATAGCCCAGTTCGCTGGGCCAGCCAACCGAGCAGCACTGCCAGTACCAGCGTTACCCCTAAGACCATCAGCACCCCTCGTTGTCTCGGTATCCCCACCACGGATGCGACAGAGGCAACCTTGAGTCATCCATCAGGCAGGCCGTCTCCCGTGATGCCGCCGCTCTTAGCCAACGCATGTGCCCTGCGTAGGATCATTCATTCATCATGTAACAATATGCAATCCACGATGGGTGTACCACAGTCCCCCAGCGCGTAGGCGCGTCACGGGACATTCACGCCAAGATATGAGAGGCTGTCCCAGCGTCGCTCGCTTCCACCACTCTTGCGCAGCTCCACCATGACCTTGTCCTTGTTTCTCCTCGTTTTTGCCGTCTGCTTGGTTATCTTTCTGGCGGTGCTTGCGGTACTGATGTTATCGGGTACACCGCGATATAGGACGGAACCCCGCCACTTGCTGGACCTGTTCGACCGTGCCCTGGACAGCACAGTCAGCGAAGATGAGTGGAACGCGGTCATCCTCTATCCGATTCGCCACGACGAGTATCTGGAAGGCATCCGACGGCGGGCCCGCCACCTGGTTGAAGAGCACGGTCGGTTTGGGCGCGTCAGTCGAGGCAAGTCGCTGCTGGATCCTGCTGGGCATGAGGACCTGCGAGCATTGCGGGACCACCTGGCCGCTCACACGCGTCTGCAGGAACGCCGCCAGCAGCCGTAAGCCAGGATCGTAGCGAAAGACGGGTGTGCGATGAGAATTGTGCACCGATGAGTTATGATAGCCCCTTCATGAGCCTAGGCGGGAGGCATGGGATGAGCAGCGCCATCAGGCGAATTCCCCTGGATACCGCGACGCAACACCATTCTCACGACTACCACCAGATCGTTATCGCCCTGGCCGGTCGTGCTGACTTCGATATCGAGGGCCTTGGCGGCACCATAGAGCCATTCTGTGGTTGCATCGTTCCTGCCAACCATCTGCACTACTACGCTGGCACTGGCAACAACCGCCAACTGATCGTCGACCTCCCCCATGACGCCCTCGCCTTGACCGGCCATCATCACGAGCTATCGCGCCTGTTCGACGCACCGCGCTTCTTTACGCTGGACGCACCGCTGAGACGCTACCTGGATTTCCTGGTGGCAGAGCTTGACCATCTGGCCGAAGAAGGCCCGGTGCCAGCGCTCCACCAAGAGCGACTTGCCACGACCTTTCTCGGCTCTCTTCATGCGCGCTTAGCGGCTGACTGCGGAACCAATGCCCAGCACCGACGCATCGACCTGCGCGCCCTCGACCGCTACATCGATGATCACCTGGCAAGGCGCTTCAAGGTCGCTGATCTGGCGGCCTTCGCCTGTCTCAGCGAAACCCACTTCACCGAGCGTTTCCGCGCCCAGACAGGGTTATCTCCCTGGCAATATGTCATGCGCCGACGCCTTCAGGCCTCGCAACGGCTGTTGCTGCGAAGCCGCCTGCCTCTTTCCGAGATTGCAGCCCTCACGGGTTTTGCCCATCAAAGCGCCCTGTCACGTGCCTACCGCAAGCACTTTGGCCACCCGCCCAGCCAAGCACGACGCCACCTGAGCGGCGCTGCCGCGTTGAATCACGCTCACCTCTCTGCCAACACGGCTCAACCTGCCAAAACTGCACAACAAGGCTAGGGTTAAGACACAAGGACCGGGGATTTAGCAAATCCTTCGGTGGATATGGCAAGCATGAAAGATGTCTGCCACCTAGGCTTGCCACCATGCCCAAGTTTCGCGACTCGGTTCGCGATTCGCTCTTCCCGCCCCCTGGCGGTTCACTCTTTGGGGACTGACATGCTCAACGCCAACAACATGCTCGACAACGCCACCTGGCAGCAGGATCTGGACACCCTCTTTACCCGTATCAGCGACCATTACGTGGTCGCGGAAGACGCTTATGTGGGTGAGCTGATCGCGCTGATCGATGGCAAGGACGAGCACATCGAGCGCGTCGCACAGAAGACAGCGTCACTCGTCCGCGAGGTCCGCGAGATGGATACCGCGGTAGATACCATCGACGAGCTGCTGCAGCAGTACAGCCTGGACACCCATGAAGGCCTCATGCTGATGTGTCTGGCTGAAGCCATGCTGCGCATCCCCGACAAGGAAACAGCGGACGCGCTGATCGAAGATCGTCTGGGTCCCGCGGACTGGAAAGCGCACCTCGGCAAGAGCGAGTCGTGGATGGTCAATGCCTCTACCTGGGGGCTTCTGATGACCGGGCGCGTGGTCAGCCTGGACAAGCCCAAAGACGGCAAGCCCAGCGGCTTTATCAACAAGATGGTCAATCGCATGGGTGAGCCGGTGATTCGCCGAGCCATGGTTGAGGCGATGAAGGTCATGGGCAAGCAGTTTGTCCTCGGCCGCGACATCGACGAAGCGCTCAAGCGCTCCAAGCCGCTGTTCGACAAGGGCTACACCTATTCCTATGACATGCTGGGTGAGGCCGCTCGTACTCGCCGTGATGCCGGCCGCTACTACGAAGACTACGCCACCGCCATCCGTCAGGTCGGCAAGACCAGCCGCCAGCTGGCTGACAAGACCCCAGCACCGTCTGTGTCCATCAAGCTTTCGGCGCTGCACCCCCGCTACGAATTCGGCCGTCGCGAGCAAGTGCTGAACGAGCTCGTCGGCACCGTCAAGGAACTCGTGGCACTTGCCCGCGAGAACGACGTCGCCGTTACCATCGATGCCGAGGAAGTCGACCGCCTGGAGCTCTCCCTGGAGGTCTTCCGCGCCGTCTACGAAAGCGACGTTTGCAAGGGCTGGGGCCATTTCGGACTGGTCGTACAGGCATACTCCAAGCGCGCCTTGCCGGTCCTTCACTACCTCAACCGTCTGGCCGACTTCCAGGGCGACGAAATCCCCCTGCGTCTGGTCAAGGGCGCCTACTGGGATACTGAAATCAAGGAATCCCAGCAGCTGGGAGTCGACGGCTACCCGGTCTATACGCGCAAGGCCTCCACTGACGTGGCCTATCTCGCCTGCGCCCGCTTCCTGCTGTCGGACGCCACCAAGGGCCGCATCTTTCCCCAGTTCGCGACCCACAATGCCCACACCATCTCCACCATTCTGGAGCAGGCCAACCACACGCGCAGACCGTTTGAATTCCAGCGCCTGCATGGCATGGGTGAAGCGCTATACGATGCCGCACTTCAGCGCGCGCCCGAAGGCACCTACTGCCGCATCTATGCGCCGGTAGGGGCACACAAGGACCTGCTGCCCTACCTGGTCCGCCGGCTGCTGGAAAACGGTGCCAACTCATCCTTCGTGCACCAGCTCGTCGACCCGAAGGTGCCGGTGGAGTCTCTTTGCGTACACCCCATCGAGACCCTGCGTCAGTACAAGACCATCGCCAACCCGCAGATCCCTCTGCCGCGTGACATCTACGGTGCCCATCGCCCCAACTCCAAGGGCGTCAACCTGACCATCAACAGTCAGTACCAGCCGCTGATGGAGGCCATGTCCGCGCACATGGACACCACCTACAAGGCCCAGCCCCTGCTGGCCTTCGACATTGCCGAGGACGCCGCACAGACGCATCAGGTCACCAGCCCCTATGACCGCAGCAAGACCGTCGGCAGCGTGCAGTGGACCACCCGCGAACAAGCGGAGAAAGCCATTGATGCTGCCTGGGCAGCCTTCCCCGACTGGGAAGCCACCCCCGTCAAGCAGCGCGCCGATATCCTGCGTCGCTTCGCCGACCTGATGGAAGAGCACCTGGCGGAACTGATGGCGCTATGTTCTCGCGAAGGGGGCAAGCTGCTGACCGATGGCGTGGATGAAATCCGCGAGGCCGTCGACTTCTGTCGTTACTACGCCGTTCGCGCCGAAGAGCTGTTTGCCGAGCCTACTGATCTGCCCGGCCCAACCGGCGAGTCCAACCGCCTGCACATGGGTGGCAAGGGGGTATTCGCCGCCATCAGCCCCTGGAACTTCCCTGTCGCCATCTTCTGTGGGCAGCTGGTGGCTACCGCCGTTGCGGGCAATACGGTACTGGCCAAGCCAGCGGAGCAGACGTCGATTGTGGCCCATCGCGTGGTCGAGCTGCTCTATCAGGCCGGCATGCCCCGCCACGTCGTCCAGCTATTGCCGGGTGATGGACCTACCGTGGGTAGCGTGCTGACCAGTGATCCTCGCATCACCGGGGTGGTGTTCACCGGTGGAACAGACACAGCACAGATCATTAATCGTGCCCTGGCCGAGCGTGAGAACGCTGCACTGCCTACCCTGGTGGCAGAGACCGGGGGAATGAATGCCATGATCGTGGACTCTACCGCCCTGCCAGAGCAGGTCGTTGCGGACGTGATTCACTCTGCCTTCCAGAGTGCCGGTCAGCGCTGCTCGGCACTGCGCGTTCTCTACCTGCAGGACGACGTTGCCGACCGCGTGCTGGAAATCCTTGATGGCGCCATGGCAGAGCTGCACGTCGGCGACCCCCGTGACCTGGGTACTGACGTAGGCCCGGTGATCGACGAGGATGCGTCTCGCAACCTTCAGGCACACATCGACAAGCTCAAGAGCGAGGGACGCCTGATCAGTGAGACGCCGCTGAAGCCTGAGCACACCCGCAATGGGACCTTTATCGCCCCCGCCGCCTTCAACATCGACAGCATCGATGCCCTGGAGCGCGAGCAGTTCGGGCCGGTATTGCACGTAGTGCGCTGGAAGTCCAAGGACCTCGACAAGGTCATTGCCTCCATCAATGGCCGTGGCTACGGGCTGACCTTTGGTGTTCACAGCCGCAACGAATCCTTTGCCGCTGAAATAGCGCGGAAAATGCGAGTTGGTAACGTCTACATCAATCGCAATATCATTGGCGCAGTCGTAGGCGTTCAGCCCTTCGGCGGGCAAGGTCTGTCCGGCACAGGCCCCAAGGCCGGTGGGCCGCACTACCTGCTGCGCTTCGCGACCGAAAAGACGGTAACGAACAACACTGCAGCGCTGGGAGGCAATGCGTCGCTGCTGGCACTGGGAGACGAATGACCGGTCGGCCACGGCCGCTGGCATCGGTGGTCTTCTCCGTTACCCCGGGGAAGGCCACCACACCGCAGGGACGCGAACGACCACCGCGCCCACTGAAGGGGTCATCGGTCTTGCTATAAAGACGGTGACGAGAGAACGCCATTCACCCACGACAAAAACCACAAGGAACGCACCCCATGGTCGAAAATAACGCCACGATTGGCATTACGTTCGCGCTCTACCTGATACTGATGCTGGTCATCGGCATCATCGCCTACAAGCGCACCACCAACCTGTCAGACTACATTCTTGGCGGCCGCTCCCTGGGTCCCTGGACATCGGCCATCTCGGCGGGTGCCTCGGACATGTCGGGCTGGCTGTTGCTGGGTCTTCCCGGCGCCGCTTACGTCAGCGGACTGTCTGCATCCTGGATTGCCGTCGGCCTGCTGATCGGCACCTGGCTGAATTGGCTCATCGTCGCACGTCGCATGCGCATCTATACCTTCAAGGCCAGTGATGCGCTGACCCTGCCGGACTTCTTTGCCAAACGCTTCCGCGAGAAGGCGCCTCTGCTGCGGGTCATCTCGGCGGTGTTCATCCTGCTGTTCTTCCTGTTCTATACCAGTTCTGGTCTGGTGGCAGGCGGCAAGCTGTTCGAGACCGTATTTGGTTTCGACTACACCATCGCGGTCACCGTCGGCACCCTCGCGATCATCTCCTACACCTTCTTTGGTGGCTTCCTGGCGGTATCCTGGACGGACCTTATCCAGGGCCTGATGATGGCCGCCGCGCTGCTGATCGTTCCGGTCATCGCCTTGACTGAGCTGGGCGGGCTCGGTGCCAGCGGCCAGCAGATCCTGGCAGAGAACCCCGACATGCTGAGCTGGTTCGTCGATGCTTCCACCGGCGAAACTCTCAGTGCCATCGGCATCATCAGCTCCTTGGCCTGGGGTCTTGGCTACTTCGGTCAGCCCCACATTCTGGCGCGCTTTGCCGCCATTCGCTCCGAAGCGGACATTCCCACTGCACGCCGCATCGCCGTCACCTGGTCAGGACTGTGCCTGGTCTGCGCCATGGCCGTGGGCCTGCTGGGCCTGGTCTACATGACCCGTGACCTGGGTGACGGTGAGACCATCTTCATGGTGATGGTCAACGCCATCTTCCACCCTCTGGTCGCAGGCGTTCTGCTGGCAGCCATTCTGGCGGCGGTGATGTCCACCGCGGATTCGCAGCTGCTGGTGTCCTCCTCTGCCCTGACCGACGACTTCTACAAGGCGCTGTTCCGCCCCGATGCCAGCCAATCAGAGCTGGTCTGGGTGGGACGCCTGGCTGTCGTGGGTATCGCCATCGTCGCCTACCTGCTGGCCATGAACCCTGACTCCACCGTACTGGGTCTGGTGTCTTATGCCTGGGCAGGTTTCGGTGCCGCCTTCGGTCCTGCCCTGATCATGTCGCTGTACTGGCGCCGCATGAACCAGTGGGGCGCCCTGGCCGGCATCGTGGTCGGCGGCGTCACCGTCGTGGCTTGGGCTGAACTGTCAGGTGGCCTGTTTGATCTGTATGAAATCGTACCGGGCGTGATCTTTGCCTACATCGCCATCGTGGTGGTCAGTCTTGCCACTCAGGAGCCTAGCCGCGAGATCACCGAAGAGTTCGATACACTGGAAGATGCATAAGCGCTGAATGACAGCCGTCACGCAGAAGGCCGCCCAGATGGGCGGCCTTCTGCATATGGGACGGCCTTCTCATATGGGGCGGTATTTGGCCTGTCACTAGTCACTGGTCACTGCTCACTGCGCCTCGGCCGTTGCATCACTCGGATGCCGTTATATCACGCCAATGGAGCGGGCCAACAACAAGGTGACGAAGGTCGCCAGGGCCAAGGGGTACCAGGGCGCGGCGCTCGCTCTCCGCAGCCACATGAGCATGCGAGACGCGCCGACAGTGGGCGCTGTGACCAACGGGTAGCACAATGGCAGTGCCAAGCCGACGCCGACTACCCAAAGCCCTAGCCCCACCATCAACACACGAGCAGGCAGTGTCAGGCCACTGATCAGCCAGGGCTCCAGCAGCAGCCACACCGCCAACAAGGCGGAGGCGCCCAGCGCCAAGGCTGCCATCCCCCAAGGCACGTTGGAGACGCCCAGCAACCGGCTTCGGTTACGTCTGATCACAATGCCGCCCCCGCCATTGGTAGATGATTACCTCACAGTGAAGACGATTTCCGTCCGTTCAGCGAGGTTTCGCGTGGACCACCCGTTGCCATTGCCCAGGTGTCCCCTGCTAGCCTGAGGCGTCGTCCACGGCAATTGACCGCCCCGTGTTGGCTTTCTCACTGCTGTCCCCTGGCCTTCCAGTCCTTGGCCTTCTGGCACCTGGACTTCTGGCACCTGGACTTCTGGCCTCTAGCGTTTGCCCCTCGGGCCGTCGCTCCTGCGCCGTGGACTCAGCTTTTGTCTCGTGGCACTCCGCTGTTTGGCCCGTCACACACCCCAAATGTGCAAAAAAGTTGTACAGATTTGATTCAGTGACACGGCACCAGCTCGTTAGTTCCATAGTTTTTCGCTAGTTATCCCTATCGACTCGATTATTTATTTCTACAAGACATTTAGAAACACTGTTCGTAAACTGTGCCCTGTACAACATAGCTTCACCTTTCGAAGCCATAGGATCATCAAGGAGGTCCACCATGAAAATGACACGACTGATGGGAACCGCTGCTCTTCTCGCCACCACTGCTTTTGCTGCGCAGTCCGCCATGGCCTACCAGGCTGGTGACTTCTATGTGCGCGGTGGCTTTGAGAAGGCCGATCCCACTTCAGACAATGGTGACATCGCTGGTCAGGACATTGATGTCTCCGAAGAGAATGGATTTGCCTATGGCGCAGGTTACCTGTTCCACGACAAGTTCGGCGTCGAGCTGAACGGCTCCGAAGCCATGGAGCATGATATTGCTGTCGGCGGCGGCAACATTGGTAGCGTGGACCGCACCCCGGTCAACCTGATGCTCAACTACTACCCGCTGGGTGGCGTCGAAAACGCCCGTGTTCACCCCTACGTTGGCGTGGGCATGAACTACACCCACTTCTCGGACGAGAGCTTCAACGCCGAATTGGATAGCTCCTATGGCGCAGCCGCACAGGTTGGTCTTGACCTGAGCGTCACTGACAACCTGCTGGTGGGCACCTACGCACGCTACGCTGACGTCGACTCCGATATCGAAGTGAATGGCAGCGACGTCGGCGAAGCCGAAATCGATCCGATGACCATCGGTGCAGGCGTCACCTACCGCTTCTAACCAGAAGTAATTGAAAGACAGCGTCTGATTTCCATAGATCGCTGACACCACGGCGCCTGGCTTTCCAGGCGCCGTTTTCGTTGGCCAATCCATTGGCATGAACCGAAAGAGGTATTGAGGCAGGTCAATAACTGCATTCTCACTACAGCATAGACTGGCTCACATCGGGTCCGCCCATTCGCCAGTACGCAAGGAGAACTGCATGCGCCATCCCCTGGTCACTACCGCACTGATTGCCACCCTTGGCTCCGCTGCCCTCGTCAGCACACAAGCGCTTGCCGACTATGGCAAGGGCGACTTCTATACCCGCGTCGGTGTGGCCAAGGTCAAGCCTGACTCCGACAACGGTTCCTTGATGGGCGGCACCATGGACACCGATGTCCATGACGACAACGGTTTTGCCTTCACCCTCGGCTACCGCTTCCACGACAAGTTTGGCGTCGAACTGCTGGCCGCCGAGCCCTTCGAGCACGACGTGGACCTGAACGTGGGTGGCAACGATATTGGCGCGAGCGTCGAGCATCTGCCGCCGACTCTGACCGTGCAATACTATCCCTTCGGTGGCACCGCTTCCCGTGTCCAGCCCTATGCCGGCATCGGCGTCAACTACACCCACTTCTCTGATGAAGACATCGACCTTCAGGGTGCTGACCTGGACCTGGAAGAGTCCTGGGGCTGGGCTGGCCAGGCGGGCCTGGATCTGCTGATCGACGATCACTGGGCGGCCAACATGGCGGTGTGGTACCTGGATATCGACAGCGACGTCGATCTCAATGGCGAGGATATCGGCGAGATCGAGGTGGACCCCTACGTGATCATGGCCGGCATCAGCTACCGCTTCTGATCCAGAGCACGTCCGCATACATGCAGCGCCCGCACCTGCCAGGCAGGCGCGGGCGCTGTGCTGTCAATGCCAGTGGCTGAGCCTGGGTGAGGCTCGAGCGAGGCAGCGGCTCTAGCGTGGATGGTGGCGAGAAAGTCCCAACCTCCCCAGGGTGGCATCATCGAGGTGCTCGACGGCCTCCACCGCTGCCAGCGCCTGGTGGTAGCCCTCGCTCAGGAAGTCACGACCGGCCAGCAGGTGCTCGAGGTACTCGCGGGCGGGCTTGAGCCCCTCCCCCTGGCGCTCGGCGCTGGCGATATACACCCAGGCATCGATCACCCCCTCGGCGGTCTGCAGTGGCAAGCGCTGGCGCGTGTATTCATGGGGATAGCCTTCGAAGGGATCCATGGACGCGATCTGCTCAGGCACCATCAGCTCGAACAGGGCCCCTTCAACGCGCTTGCCAGCGGCGGGCACCACATTGGCGTGGGCGATCCCCGGTACTTTCGAGGCCTTGTTGAAACGCAGTGCGTATTCCTCAAGGGTCGCAGGCAGCACGCGTCGCGTTTCTCCGATACGGGCGTCGACCCGTGCAAGGTTCATGTTACTGCCGTAGGCAAAGTACCAGGGCACGTTACGCTCCTTATCATCTTCGCGTGAGTGTTCATGACAGCGTCGGCTGACCTACTGCACACTCTCTAGACCACTACCTAAAACACTATCTAGAACAGTATCCGCATCACGGTGCGCACCGGCGATACGCGCTCTGCCGAGGCTGGTGCGGTCTCAGTTCTCGGTGATCAAACGGTCAATGTCTTCCACCACCTTGCGCAGCAACACGCGATCCTGAGCGCTGGCCCCTTCCTGAATCAGATAGGCATCTACCGCAGGAGCGACATCACAGCTGGCGGGCAGCGCTGCCTGTTGATCTACCAGCACCTCAAGGCGTGCAATGAACACAAAGCGCAGCCATTGGGGCAGTGACATGGTGTCGATACAAAACGGCTGCTGACTGTTGAATGCCGCCGGCTCAGGCTTGTCCATGCGCCACATGTTGGCGGCCTTCATGGTGGCCTGAAGCTCCCTCAGGGCTGCGGCAAGATCATCATGTACAGTGGGTTCGGTCGGCATGCAGCCTCCCTGTCGTTAAAAATGAATAAGGATGGGGCTCTGAAGCCAACGGACCGACCCGCCCTAGCCGGGCGAGAGTGCGTCATCCGCAGGCAGCACCTTGCGTAGAAAATCGCGGGTCCGCGGATCCTGGGGCGATGTAAACAGCACCGAGGGTGGCCCCTGCTCGATAATGCGCCCACCTTCCATGAACACCACACGATCGGCCACGTCCCTCGCGAATGCCATCTCGTGGGTCACCACCAGCATGGTCTGTCGCTCCCGGGCCAGCTGCTTCATCAGTGCGAGCACTTCATCTACCCATTCAGGGTCCAGTGACGAGGTCGGTTCATCGAACAGAATGACCTCTGCCTGGGCGGCCATGGCACGGCCAATACCCACGCGCTGCTGCTGCCCTCCAGAAAGCGATGCCGGATAGGCATCCGCCTTGTCCGCCATGCCGATGCGCTCGAGAATCTCGCGGGCACGGGCGTGGGCCTTGGCCTTGGGCCAGCGGTTGACGACAATCAAGCCCTCCGCGATGTTCTCCAGGGCAGTCTTGTTGGCGAACAGCGCGTAGTTCTGAAAGACGAAGGCAGTCCTGCGTCGAACTTCCAGGATGGAGGACTTGCTGGCAGATGCCAGGTCCAGGCTCAGCGAGCCCAGGGTAAGGCGTCCGCCATCAGGCCGCTCAAGAAAGTTGAGGCATCGCAGCAAGGTCGACTTGCCGGTACCGGACGGCCCGATGACCACGATAATCTCGCCCTGCTCGATGTTCAGGTCGATGCCATCAAGCACTCGCGTATCACCGAAGCGCTTGCTTAGCTGTTCTATCTTGATCATCGCCGATAGGCCTCATTGAGTCGGTATTCGAGACGTCGCTGCAGCCACGCCAGCGCCTCCACGATGGCCCAATAAATCAGCGCGACGGTGATAAAGGCTTCGAAGTAGAGAAAACTGCCCGCCGCCTCTTTCTGGGTGGCTCCCATCAGCTCGGTAACGCCGAGGGTAAACGCCAGCGAGGTCGCCTTGATCATGTCGATGAAATAGTTCATCAACGTCGGCACGGCGATGCGAGTTGCCTGGGGCAACACGATCCGACGCATCAGCTGTCCATTGGTCATGCCTATCGACAGCGCGGCTTCGGTCTGGCTGCGGTCGACGCCGACAATGGCGGCACGTATGGACTCTGCCATATACGCGGAAAAATGCAGGGTCAGCCCCATGATGGTCGCGGTAATGCCATCAATAGCGGTTAGAAAGGACAGCGCTTGGGGCAGCCCGTAATAGAACAGGAAAAGCTGCACCAGCAGCGGCGTACCTCGAAAGAACGAGATAAACCACAGCGTCAATCCATTGAGCACCGGTATCTTGAGGACCCGAACCACCGCCAGCAGACTGGCAAGGGCCAGGGCCAGCACCATTCCAGCCAATGCCATGCCTAGCGTCAGCGGCAGATAGCTCAACAGAATGGGCACCAGCCCAAGCATGTAATCGAGATCGAGGAGCTTCATGTGCTGGCCACCCTCACTCAGGGCGTGGTGATGTCGGCATCAAACCAGCGCTGTGAAATCTCGCCCAGAGTGCCATTGTCACGCAGGGTCTCGAGCGCCTGATCCACCTGATCCCGCAGTGCCTCGTCTTCCTGGCGGAAGGGAAGCGCATTGCGAATCTCGGAAAACGGCTTGCCGGCGAGGGCCAACGGCAGCGGTTTCTCCTTGATCACCTGGGTCGCACTGACGCGGTCCATGACAAAGGCATCAACACGCCCGAGCGCGGTGTCCTGCTCGATATTGCTTTCGTAGGTGCGAATGTCCACCTCGTCAGCGAAAGGGAGCTCACGCAACAGCTGCTCGTAATTGGACCCCAGGTTGACGGCGACCGTCTTGCCTGCCAGGTCCTCGACACCGGTCACCTCGTCATTACCTTCCCGGGTAACCACCTGGGCGCCATCGTAGACATAGGGCGACGTGAACAGATACTTCTGTTCGCGCTCCTCAGTGATGGTGATCTGGTTGGCGATGGTGTCGATACGGCCCGACTCCAGCATGCCAAAGAGGCCTGAGAAATTGGCAGTGACAAACTCAACCTCAACGCCCATTTCGTCGGCCACCGCCTCCATGACGTCGACCTCGAATCCCTTCAGGGTGTCCTGTTCGACAAAGGTGAAGGGGAAATAACCACCCGACATGCCCACCTTGAGCGGATCAGCGTAGGCATTGCTGGCGAGACCGAGAGCACCAGCGATAGCGAGAGATGCGGCCAGTTGGCGAACCATGGACGACTCCTTCAAGACAGTAATGGACAGCAAAGGGAGAGACAGTTGGAGGCAACCTGAACAATTTCAACCAACGGCCCACCCTCGCCTCAGCATAATTTGGAATAAACGACCCCCATTATATTCCATTTAGATAGCAGACGCAGTGGAAAAGCTGCCTAGCAGCCATAGCTCGCGGCTATGACCAGGAGACAACAGCCCTCCTGGCAACGCCTATCGCCTGGTCGGTCCTGCCTACAGCATGGATCTGGGACATCACAGCGGCGGAGCTAAACGTGAAGAGACACCTGATGGGGCCTCGGGCAGCAGTGGTTAGGCGGCAAGAGCAGCCCCATCGCTATCACGATCAACAGCGACAGCAACAGGCATGACACCCACAGGGACCAGCGACGCTTTCATGCACAGAAGCCCTGCATGTCCCTGTGGATAACCGCTGAACAGACTGGCACAGCGCGCTACTGGCGGCCTTTAGCGGCACCTGGTCAAAAAATCGCCAGCGAATCGTGCCACCACGTATTCCATAGCGGTAAATTTAGCGGTCAGACGGCTGACAGACCTGCCGCTGCACGATAGAGTGCACGCTGATCTTCCGGAGCGACCATGCAAGCGATCCACTCTCTTCACGACTTCTTCCGCCTCACCGGTGCCGACGTGCATCTTTACCATATGGGGCGTCGCGTACATCCTTGCTCGCTGGACACCCTGGCTGACTTCGAGGCCGGCGATGTGCCCTGGCCAGAACCCTGGCAAGGCAAGGCCAGGCTGGCCATGGTCTTCCGCCTTGGCGACATGCAGGACCCACTGATCTGGTTTCTGGCCCTTCCGCTGGATGAGCAAGGCTTGTTGGATGCGGCTCAACGGGATGCTTTTCTGGAGCGCCTGCTATCGACCCTGGGGCGAAGCGCCGAGCAGCTAGAGGCATCGGCCGAGGACGAGATTGACAACCTGATGAAGGACAATCCGCTGGCCTTCACGCCGTCACTGGCTTTCCAGGCAGTCTTGCACGCCCGCGCCAGCGCCGAGCTCGAGCGCCCCGCCAGCGAACACCTCGAGCCCGTCGAGGCCTTCTTCGCCGGACAGGCCGGCCATGATTGGCAGGCACTGGGACTGCAAGGCCTTGCCGACTACGTGGTGCGACTGTCCACCGACACCGAGCGTCAACTGCGCCATGCAATCCCGCAGCTGCACAGCGAAGTACTGACATCGCTATGCTACTGTCTGGAACATGTCGCCATTGATGAGGCCGTGGCAGACAGCCTGCGGCAACGGGGCGAGCAAGCTGCCCGTGACGGCGATATCGAGACCTACTGCGCCTGCATCAGGGCCGTCGGTGGAGGTTCCCGTCGCGTTGCTGCCGACTGGTTCGATCAACTACTGGCCGACCGTCATGCCTGCGGTCCCGATGCGCTGGCGGCCATGGCCGCACGCGGATGGCAACATCTAGAGGACGCCGAACGCCTGCCCCGCTTTCTCGAGCGACTGGCAGCCAACGAGGAAGCTGACTTTATGGCACTCGCCAGGGACCTGGCACAGATCCCGCGGCTACGCCTGCCGGTGCTGATGACCCTGCGCCAGGCACCTGAGGGCTCAGCGACTGCCAGCCGCCTGGCAATCGTCAAGGGACGCCAGGGTCATTGAGCTGCCCACTGGTGTGTTCGGGTTACCCCTACAAGGAGACGATATGAAGGACCTGCCCTTTCAGGCACAAGCGGTTGTCGGTCGTCGCGAGATGGTGATCCTGCCGGACCTGCACCTGCATCTGTGTGCCAAGGTGGATACCGGCGCACGCACATCCGCCTTGCATGCCGAGGACATCGAGTCCTTCGAGGAAGACGATATTCTGTGGGTCAGCTTCGTCAGTCGCGCGGGCGGGCCTGATAGCCCGGCGCATCAATACCGCATGCACTTGCATGACAGGCGCAAGGTCACCAGCTCCAATGGTCACGCTGAGTGGCGCTACTTCGTGCGCACACGCATGCAGATGGGGGACCTGGAGTTTCCCGTCGAGCTGTCGCTGACCGACAGGCGCAATATGCGCCACCCCATGCTTCTGGGACGCCGTGCCCTTCGCCGCCTGCTGGTGGCACCGGGTGCCACTTTCCTTCACGGCGAACCCTGACGGTTCCACCGCCCCAGCTCTGGAGACTCGCACATGCACATCGCACTGCTGTCCCGCAATCGCAATCTCTACTCCACCCGTCGTCTGGTGGAAGCCGCCGAACAGCGCGGCCACACAGCACGCGTCGTGGATACCCTGCGCTGCTACATGAGCATCGCCTCGCACCACCCCTCCATTCATTACAAGGGGGAAGAGCTGGAGCCCTTCGACGCCGTCATCCCCCGGATCGGCTCGTCGGTCACCTTTTATGGATGTGCGGTCCTGCGACAGTTCGAGATGATGAACGTCACCGTTCTCAACGACAGCGTCGGGATCACTCGCTCACGCGACAAGCTACGCTCGTTGCAGCTGTTGTCCCGCAAGGGGATCGGCCTGCCGGTGACTGGCTTTGCCCACTCGCCAGACGACATTCCCGACCTGATCACCATGGTCAAGGGCGCTCCACTGGTCATCAAGCTGCTGGAAGGAACCCAGGGAATTGGTGTGGTCCTGGCGGAGACCAACCAGGCCGCTGAATCGGTGATTCAGGCCTTCATGGGAATGAAGGCCAATATCATGGTGCAGGAGTACATCAAGGAAGCCAGGGGCGCCGACATCCGCTGCTTTGTGATCGGCGACAAGGTGGTGGCGGCCATGAAGCGTCAGGCCGCCGAAGGTGAGTTCCGTTCCAACCTGCACCGTGGCGGCAGTGCCAGCGTCATCCGCATCACACCGGAAGAGCGTTCCACCGCGATCCGTGCTGCCAAGTCCATGGGCCTGCGCGTCGCTGGGGTAGATCTGCTGCGGTCCAACCACGGTCCCGTGGTCATGGAGGTGAACTCCTCTCCGGGCCTGCAAGGCATCGAGACGGCAACCGGCAAGGACATCGCCGGCCTGGTCATTGAACACCTCGAGAAGAGCGCCACCGCACGACCGAGGACACGGGCACCCGCCAAACCGAAAGGCTGAGGACGTCACGCCGATGACGACCTGAACGCCGCGCACCACAAGGGCGACCGCATCAGCGGTCGCCCTTGTGTTATCCGCTTCCCAGATCCCGGGTAGCCGAAAGCATGATCACCTTGATCACGCGAGGACGCCCAGGCTACCTATTTCGCCCGACTTCGCCGTCCCTAAAGGCGACATTTCCGCAAATAGTCGACGCTATATCTTACAAAGATAGACGAAGGTCGCAGTCAATTGCGCAGCGCGGCAAGAATCATAAATATTTGACAGATTAGGGGTGGCAAAACTCGTGTCAGAGCCCCACAATTTGCGTCACCGGAGGAGGTGACGCGCATGTTTCTCGATAATCGCCAGGTGGCGATGGACAGCCTGCTGGAAGCCCTGGCAGACAGCATTGACTATTTCCAGGACAACCTCGAGCGCCTGCGGCCGTCGCTGCGCGACGCGCTGGAGCCCCATTTCGAGACGCGTAAGAAGACCATGCGCGAGCTACAGAGCCTGGCCCGCGAACACCTGGATCTTCTGCCTCGCGATGCCGACGTGGAACGCGACGACTACATGTGGTTATGGAGTCGCCTCAAGAGCTTTGTCGGCAACGATTCTCAGGTCCTGATCAACGAACTGCTGGAGCAGGAGCGCGTGCTCATGCAGTCCCTGTCGACGCTGTTCACCCATCCCCTGCCGGCCCCCATCGAGCCGGTGCTGGACAGCATCTGGAAAGGTTGTCGCGCACTGATTCGCGAGCTCTACGACCTGCAGAAGTCGACAACCCCACGCCGTCAGACTGGACGCAAGCCCAACCGCGCAGGCTCTCGTCCGGGCAAGCGCTGATCGCTCAGCGCTTGTCCCCCATGGCGGATGTCCCGTCATGCACCAGCGCGTATCTTAGCGCCCAGCTGGCGCTGACTCCTCGGCCTGGTCGACGGGGTCGACATGAGCGTCAGCGTAGGAACTGGCAGAAGACGTTCGGCGAGAATCGACGCCAGACGTGTCTGCCGGCTCGCTGAGCAGTGCCGGCACTTCCTCGTCTGATATCCCGACTTCCAGCGCATCCTCGATGATGTCGTGGAGATCTCGAGCATCGGGTGACGCTTCCGGGGGAACGATACTCAGCGGCTCCAGGGGGCCCAGAAAACGAGGCTCCCGATCCCACAGGTAGAGGTCACCCAAGGTTGCCACCCGAGCCACCCACTCCCTGAGAATGAGCCACCAGGTATTTTCTCTCTCCGGTGCGGGACACCCCGCCACCTCAAGCCCCAGCGCATCGCCGATAAACAGCGCTCGCGGCAGGTGCCAGTCCTGGGTAATCAGCAGCGCGCGCTTGACCTCGAACACGTCACGCGCTCGGGCCAGCGTGTCGAAGGTGCTGAATCCGGCGTAATCCAGCGTCATGTCCACCTCACGGACACCCCGTTCCTTGAGGTCTCGCCACATCGTCACCGGCTCATTGTAATAGCGCGTCGAGTTGTCACCCGATACCAGCAGGTGCCGCAAGACCCCGTCATTCATCAACCGGGCCGCTGCAATCATCCGCCCCTCGAAATGAGGATTTCGCGCACCGCTACGGGTCCAGTGGGACGTGCCGAAGACAATTCCGACTTGATGGGGACGACACTCTGTCAGGCTGGGGGCGATCCGCTGGCGGGTGGACATGACCATCCAGGCGTTGGCCGCCACGAAGGCCAGCGCCAGCAGCAGTGCCAGGCTGCCAAGCACCAGCAATAGACGACGAAAGATGCTCAGCAGCGAATCGCGCATGGCAGTTCCAAGTAACAGCGGGAGCCCGGATCCGATCCAGCGCTGGGGCGAAGATCAGAACATGCCAAGTTCGAGCTTGGCTTCGTCGGTCATCATCTCACGACTCCAGGGGGGATCGAACACAATCTCGGTATGCACTTTCGAGATCTGAGGCGCCCCCAGAATCTTGTTGCGCGCATCCGCAGCAATCACGTCACCCATGCCACAGCCGGGCGCGGTCAGCGTCATGCGAATGGTCACGATTCGCTCACCGCTGATCAGCCGCTCTATGCGGCAACCATAGACCAACCCAAGATCCACAATATTGACCGGGATTTCAGGGTCGAAGCAGGTACGCAGCTGCTCCCACACGAAGGCCTCGATGGCGTCATCATCCGCCGCGGGATCCAGGGTCGGTCGCGGCAATGACTCGAGCCCTACCGCATCGAGGTTGGCGCCTTCAATGAGATACAGACGCCCTTCATAGGCGACACTGACCGTGCTGCCCTTGGCCTGCATCACCGAGACAACGCTGTCTTCGCTGAGCATCACTGTCTTGCCGAAGGGGATCGAGATGACGTCCACGTCTCGCTGCAGCGGCAACTGCTGCCCCTTGCTCAATTGAGCAATCTGATCGTACTCGCTCATGCACATCCTTAGCTGGCGATGCCAGTCACTCCGGTCGATGGACCTGGGCCGCGCGACGCACCCAGGTCCATGACCCTGTCAACGCAACATGCTGATGACGCGATCCAGGCTCTCGACCAGCACATCGATCTCTTCGGGGGTGTTGTAGGCAGCGAAGGAGGCGCGACAGGTCGCATCGACACCAAACTGCGCCAGCAACGGCTGCGCACAATGGTGCCCGGTGCGAATGGCGACACCCAACTGATCGATCAGCAGGCCGATATCCTGGCTATGCACACCGTCCACCACAAAGGACAGCACTCCGGCCTTGTCAGGGGCCGTCCCCAGGATGCGCAGACCGTCAATGGCCCCCACACTGAGGGTGGCATGCTCCAGCAAGCGCTGCTCCCAGGCACCAATGTGCTCAAGACCAATGCCGTTGACCCACTCGATCGCCTTGCCAAGGGCAATGACCTCGGCAATCGCGGGAGTCCCCGCTTCGAACTTGTGGGGTATCGCTGCAAAGGTGGTCGGGGCGTCGAAGGATACGGTAGCGATCATCTCACCACCGCCCTGCCAGGGTGGCATGGTTTCAAGCAACGACTCACGGCCATAGAGCACACCCGCACCGGTTGGCCCGTACACCTTATGCCCGGAAAACGCGTAGAAGTCAGCGTCGATCGCCTGAACGTCGATGGGCTGGTGCGGTGCCGCCTGAGCGCCATCCACCAGAATCAAGGCACCGTGGTCATGGGCCACGCGCGCCATGTCGGCGACGGGGTTGACCGTCCCCAACGCGTTGGACACGTGATTGACCGCCACTAGTCGCGTGCGCTCACCGATCAGGTCCTGATACGCCTGCTGGTCGAGCACACCACGCTCATCGACCGGAATCACCTTGATGGTGAAACCTTTTTCGGCAGACAGCAGCTGCCAGGGCACGATGTTGGAGTGGTGCTCGAGCTGGGACACCAGCACTTCATCACCAGGTCCCAGGTTCGCCCGACCCCAGCTCTGGGCAACCAGGTTGATCGCCTCGGTCGTGCCGCGAGTGAACACCACCTGACGCGTGCTGGGCGCATTGATGAAGGCTCGGACCGTTTCTCGGCTGCCTTCATAGGCGGCAGTCGCCTCGTCCGCCAGGGTGTGCAAGCCCCGATGGATATTGGCGTTGATCTGGCGATAGTAGTGATCAAAGGTCTCGATCACCTGCCGCGGCGTCTGGCTGGTCGCCGCATTGTCCAGATACACCAGTGGCTTGCCGTGAACCTCCCGATCAAGGATCGGGAAGTCACTGCGGACACGGGCCACATCGAGCAACAGATCGCTGAAGTGGGTCATGCTCAGTCCTCGTTGAGGGCGACGGCAGCCTCGACCAGACCAGCCAGATGGAAGCGCTCGGGCAGCTTGCCGGCGACGGTCAGCTCGACCCGCTCCGCCACGGCATCCAGGTCGACCTGATCCATGACTTCACCGGCGAAGGCCAGGGTCAGCAGGCCTCGCGCGGTCGCCTGGTCCAAACCACGGGTACGCAGGGCGAACACGGCCTCTTCATCCAACTGGCCGGTCGTCGCGCCGTGGGAGCACTTGACGTCATCCGCGTAGATTTCCAGCTCAGGCTTGGTGTCGATCTGGGCGCGATCGGACAGCAGCAGGTTGGCGTTACTCTGATCCGCCTCGATCTTCTGGCTGTCGCGCTTGACGATCACCTTGCCGTTGAACACGCCATGCGCACGGTCGTCGAGGATGCCCTTGTAGTTCTCGTGGGAGAAGGTGTGGGGTGCGTTATGGTTGGCCAGCGTGTGGTTGTCCACATGCTGACGATTCTGACCATAGAACAGCCCATTGAAGGTGACTTCCGCACCCTGGCCATTGAGGTCACTGATCAGGTCGTTGCGCACCAGACCACCACCCAGCGTCAGGTTGAAGGAGGTGAACTGGGCATCGCGACACTGCTCGACGTGGATGCTGGCCACGTGCAGGTCCTGCTCCGGCGACTCCACCAACTTGTAATGGGTCAGGTGGGCGCCACGATCCAGCATCACTTCTTCCACCAGGTTGGTGAAGTTGGCAGCGCCCTCTTCACCCACGTGATGCTCGATCACGGTGGCCTGGCTGCGACTGGCCGCTTCGATGAGGATGCGCGGATGGCTCATCACCGCCGCCTGGTTGGCCCGGGACAGGAACTGCAGCACGATGGGTTTTTCCACCACCGTACCCGGCGCCAGACGCACCAGCGCACCTTCCTCGAAGAACGCGGTATTCAGCGCGGAAAAGGCCGAGAACTCCACGCCTGTCAGCCGCCCTAGGGGACCGCCGACAGCTTCATGGTTCTCCTCGAGCGCCTGGGACAGCGGCTGCACCTGAACACCGCCGGGCAGTTCGGTCAGGTCCGACAAGGCACTGGAAAAGACACCATCAACGAAGGTCAGTCGATGAGCATCCATTGGCAGCGTCAGCGCCGCTGCGCTGGCAGGCGAAAACTCCGCATCCTCTGCCAGCTGGAAGTCACCGCGACTGATGGCACGAACGTCGGTGTACTTCCACTCTTCGACGCGGCGATCGGGAAACCCCATCGCTTCGAAGCGGGCAGCGCCCGCCTGGCGCCGCGCGGCGATCCAGGTCGGCTCGCCGCTGCGACGTGCGCTGCGCTCGCTCAGACGATCCAGAAAGCGCTGGACCTCACTTGCTCCCTGGCTTGCTGTCTGGTTCATGCAGCAGACTCCTCTACGACCCAGTCGTAGCCACGGCTTTCGAGTTCACGCGCCAGGTCGGCATTACCGCTCTTGACGATACGACCATCGACCAGCACGTGCACATGATCCGGCACGATGTAGTCCAGCAGGCGCTGGTAGTGGGTCACCAGCAGGATGCCGCGATCTTCGCTGCGCAGCGAGTTGACGCCTTCGGCCACCACCTTCATAGCATCAATATCGAGACCGGAGTCGATTTCATCCAGCATCGCCAGCTTCGGCTGCAATACCAGCATCTGCAGGATCTCGTTGCGCTTCTTCTCGCCACCGGAGAAGCCTTCATTTACCGCGCGCTGCAGGAAGCTGTTGTCCATCTTCATGAAGGACACCTTTTCCTTGATCAGCTTCATGAACTCGGGCGCGGGAATCTCGCCTTCTCCACGGGCTTCACGCTGAGCATTCAGCGCTGCCTTGAGCAGGTAGATGTTCTTGACTCCCGGAATCTCCACCGGGTACTGGAAACCGAGCAGCAGGCCCGCCTGAGCACGCTCCTCGATCTCCATCTCGAGCACATCGCGGCCTTCGAAGGTGATCGTTCCGGCGGTCACCTCATAGCCATCCTTGCCTGCAATCACCGCAGACAGGGTGGACTTGCCTGCGCCGTTGGGGCCCATGATGGCGTGCACTTCACCGGGCTGGATGGACAGAGTCAGACCCTTGAGGATTTCAGAGCCCTCGACGGTGACGTGGAGATCCTTGACTTCGAGCATGTTGACACCTTTGCAGTGCCCGCCGCTCCAGGCGACGGGGTGTAACTAACAGGGTTGGCGGAGGGCGCGGGCGATCAGCCCACCGCACCTTCCAGAGTCACGTTGAGCAGTGCTTCTGCCTCGACGGCGAATTCCATCGGCAGCTCCTGGAACACATCCTTGCAGAAGCCGTTGACGATCATGTTGACCGCGTCTTCTTCGGAGATGCCGCGGCTCTGGCAGTAGAACAGCTGGTCTTCACCAATCTTGGAGGTCGTGGCCTCGTGTTCCACGGTCGCCGTGGAATTACCGATTTCCTGGTAGGGGAAGGTATGGGCGCCACAGGTGTCGCCGATCAGCAGCGAGTCACACTGCGTGAAGTTACGCGCACCCTTGGCCCGCGGCCCCACCTTGACCAGACCGCGGTAGGACTGGTTGGAGCGGCCGGCAGAGATACCCTTGGAGACGATGGTGGACTTGCTGCCCTCGCCCAGGTGAATCATCTTGGTACCGGTATCGGCCTGCTGGCGACCGTTGGTCACCGCCACGGAATAGAACTCGCCGATGGAGTCCTTGCCGCGCAGCACGCAGGACGGATACTTCCAGGTAATGGCCGAGCCAGTTTCCACCTGGGTCCAGCTGATGTGCGAGCGATCACCGCGGCAATCACCGCGCTTGGTGACGAAGTTGTAGATGCCGCCCTTGCCATCTTCGTCGCCCGGGTACCAGTTCTGCACGGTGGAGTACTTGATGCTGGCGTCTTCAAGAGCCACCAGCTCGACCACTGCGGCGTGCAGCTGATTTTCGTCGCGCATCGGCGCCGTGCAGCCTTCCAGGTAGGACACCTGCGCCTTCTTCTCGCACACGATCAGGGTGCGCTCGAACTGGCCGGTGTTGGCGGCGTTGATACGGAAGTAGGTGGACAGCTCCATCGGACAGGTCACGCCCTCCGGCACGAACACGAAGGAGCCGTCGGTGAACACTGCCGAGTTCAGCGCCGCGAAGTAGTTGTCGCTGGTGGGCACGACGGTACCCAGATACTGCTTTACCAGCTCTGGATAGTCGCGAATCGCCTCGGAGATGGAACAGAAGATCACGCCCGCTTCGGCCAGCTTGTCCTTGAACGTGGTGGTCACGGACACGGAGTCAAAGACGGCATCGACCGCCACCCCGGCCAGTGCGGCACGCTCATGCAGCGGGATACCCAGCTTCTCGTAGGTCTCGAGCAGCTTGGGGTCGACTTCATCGAGGCTCTGGGGCTTGTCTTCTTCACGCTTCGGGGCACTGAAGTAGGAAATCGCCTGATAGTCGATCGGCGGATAGTCCAGATGTGCCCAGGACGGGGGCGTCATCTTCAACCACTGACGATAGGCATCCAGCCGCCATTCCAGCATCCATGCCGGCTCACCCTTCTTGTTGGAGATGAACGCGATGGTATCTTCGTCGAGTCCCGGCGGGATCGTGTCGCTCTCGATGTCGGTCACGAATCCTTCTTTATATTCGCGACGGACGAGCTGTTCCATTTCCTGACTTGCCATGATGTGTCCCCTCCCGGACGGTTCGGTCGGCGGGCGTCACCCGCCCAGGGTAATGAAGTCGATGAGACGCTGGTCAGGCTTCCGCCGCCAGGCTAACGCTTTGAATCGGCAGGCGAACCGGCATTTTCAGCGGAGAGCTGTCTGCCAGATGCGCCAAGGTGATACTGTCCAGAAGCTCGCGTATGGCCAGCGACACCCGCTGCCAGTTGTCGGCTACGCCGCAGGTTGATGCCAGATCGCAGTCGCCCTCGGCATGGCTGCATTCGGTGACGGCGACGGGGCCTTCAATGGCAGAAATGATGTCGCTCACCGTGATCTCGGAGGCGGCACGAGCCAGTTGGTAGCCTCCCTGGGCCCCTCTGCGCGACACCAGCAGCCCCGCTTTCACCAGCATCTTCAGCGTCTTGCTCACCGTAGGGTGAGGCAGCTGCACCGCGTCGGCGAGCTCTCCCGCGGCGTGCGGCTCGCGCGGATGGCGCGCAATCTGCGCCATTACCACTGCCGCATAGTCTGTCATGCGAGACAGCTTCAGCATTCGCCTCTCCTCGGGGAGCTCCCCTCTTCGTCGGTGCAGAGTTCAGCCCCTGCTTCGATTGGGGACCATTTTAGTCCTGTATAAACCCGATGTGAAGAGCCGAGCCGCTCTATACCACGCTATTGACCCGATAGCCGCCAGGATCTCGACATGATCGACGCAGATGAATACAAAAACACAATCATTCTCATTCACTAAAACAATGACGCTTAGCCATCTTGTACGACCTGTGCAGCAAGACATGCATCAGATCCATCAATTCCCTTCATTGCATATCGTCATTCATGATCAAACCAAATAGATAGAGCATTCTGCTAAGCTTGTGCCCAATCAACGGCCAGTGAACGAAGGCCCTCGCCCTGAGCGGGCGAGTTGACTGCCCGTGGGCTGAAAGCACGCCGCCCTCTTACAGCGCGACGTGACCGACGCTGCGCGGCTCAACAGGAGCAACTGCCTTGGAATTGATTCAATACGCGATAGCGAACGCCGACTTGCTGCTATCCAGAACGCTTGAGCATATCTCTTTGGTGGGTGTGGCCGTAGGCATCGCCACCCTGACCGGCGTTCCTATTGGCATCGCGATCACCCGCAACGAGAGGGTCGCACAAGCGGTGCTCTATGCTGCGTCCATCATTGTCACCATCCCCTCCATTGCGCTCTTTGGCATCATGATTCCGGTGCTGTCGCTGATCGGTCAGGGGATCGGCTATCTGCCGGCCGTGATCGCCGTACTGCTCTACTCCCAGCTTCCGATCATTCGCAACACCTATACCGCCATCAATAACGTCGACCCAGCCCTGCGCGAGGCTGCCCGCGGCATCGGCATGAGCCACCGTCAGCGTCTGCGAATGGTCGAGATACCGCTGGCGGTGCCGGTGATCATGGCGGGAGTTCGCACCGCCGTCGTCCTTAACATCGGCGTCATGGCGATTGCTGCCTATATCGGTGCAGGAGGGCTTGGCACCTTTATCAGTCGAGGGATCTCCCAGTCCGACCCGCGCCAGCTGATCATTGGCTCCATTGCGGTCAGCCTGCTGGCCATCATCGTCGACTATGGCCTGCTGGCGATCCAGAAGCGCTTTACGCCCAAGGGTATGGAAGGCGCCGCCAGCGCTGCCTGATGTCCCCCACAACCTGATTCCCCAATAAAAAGAGCGGGCACCGTCATCCAACCAGCATGTTGAATGACCCATCGCCCGCGTCTGCCGACTAGCCACAAGGACTTTCTGATGATTCGTCTGGAAAATCTGACCAAGGTCTTCGATACGCCCAAGGGCGCCGTCGTCGCCGCTGACCACATCAACATGGAGGTTCCCACCGGCGAAATCTGCATCCTCCTGGGTCCGTCCGGGTGCGGCAAGACCACCACCCTGAAGATGATCAACCGGATCGTGAAACCCTCCTCCGGCAGGGTCTTCATCAACGGTGACGATACCACCAACATGAACACCCAGGACCTGCGCCGCAACATCGGCTACGTGATCCAGCAGATCGGTCTGTTTCCCAACATGACCATCGAAGAGAACATCGCGGTGGTACCCAAGCTTCTGGGTTGGGACAAGAGCCGCTACAAGGAGCGTGCGCGGGAGCTGATGCACATGATCGCGCTGGAGCCGGATGCCTTCCTCAAGCGCTTTCCTTCTGAACTGTCTGGCGGCCAGCAACAGCGAATCGGCGTTGCCCGTGCGCTGGCAGCAGATCCCCCGGTCATGCTGATGGACGAACCCTTCGGCGCCATCGATCCGATCAATCGTGCGGTGATTCAGGATGAGTTCCTTAAAATGCAGCAGGAACTCAACAAGACCATCATGTTCGTCAGCCACGATATCGACGAAGCCATCAAGATGGGCGATCGCGTCGCCGTCTTCCGCGAGGGCAAGCTGGTGCAGTACTCCACCCCGGATGACCTGCTGGCCGCGCCCAAGAATGCCTTCGTCGAATCCTTCCTGGGGGAAGACCGCGCGCTGAAACGACTCAACCTGGTCAAGGTGTCCGAGGTGGTCAGCGACGAGATCGGCACGGTGAAGCCGGAAGATACGCTGTCCACAGCGCTGGAGCGCATCGATGACTTCGGCTACCAGAACTCCATTCTGATGATCAACGACAAGCGCCAGCCGGTCGGCTTGATCAGCCGCTCCCTGGCCAGAACCACCAAGGGCTATTGCCGCGATCACTTCCAGAACGTGCCTGCCACGGTCAGCCTGGATGATGACCTGCGCAAGGTGGCTTCACTGATGTTTGCCCAGGACATTACCTGGTTGCCCTGCGTCGATGAAGAAGGACGCGTGTGTGGCCAGATCACCCAACGGGCCATGACCCACCACCTGGGCGCACGCTTTCGCACCAAGCAGCGCGAAACAGTAACCGCAGAGCCAAAGGAGTGAGTGGATGCTGATTCGTAGCCTGACCAGCGCCGGCATCATACTCGGCCTGATCCTTGTCTTCCTGCTCGGCGTCTGGGCCCAGTCCAGCGGCGCCATCGATGACTTTCTGTGGTACTTGCCGGACGTCCAGTACCTGGCAGCCCAGCACCTGTGGTTGACGTTCCTCTCGGGGGGCCTCGCGATTCTGGTCGCCATTCCGCTGGGCATCTGGCTATCACGCCCGAGCATGAGTCGTGCCGCCGAGTCATTGATGCAGGTCCTCAACGTCGGCACGACCATTCCCACCCTGGCGGTGCTGGCGCTGTCCATGAGCTTTCTTGGCATTGGTACCGTACCCGCGGTGTTTGGCCTGTTCGTGGCCACCCTGCTGCCGATCACGCGCAACACCTATGCCGGACTCAAGGGCGTTTCCCCGGCCCTGAAGGAAGCCGCTGCCGGTATTGGCATGTCGCCGGTCCAGCGCCTGTTCAAGGTCGAGCTGCCCAATGCCCTGTACGTGATCTTTGCGGGTATCAGAACCGCCCTGACGATCAACGTTGGCACCGTGCCCCTGGCCTTTCTGATCGGTGCAGGCGGCCTGGGCGAGCTGATCTTCACCGGCATCGATCTGTACGATCCGATCATGATGCTGTCTGGCGCCATTCCCACGGCCATGCTGGCCATTGTGGTGGATGCCTTGATAGCGGGGATCGCCTTCGTGATCGTGCCACGCGGCGTCAATCCGGCGCGCGCTTGATGCAGCGTCGTCCCTTGTCCCCCATTGACTCCCCTCACAAGACCTCAACTGGAGCATGCAGCATGAAGACATTGATGACCGCACTGACTGGCCTGGCCCTCGTCTCCACGAGTGCCGCCGTGAGCGCCAACGACGTGGTGGTTGGCGGCAAGAACTTTACCGAGCAACAGCTGCTGGCCAGCATGACCACCCAGTACCTGGACGGACTGGGCTATGACGTCGACAAGCGCGCAGGCATGGGCTCAGCCGTGCTGCGCCAGGCGCAGGAAAACGGCCAGGTGGACCTTTACTGGGAATACACCGGCACCTCGCTGATCAACTACAACGATGTGACCGAATCTCTCAGCGCTGAGGAAACCTATCAGCGCGTCAAGTCGCTGGACGCCGAGAAGGGGCTGGTGTGGCTGGAGCCCTCCGCCGCCAACAATACCTATGCCCTGGCCATGCGCGCAGACAGCGTGGAAGAAACGGGTATCACCAGCCTGTCCGAGCTGGCCAATGCGATCAACGACGGTCAGGAACTGAGCTTTGCCATGAACGCCGAGTTCTATGCCCGCGAAGACGGTTGGCGGCCGCTGCAGCAAGCCTACGATTTTCGCGTCGCTCGTAACGCCGTGAAACGCATGGACTCCGGCCTGGTCTACCAGGCACTGCGTGACGCCCAGGTCGACGTTGGCCTGGTCTTCGCTACCGATGGCCGCATCCCCGCCTTTGACTTCCAGGTGCTGGAAGACGACCAGGGCTTCTTCCCTGCCTACGCGTTGACCCCGGTCGTGCGTCAGCAAACCCTCGACGCCAACCCTGAGCTGGCCGACCAGATGAACGCGCTTTCAGCGCTGCTGGACGACGACACCATGGCCAGCCTCAACGCCCGAGTGGACGTCGAGCGCGAGACCATCGAGGACGTCGCCGAATCCTTCCTCGAGGACAACGACCTGCTGTGACCCTTCAAGGCCCCCGTTCGGGGGCCTTGTTCCTACCTCACCAGCGTGCAGTGAGCGCTCTCCCCCTGCGGCTCCCCCAGTTCGACAAAGGACCTCCCCATGAGCACTTCCCGGGACGTCATCCACTGGATCCTCACGTCTCCTCTGGACCACCTAGATGACGCTCAGTGCCGCCATGCCAAGCGCTGCCTGCTGGACCTTCTCGGCGTCGCCGCCGGCGCCACCGACACGGCCCTGGCCGAACACGCCCGCCGCTATGTCAGGGTGCAGCACGCAGGTGATCGCCCCTTGCTGTTCTCCTCGTCGACGGCGTCGGCCACCGGCGTCGCCTTGCACGGCGCCTGGCTGATCGATGCACTCGACGCCCACGACGGCCAAGTGCTGACCAAGGGCCACGCCGGCGTCGCCATCCTGCCGGGATTGCTGGCGCTGCCCGAGATCGAGCAGGTCAACGGCAGGGCCTTTCTCGGCCTGCTGGCGATGGGCTACGAGATCGCCACCCGGGCCGGCATCGCGCTGCACGCCTCGAGTCCCGACTATCACACCTCGGGGGCCTGGAACGCGCTGGGCGTGGCAGCGGTGACGGCGCGCCTCAAGGGCCTCGCCCCGGCCCAGCTGGAACACGCCCTCGGCATCGCCGAATTCTATGGTCCGCGTAGCCAGATGATGCGCTGCATCGATCACCCGACCATGCTCAAGGATGGCTCCGGCTGGGGCGCCCAGGCAGGCGTCGCGGCCACCCTGCTGGCCGAGGACGGCTTCACCGGCGCCCCGGCGGTGACCCTGTGTGCCGAGCAGCACGCCGCGGTATGGGGCGATCTGGGACGACGCGACTACCTGTCGGAGCAGTACTTCAAGGCCTATCCGGTGTGCCGCTGGGCCCAGCCGGCGGTGGAGGCGGTACTCGCCATACCCGCCGCCGAACGCCAGGTGAACAATATCGAACGCATCGAGATCACCACCTTCCACGAGGCCAGGCGCCTGCACACCATCGCCCCGACCACCACCGAACAGGCCCAGTACAGCCTGCCCTGGTCGGTGGCCTGCGCCCTCGATCGCGGCACCATCGACGTCGCCGCCATCAGTCGGGATCTCGGCGACGATGCTCTGGTGGCGCTGTCACGGCGGGTGACGATCACCGAATGCGATGACTACAACGCACGCTTCCCGGCCGAGCGCTGGGCCAGCGTCACGCTGTATCTACGCGATGGTCGCCGTATCCAGAGCCCCGCCATGGAAGCCCGCGGCAACCCCCACAATCCGCTGAGCGATGACGAGATCTCTGCCAAGTTTCAGGCCCTGGCGAGCCCGGTACTGGGCGCCCGTGCCAGCGAGATCGAGAAGGTCGTCGCCACCCTGGAAACACGCCCCATCGGCGAGTTGTTGAGAGTGCTGGGACAACCTTGAACGTGCGAGTCCAAGGCCTCGAACATGACGGGAGGTGACAAGGGCAGTAAAAGTGCCAAGGATAGGCAGACGACATCGCTACCCGAGGATTCGACATGCCTTTCGCCCCCTCCGACGTCATCTTGATCACCGGCGGCTCCCGCGGTATCGGCCGTGCCACCGCCCTGGCCTGCGCCCGTGCCGGTGCGCGGGTCGCCTTCAGCTATCGCAGCGATGACGCCGCCGCCCGGGACACCCTGGAAGCCTGTCAGGCACTGACCGGTGAAGACGGCGCCATGGCCGTCAAGGCCGACGTGGTCGACGAGGCTCAGGTGATGGCACTGTTCACCAGTACGCGACAACGCCTGGGCCCGATCACCGGGGTGGTCAACAACGCCGGTATCGTGGCGCCCTCCATGCCACTGGCGGATATGGCAGTGGAGCGCCTGCGTCAGGTGGTCGACACCAATGTGCTGGGCGCCCTGCTGGTCGCCCGGGAAGCCGCGCGCGCGCTGGTCGACAAGGGTGCCCTGGTCAATGTCAGTTCCATGGCCTCGCGCCTGGGTTCGCCCAACGAGTACGTCGACTACGCCGCCAGCAAGGGCGCACTGGATACACTGACCATCGGCTTGAGCAAGGAACTGGGCCCCCGTGGCATTCGCGTCAATGCCGTACGCCCCGGCTTGATCGAGACCGATATCCATGCCCGGGCAGGCCGACCGGAGCGGCTGGCCGAACTCGGGCCCGGCTGTCCGTTGGGGCGTGCCGGTCGACCGGAAGAGGTCGCCGAGGCCATCGTCTGGCTGCTGTCCGACGCGGCCTCCTATGTGACGGGGACCTTTATTGATCCCGCCGGAGGACGCTAGGGCTTGTCTGAAAAGTGCCTGCGCTCGGTAATACGGCGTTAAAAATCGGATCAAAATGCTCATTTACACCACGTAAACTGCGCTTTCTCACCGATTTTTGCCTTGTCTCACCTTCGCTCGTCGACTTTTCGGACAGAGCCTAGGGCTTGCACGAAAAGTGCCTGAGCTCGTCGGGACTTGACCCAGGTCGCCTCGCCGTCTGTCGTGTTGACGTATAGAAGATGGTGCTGTCAGGCACTTTTTGCCCCGGGCGGTCCGGGGCCTCACACGGAGCCTCCTCCATGGACACTCGCTTCTATCTTCTTATCGTCGCGGTCCTCGTCGGGCTGGGCGTCATCCACTGGATCGGCTTTCGCCTGCTCAAGCGCAAGCTGCAACCGCCCCAGCAAAGCGATACCCCCCGCGACGCCACGCCCGGGCTTTCCAGAGACAACAGCGATAGTCGTGACGAACGTTGATCCGCCGAGCGAATTACGGCACCTTGTGGCGCCCTGCCCCCACCCTCAGGAATCCCAGCCATGCAGCATCAGGCCAAGCAGCACCAGGAACAGCTACAGGTCGCCTGCGCCCAGATCAACACGCGCCTCGGTGACGTCGAGGCCAATCTCGCCCATCACCTCGACGTGATCCACGACGCTCGCCGTCGTGGCGTGGAATTGCTGGTCTTTCCCGAACTCTCATTGACCGGTTACGGCCTGGGCCCAAGGGTGCTGGAGGTGGCCATGCCATCGGAGGACCCACGGCTGATCCAGCTGGCCAAGGCGGCCGCCGGCATGCAGGTCATCGTCGGCTTCGTCGAGGAAGCCAGCCCCGGTGAGATCTACAATGCCCTGGCCATTTTACAGGACGGTCGAGTGGCCGCCGTGCATCGCAAGCTCAACCTGCCCACCTATGGCGGTCTTGAGGAAGGCAAGTGGTTCAGCCACGGCAGCCGCCTGACGGAAGTTCCGGTTCGTCCGGGATGGAGCACCACCTCGATGATCTGCGCCGACCTGTGGAACCCAGCGCTGGTTCACGCTGCCCTGCTGGCACGGCCTGCCGTCCTCTGCGCGCCGATCAACTCCGCATCCGGCATCGTCTCCGAGGACTTCTCCAATGAAGACAACTGGGTGCTGAATGTGCGTTTCTACGCCATGACCTACGGCACACCGGTATTGATGGCCAATCGATACGGAGCAGAGGGTGACAGTCACTTCTGGGGAGGGTCGCGGATTCTCGGGCCCCGCGGCGACACCTTGGCCGAGGCGGAGGATCGCGAAATGCTGATTCACGCCGAACTGTCGCGCACCGCCATCGCCCGTGCGCGCTTCGAGCTGCCCACCCTGCGAGATGCGGACAGCCCCTTGATACGTGAGTTGATGGCAGGCTATCGCTAGCAAAACACGGGGTCAGGCTGCCGCGAAAACGCGCGCCAGAAATGCTAGAATCGCCTTTCACTTTCTGAACATCGGCGCGCCCCTCTACATGAACACAGCTTCTCGCCCTCGCCTGTCCACTCCCCCTCTGAGCATGCTCGTCATGGGCGTTTCGGGCTCAGGCAAATCCCACATCGGGCGTTTGCTGGCCGAGCGGACGGGAGCCAAGTTCATCGACGGCGATGACTACCACAGCCGCGACAACATCGCCAAGATGTCCCGGGGCGAACCACTGAACGACGAAGATCGCCAGGGCTGGCTCGACACCCTGGCCGGCCTGTATCGCGAACATCGTCAGACCGGCCAGCCCCTGGTGATCGGCTGCTCGGCCCTGAAGCGACAGTACCGAGACCTGCTGCGCGCCGGCGCCGCGGACCTGAAGATCCTGTACCTTCACGGCAGTCAGGAACTGCTGCTATCGCGCCTCAACAGCCGCGGGCAGCACTTCTTTGCTGGTGAGCATATGCTGCGAAACCAGCTGGCCACGCTGGAGATGCCAGGTGACGACGAAGCGATTCGTTGCGACATCGAGAGCACCCCTGACGCCATCATCGACCGCTTTATCTCGGAACTGGCGACATCGCCGGATGCAGCGCGCTGAAAAAGATGACCAGCGGTGTGGAAAACGCTGACTTCTCCTACCCTTTCCTGCATGAGCATACTTTCTCGCCAATGCAGCAGTAATGAACGCCTTACACTCTGTCACTTAGTCGTCATGTTTCGTCTCATCCCTACGCTGATCGTCAGCCATGTCGTTAACCGTCAGCTTTGTCACTGACCGTCAGCTTTGTCACCGACCGTCAGCTTTGTCACCGACAAGGGGGTTGTGAGGCGTTTTTCCCGTTGATATGTCCACCACTACCTCGGCTCTCGCAGTCGATCGTCGAACAAGGAGAATCCCATGTCCGATCCGATGGTAGGCAAGACGTTTGAGTTCAGCTGTGACGGCAAGACCTGGGGCGTGGTCTTCGAAAACGCTACGCGCATGCGTCATCGCCTGCATGGCTCGCCCACCACATCGCAGCCAAGCGACACCAGCTGCGCCTATCTCGCAACACCCGTGGATGATCACCGAATCTTTGTCTATGGCTTGGAGGACAAAGGTCTGGCACTACGTTACGTCCTCGACTTCAACAGCATGACCTTTATTGGCCACGGAGCCTTCGCCGACCCACGCGCCGACTACCGCGGCGAGTTCCGTCCGTCCTGAAGGGCTGCCAGCTTCTGCCTCTCGTTGGTGCCGTTGGAACTATGCCGCCCAATGGCCGGCTAAGCGACAGAGTTGTCCGTCTACAGCGGTCCCTCAAAGACTATCCGTCAGTCGCCATCCACTAGAAACAAAAAGACCGGCTCCATGGGAGCCGGTCTTTTCCTGACGATAGTCATCCGCCAAGGCAATTCGTCAGGGCAATTCGTCAGGGCAGGTCGTCAGAGCAGGTCGTCAGAGCAGGTCGTCAGAGCAGTTTATCAGGGCAATCGCACCGGGGGAGCTGACGAGCACCACTCCCCCCGCGTTACGTCAGCCGATGACGCTCCGCCAGTGCGATCAATCCCGCCAGGGTCGCGCTGTCGCTGTCTACCTCATCCACCGCGATAGCGTGGCGTTCCAGCGCCTGGCGATACAGCGGGTTGAGCCCCGAGGACCCCACCAGCACGACACCGGCCTGCTGCTCGATCAGATGCTCGCGCTGGGCAAGCACCTCAGCACCAATCAACACCCCGGAGAGAAAACTGCCCACCTGAGAAGCCTGCAGGCCCGCGTACAGGTGGCGGCTGCGGCCTTCGAACAGCGCGTGCATCAGCCCAGCGGGATGTTCCGCTGCTGCCAACCCTTGGGCAAAGCCGTCAGCATCGAAGGCATCGCCGCTGTTGTCGGCCGTTCTCGACGGCTCTCCCGGCAGCGTGTGGAAGCGCACGGCGTGATAGAGCTCGCCGGTCATCATGGTCGAAAAATCCACCAAGCGATCGCCTTCCAGTCTGGCCCACTTGCTGTGGGTGCCTGGCAGGCAGCACACACCGCTACTGAGTCCTTTCAGGGCGAAGGCACCAAACGCCTGAATTTCCTCGCCCCGCATCACATCCACGTGATCGTCTCGCACCACCTTGAGACCGGGCACGATCCAGGCGTTGTCGAGCCCCGGCGCGGGCACCACATTGTCGGCCAGATCCAGCGCCGAACGGGGGACCTCCAGCTGCGGTGCTTCGCTCCAGCCCCGCGCCGATCCGACCATACCGGACAGATACACCGGCACCTTGCTGCCCTCACGCCAGGCACCCACCTGGGCTTCACAGTAATGGGGGAATTCGGCTGTCGTCAGCGAGCGCAGCCCCGCATCGGAACGTACGCTCTCCAGACACTCTCCGCTCTGCCGATCGACCAGAAAGGCACGGAAGTTACTGGTTCCCCAATCAATCGCAATCAGGCGCTCGCTCATGCCCCGGCTCCTGCACTGGCGTTACCGGCCAGGCTCTGCCATTCGTCCACCAGCTCACGGGCGATCTTGCCGACCTCGTCCGCGCTGCGGCCTGGCTTGTACAGATTGCTGCCGAAACCAAACCCGGCCACGCCCACGGCATGCCACTCCGCCATGTTGGAACGCTCGATACCACCGACGGCCAGCACCGGCAGGTGCTTGGGCAGAATGGCGCTGATGTCCTTCAAGTACCCCGTCCCAAGACGTGCGGCGGGGAACAGCTTGAGCGCAACGGCACCGGCGCGCGCGGCAGCCAGCGCTTCCGTCGGCGTCATGCAGCCGATCATCGGAGCAAGACCCCGCTCAGCACCCAGCGTGACCAGCGAAGGATCGGTGTTCGGCGTGATCATCAGCGGTGCGCCAAGTGACGCCAGCTTGGCCGTGTCGTCCGCTTCCAGCACGGTACCGGCGCCGATCAGCACGTTCTCAGGGCTACAGGCAACGGCACGCTCGATGCTGTCCCAGGGCTGCGGTGAATTCAGTGGAATCTCGATCAGGCGAAAGCCTGCGTCCACTAGAGCACCACAGACCGGCTCGATCTCATCGGGCGTAATACCACGCAGGATGGCCACCAGCGGCATCTCCTTCATGGCAGCATCAAGCACAGCGCGCTGGGCATCATTCATGTCAGCAGTCCTCATCGAGTCGACAACGGAGAAATAACGGTTTCACATGATACGACGAAGGGCGGCCAAGGCCGCCCTCTCAGGTCAATCAATCGACCAGCCACATGGCCATCTCGGGCCACATCAGCAGCGCGGCCAGCACACACAATTGCAGTGCGATGAACGGCAGCAGTGACACAAAGATGTCTTTCAGGCTGATCTCCGGCGGCGC